>CAYOCJ010000002.1:475424-512830 GCA_964402565.1 uncultured Gammaproteobacteria bacterium | reverse complement strand
GCTAATTTATAAAGTACACTTCTTTCTGGCTTCCAACTGCCAGCCCTAGGCTGGTCCGCCTTGGGCGGAAGCTACAACGGCATACGCTAATTTATAAAGTACACTTCTTTCTGGCTTCCAACTGCCAGCCCTAGGCTGGTGCGCCTTGTGCGGAAGTTACAACAGCTTGCGATTATTTTTTATCAAAGATTCTTTTTTTACTTTTGTCCAACGCTTGATCTGAGCCTCTCTGCTCATTGCCTTTGATTTTGATATAAACCTTTCCCAATAAACTATCTTGAGCGGCAATCTGCTTCTGGTATAGCGGGAACCTTCACCAGCATTATGCTTCTTTTCGCGTTCTTTAATGTCAACGCAATAGCCGGTATATAAAGAATAGTCACTGCAGCGCGCCAGATAACAATAATACCTCTTTTTCTTCATGTGCACCCCCTCTATCTCATGCCCATTCGACTGCTCACTACGTTCGTCGCTTCCTTCGACTGCGCCCCATTCGCTACGCTCAGGGCCTACGGTCAGGATCTTCGTCAGGGCGAGTCGAGTGGTGGGCCGGGAAGGATTCGAACCTTCGAAGGCATAAAGCCAACAGATTTACAGTCTGTCCCCGTTGACCGCTTAGGTACCGACCCTCAACTTCTCTTTGTTAAATAACTCTTCAAACGGCCCGCCCGTTCGACTCCTCGCGAGCTTCGTCGCTCAGGGCATTCGACTCCTGCTCACCTATTAACTGGTCGAGTTCTGCGATAGCAGAAGGTAGACCATGAACGACGGTACAATTGTATTGGACCGGAGTCGAATGGAGCCACCCGCCGGATTCGAACCGGCGACCTACGGTTTACAAAACCGTTGCTCTACCAGCTGAGCTAGGGTGGCCGGCGTCAAAATGACGTAACAGGATCATGCAACTACTTCGCCAAGGAATCGATGCGTTCGCGAAATGCAGCAATTTTTCCGTTCTCTGGATTCGCATCAACTAGTCTCTGCAAATAGTCACTTGCTCTCGTTTTGTCTTGCAAGATTATACTATTTTCTATCAAAAAGTCAAGAATTTTAGGGTTCGCAGGAGCCAATGCCTGGGCTTTCTGGCCAGCCTCCTGAGCCTTATCATGAGCGCCGAGCATAGTATAGACCTCCGCAAGTTCGATATAAAAGTTGTGATTGTTCGGGTCAAGTGAAATAGACTTCAGGTAATCCTCCTGAGCGGTGTGCAGGTCTCCTCGCTCCAATGCCAGGTCAGCCAGGCTCGAATATATTCCCGGGTCTTTCGCATTGGTCAGATGCAAAATGAATTCAAGAGTTTCCTTCGCATGATCATAGTCGCCTTGATGCTTATAGACTTGCGCGAGCAGCGTATACGCTTTTACATTGTGCTCATCGTACTTCAGCGCATCGATCAGCACTTGCTCGGCTTTCGAATACTGCTCGTCAAGTATCGCCTGCCGGGCAGAAGCGAGCGCTTCTTCGATCAACTGAGAGGTCGAAACCTGTGCCGAAAGGTCTTTCTTGCTCGCGGTCCGGTACTCCTGCTCCATGTCCCGCAATCGCTGATACGCTCGGCCGAAAAAAGTGCCCACCTTATTCTTATTCTGGACCACGAACAAGCGTTTCAAAATATTCCATCGTTTCTGAAAATCACGCCGCAATTTATCTTCAAGTATCTGACGCTTGATCCCTGCCTGTTTCGCTTCGGGCATTGTTTTGGTATTGACGTTTGCAAGCCTCGGCAAAGTATGCTGAATAACAAAAAACGAGTATGCAAGTGTACCCACAATGACCGCGATAAGGATGATATTGATGAGCATATCAGGCTTTCCGTGCACTTCCTAAAAGCTGGATGAGTTTACGCGCTTCAGTCTGCATAGTCAAGGTTGCCGACTTCAGGTAAGGCCGCAAGTCTACTTTTCGTTTTGGATTATACGAAAGAAGCGAATGGGTCAGCCCGGACATGAATTGAAGCCGCAGCGACGTGTCGATATTAATGATCCGTATGCCCAGAGAAATCCCTTTCTTTATTTCACGATCTGAAACACCCGAGCCCCCGTGCAGAACTATCGGAACGTTGACCAGTTTCTTGATCTCCTGCAGACGCTTAAAATCAATACGCTCGCGGCCTTTGAAATAGCCATGAGCGGTGCCCAGTGCAACCGCCAGCGTATCGACGCCTGTTTTTTGAACGAAGACCCTCGCCTGCTGTGGATCTGTCATCAGCTTTTCCATAACCTGTTTAGTAAAATGTACTGCGGTCATGCCTTCGTACCCAAGCAAATACCCTAATTCGCCCTGAACCGTGATCCTCTTCTTATGGCCGAGTACAGCCGCTTTTTTGGTCAATGCAACATTTTCGCGCCAGGGCCGTTCAGATGCATCCATATGCACTGATGAATACCCGATCTCCACGCATTGCTTTACAATGTCAAAATGTTTCCCGTGATCGAGATGGATTATGACTGGAATGGATTTCGCGCGTTCATCAATTGCAGCACGCATCAGCGAAAATAATGTTTTCCGGCCGGCGTACTCTAGTGCAGCCTCTGAGGTCTGGATAATGACCGGCGATTTCATCTGTACGGCCGCATCAAGCACAGCCTGCGTTGTTTCCAGATTGGTCACATTAAATGCTGGAATCGCGTATTTTCCCCGCTCGGCTTTAGCTAAAACCGTATGAAGAGTGGTGAGCATATTACATTGCGTCAATTAATCTTAAAAACTTTTCAGCATTCAGGCTGGCCGTGCCGACGAGCACGCCATGGATCTTAGGCAGCGCAACATACTCTTTGATATTCGCATCATCGACGCTGCCGCCGTATAAAATATTCGTCTGCTGTTCGACGACTTCTGAGGGATACAGATCGATAAGCGCCTGCTCAATGACATCTGAGGCATGCGCTGCCATAGACGGATCAATAGCCTGCCCAGTACCGATAACCCACACTGGCTCATACGCCACGATCACCCTATCTGACCGCCCGAGTGATAGTCCTTTCAAACCCTCGATCACTTGCCGCGCTAAAATAAGATCGGTATGGCCTAAGCGCCGCTCCTCGTATGTTTCACCGACACAAACAACCGGTATCAAATGCTCCGCCAATGCAGCCTTCACTTTCTTATTCACCATAGCGTCATCTTCTCCCAAATATTTCCTTCGTTCTGAGTGCCCGATAATGACCAGCCCAGCACCTGCGGCTTTAAGCATGCTGGCCGATACTTCGCCCGTATAGGCTCCTTTTTCCTGCCAAAATAGGTCCTGAGCTCCAATCCTGAATGCGCTCCCTTCCATCAAGTCTGCAATGGTTGCAAGCGCGTCAAATGACGGACAGACAACGACATCCGTATTCGTCGGGAGTCCGAGAGAATCCGCAGAGATTCGAAGATCTTGAGCGAGCTGAATGCTGCCGTTCAGATCAAGCTGCATTTTCCAATTTGCAATAACAATGCGTCGTTCAGACATAGATAGTACCAGAATACCACAACATTAATTCTCTGGCCATGTAAAGTTTTCCCAAACCCAATACGCCATCATTTTGAAATCATGGAACCGGTCATCATTCGTCGCGCTGCCTAATACCACGCCCAGCAAATGATGCCCGGCTTTATCCGTGATCTCAGAAACCAGATTGTACCCTGACTCAGTGACGAAGCCGGTCTTACCATGTACGACAGATATGAATGTTCCGATCAATCGGTTCGTCGTTTTGACCGTATGCTCCTTGCCATCGGCTGAAGCGAATACATAGGTCCGCTTACCGGCGAACGTGCCTATCGTATCATATGCAAAAGCTTTTTTCGCAAAGAGTAAAATCTCCTCAGCAGTAGAGGTATTGTGATCCGAGAGGCCAGTCACATCAGCGAACGTCGTTTTTGCAAGACCCAAGGCCTTGGCGTGATCATTCATTTTTTTGACGAAGGCTTCGGTCGTCAAACCAGTAGATCGTGCGAGCGCACGCACAGCGGTATTATCTGATCCGATAACCGCCGCCGCGATAAGGTCTTCGCCGCTCACCTCCTCGCCAGTGGTCAATGTGGTGGTCCCGAACGGCACATAGTCCTCGGGAATGATCTTTACTGTTTTCTTCAGATCCTTGATCGCATCGATGCTCACCATGAGTGTCATGAGCTTCGTGATGCTTGCTATAGTCCGTACCTGATCCTTATTTTTTTCATACACTACTCTACCTGTTTTTGAATCAAGCATCAGTGCTGAAACAGCCGTCATATCAACACCGAGAGAATCATTCAGTTTGCGGACAGGCGCGTGCAGCATTGATGTAGCCGAAATCAAGTGTGCAGCCGGAAGCGGACTCCCCTCGCGTGTCTCACCCACCCATACGATATGTGCTGGCTCTATCGGCGTTATGCCCAATGTAGCAATGCCAAACAGGGCGACAATACTTGCGGTCAACAGGTACCAATTCATTTCAAAATATCCTCCTTTCGAAGAACGCGATACTTGCCTTCACCTAGTTCACCAAGTGTTAAAAACCCTTCAGAAATACGCTTGAGGGATACTGCGGTATAGCCGCAGAAACCAAGCATGCGGCGGATCTGGCGATTGAACCCCTGATGCAAGGTTATGCGTATCTTCCGGGCAGTGATCCTTTCGACCGCATCAGCGAAAGCTTTGCCTTCTTTCATCCGGACCCCTTTCATGAGGCGGCGTATAAGGTCTGGCGTACAGAGATGGTCCAATTCGACCTCATACACTTTCGCGACTTCAAATTTCGGATGCGTCAACTGCAGGGTCAATGCTCCGTCATTAGTTAAGATAATGAGCCCAGAACTGTCTTTATCCAGACGCCCCACCGGATAGACGCGGGGATTTTTTGGAACTAACTGTGTGACAAGTTTAGCGCCTGAGGCTGCTTTTGCTGCTGAAAGATAGCCAGCCGGCTTGTGTACCAGGTAATAGACCAGTCGTTCAGCAGAAACGACTTTGCCGCGAACCCGGACTTCTGATAGTGCAGGGTCAATGTTCGTAGCAACATTTGTTATCGTTACTCCGTCAACCGAAATAGCGCCTGCTCGTACTAATTCTTCGGCTGCGCGCCGGCTTGCAACGCCGGCTGTAGCAAGAAATTTCGCTATGCGCATCATACGGCCATCGTGCCGGGAACTTCGGGCGCATTGTCTTGGTTGAGCAATTGCTGGATGCTTTCGTGGCTATGCAATTTTTCAAAATCAGGAAGTTCCTCTACTTTATTGATGCCAAGATGCCGTAAAAAATCCATGGTCACTGCGTACATGGTTGCAAGGCCTCCTCTGCCCTCATGCGCTTCGATAAGCCCGCGTATCATGAGGTTCCGAATGATGAGGCTGCAATTCACGCCGCGGATCTGCTCCAGCTCTTCTTTGCTGATAGGCTGCCGATACGCAATGATCGTCAGCGTCTCAAGCGAAGGTTTGGTAAGCTCGCCTGTCGTCTCATCTTTGATGAAATCAGCGATCAGCTTTTTATTTTCCGGATTGGTCGTAAGCTGTATCTTATCGTCATTCAGCATCAGATGTATACCGCTCGTTCTCGCATTATAACGCTCCTCGAGCTCCTGAATAGCAGTCTGCAGCTCATCCGAACTGCACGCGAGAAGCTTCGTGAGAGCAGCAAATGACATTGGTTTTCCAGCAACAAGTAAAATGCTTTCAAGCTGTGACACCGGTGAACTCATATATTATTAAATTTACGAATAGTAATTTCTGTAAACAAGCCGTCCTGCTCGACATCGATATCCCTCATTTTGACGAGCTCAAGCATGGCCAAAAAACTTACGATCACGTCTTGCTTATTTGAAGAATCATAAAAACGATGAAACGAAACTATCCCTTTTTCCAGTGCAGCCCGCAGGCTGGCTATTTTATCCCGGATCGACACAGCTGTCTTCAGAACGATCTTCGGCAATCGAATAATGACTTCAATCCTCCCGAGAGCAGCCCAAAAAGCTTCTGCCATAGTCTCCGGTGTGGCATTTTTTGGTGGATGAAATCCTGCTTCACGCGGTAGTTTCAAAGGAACAGTCCGTACATAGCTGAACTTTTTCTTGCCCAGCATCTTCAGAATAACCTTGCTGGCACGATAGTACTCGCGATAGAGTTTCAGCTGCAATTCAAGGTCAATACCATCTTCCTCTTCCACCTCAAGTGCAGGAAGCAAATATTTCGACTTTATGTAAATAAGCTTAGCAGCAACGATCAGAAAATCAGCGATCTCATCAGCAGGCAGCTGCTCTTCATGTTCGATGAAAGCCAAATACTGATCCGTTACCTTTGCAAGCGATATGGTCGTTATGTCCAATTTCTCATCCTCGATCAATCGCAAGAGCAGATCAAGCGGACCCTCGAATTGATCAAGTTTGAAAACCTGCTGCATAGATTAACGGCGCTTCTTTGATGATTTCTGCTGAGCCTTCTTTTTTTTAACCGGCTTCTGAACAACGATCTTCGGCAATTTTCTCTTCTTGCCGATCGATGCTACGACCGCTCCTTCGAGTTTCACATAATCAGAAAGCTTCATCTTGATGCTTTGCGTCAGGCTGCCACCTGATACAATAACTTCCTTTGCTTTCTTCAAGTCTTTATCGACGATGGTCCTGACTTTATGCAAAGCGCCGAAACCCGTCAATCCGCCTGGCTTGATCTTGAATGTTTTAACCAAGACCTTTTCTCCGGGAATTTCTATTTTTTTTACCGATCCTCCGAGCAGCTTGACTGCCTTTTTGAGCAGGGCAAAATCCAGATTTTTATCAGCGGGCAGCGACACCAAATAAAAATCCTTATCGACTTTGACCATGAGCGTCTTCATAAGCTCATTCAACTTTACCTTCAGGGTCTGCGCTGCGTCATAGGCCGTGTAGACGACCTTATGGTCAAGGAGCTGATAGGGAATCTTATTTTTTTCTAAGTGATCTTTAACTTTTGTTGAAACCATAGTTACATTTGCTAGTAATAAAATTGTGCCTTTAGTATAGCATTTTAAGGCATCTTCGTGAACCAAGCCGGGCGAGGTAATTATGCGCGTTTTTTTCCTTTGGCAACCAGCGGCAAACGTGCCTGCTCAGAATATAATGCGATTGCCCTTTTTTTGCCTATGGGCGTCAATGTCACCGAATCAGTGAACCATTTTTGAGCGGTTTTACGCCCAAAGCTTACCAGATGACCTTTTACTACGAGACGCTCGATGCTCCGCGCTATGGTATGCAGCTCCTCTTCTGAAACCTTGTCGTAAAATCTATTAAAAATAGACCGCGGCGTACGGGGTCCATTCTTATACGTAGCTTTAAGGATATACTTTTGCAGATCAGAAAGCTGCATAGCGCCCTTATAGTTTCTTCGGTGAAACTGAAATGCCAAGTTCCTTCAACTGGTCTGCACTAACGGCTGAGGGCGAGTCCATCATCGGATCTTTGCCGTCTGATGTCTTCGGGAAAGCGATCACCTCGCGAATATTCGGCTCATTCTGGAGAATCATCACAAACCGATCAAGCCCCCAGGCAATACCCCCATGCGGTGGCGCTCCATAGTCGAATGCCTCGAGCATATGGCCGAAATTTTTCTGGATGGCATCCGCTGAAAATCCGATGATCTCAAATACTGCAGCAAGAGCCTCTCTCTGATGATTTCTGATGCTGCCGCCGCATATCTCGAAACCATTCAATGAAACATCGTATTGCGTCGTCAAAATACTCCCGATATTCTTCCGGGCAAGCAGGTCTGCCTGGTGCTCTGGCTTTGCTGCGGAAAACGGATTATGCGTGAATGTCCAGCCGCCCTCTTCAGTTTTTTCAAAAAACGGAAAATCGATCACCCAGCAAAATGCTAGAAGATTTGGATCATTCTTATCGTTACGGACGTCAGGCCTATCCGTGCCATACTGTTTCATCGCTTCTGCATACGTCAGTCGCGGGAAAGGGATCTCCTGAATTTTTTTCTCCGGATAGCATTCTTTGACGGTTGCAATAATAAGCTCTTCGTTCAGAGCCATTACGTCTTCGCGCTCAACGAAACTCATTTCCAGATCCAGCTGCGTGAATTCCGGCTGGCGATCTCCGCGAGTATCTTCATCGCGGAAGCACCTTGCTATCTGAAAATACCGCTCAATGCCGGCAACCATCAGGAGCTGTTTATACTGCTGAGGAGACTGAGGAAGCGCATAAAAACTGCCTTTAGTGATGCGTGACGGCACGATATAATCACGCGCTCCTTCAGGGGTCGATTTCGTAAGTATCGGGGTTTCAACTTCAATGAATCCCCTGCCGGACAGAAAATTGCGAATAGACCGGATGATGTTCGCCCGCGCAACAATATTTTTTGCCATTCGATCGTGGCGTAAATCAAGGTAACGGTATTTCAGCCGCAACTCTTCGTTCGCCTGTCGATCTTCATTCTCAATTTCGAATGGCGTTGTTTTCGCAACAGACACGATACGCAGCTGCTTTGCCAAAAGCTCTATGGAACCTGTTGGAATGTCCGGATTGATCTGTTTAGCGCCTCGCTTCTGCAGAATGCCAGAAACTTCGATCACGAATTCCGGACGCATGTCCTGTACTGCAGCGCCGGAAGCCTCATCCATTTCCTGTGGCACGCAAACAACCTGCAAGAGGCCGGTGCTGTCTCGCAGATCAAAAAATACCAACTTGCCCATATTGCGCCGATTATGCACCCAGCCGGCACAGGCAACCGTGTTTCCGACAACTCCCTCCACAAGCTCACTGATGTATGTTTTCATCGAGAGTTATCTTATTCCCTCCAGGGAACTGTATTATTACACTGCGTTCTGCAGCGAGTTGACGACGAAGCTTGCGATTGCGTAAGCAGCCAGCACGACCACCAATCCAACAACACCTGCACTGATCAATTTCTTCGCCTCGTCGATCTTGCCCTCATCGCCGAATGAAGTCATCCACTTAAATCCGCCTGCGAGTATGATCAAAATGGTCACAATGCCCAAGAAACCGAGGATCAAACGAATAACATTCTGAATGGTTGTCTTCAGATCCTGTGAACTAAAACCTGCGAACGACTTTGGAAAGTCGATGGACACCTGTGCATGCGCAGTTGCGGCAAATGCCAAAGGCGCCAGATATGCCAAACGGGTCGCTTTCATGAAAACTTTGTTCATACGTTACTACTTATGTTTATTAAACTATGTTTATCAAGGCCTGAGCCTTGTTATAGTCCGGGCAAAAGGTATGGCTTCCCGTACATGCTGTAAGCCACCTATCCATGATACCAAACGTTCGAGTCCAAGTCCAAAGCCCGCATGGGGCACCGAGCCATACTTCCGAAGGTCCAAATACCATTCAAATTCGCTTACAGGCAGATTATGCTCGATAATTCGCTGTTTTAACGTTGCATAATCGTCTTCACGCTGTGATCCGCCGATAATCTCTCCATACCCTTCAGGGGCCAGCATATCATCGCAAAGCGCAAGTTCAGGGCTCTGAGGGTCGCGTTTCATATAGAATGCCTTCACGGCAGCCGGATACTTCTCCACAATCACCGGCTTATCATACTGCTTGGTCAATAAGGTCTCATCGTCGCCCCCCAGATCATCGCCTGGCTTAATATCTGAACCTAGTTTTTGAAGTTTCTCTAAGGCCTCTGCATGGGTCATCCGGATAAACGGCGCCTTGATCTTTTCTAATGGCGCAGTATCGCGCTCGAGGACCTTCAACTCCTCCCTATTCCGCTCAAGAACGCGTTCGACCAAAAAAACAATAAGCTTCTCCTGCGTAGCGATATTATCGTCATGCTCTGCGAATGCAGCTTCAGCATCCATCATCCAGAACTCGGTCAAATGGCGACGAGTCTTTGATTTCTCAGCACGGAAGACCGGTCCAAAGTCAAAAACCTTATTGTGCGCAAAAATAGCCGCCTCGATATATAGCTGGCCGGATTGAGAAAGATATGCCTTCTGATCAAAATATTCCATTTCGAATAGCTCGGTCGTGCCTTCACAGGCATTCGGCGTCAGGATCGGCGAATCGATCTTCAAAAAACCTTCACGCTCCATGAAGTCATATATGCCTTTAATCAGAGTATTGCGTATACGGAGAATCGCCCATTGCTTGCTCGATCGCAGCCAGAGATGGCGCTGATCCATCAAAAAATCAATGCCATGATCCTTGTTCCCGATCGGATATTCTTCAGCACGCTGGATGATCTCGCAGTTTTTTATCTGCAGCTCATACAGCTCGTGTTTGGGATGTTTCGTAACAATGGCGGTGATGCGCACAGACGATTCTTGAGTAACCTTCTGTACCGTCTCCCAGACCGATGCTGAAAGCTCGGTTTGTGATGCAACTGCTTGCGCAAATCCATATCCATCGCGCAATTGCAAAAAAGCGACCTTGCCTGACGATCGCAGATTATAGACCCACGCTGAAACGCTGACCTCCTGTTGTTCGAACGACTTCAGTCGATCAAGACGGACTGACTCCATACAAAATAATTCGAAAGTAAACTACACGCGGCGACTCTTTTTTGCTTCCTTCTTTCCAAAATGATGATCTCCGCGGAGGCAGCACTCATCAAAATAATGATTGTGCGCCATCTTATTGAACATCATCGAGAGCCCGATGCCGATGACTACCATGGGCCAAAAATAGTTCCATACCGCGCTTGAGAGAATCCCCATGCGATCAAAAAGCATGAGAAAACCGAGTATGGTGATGAGCATGGCAAACGCCATACAGTTTTCAGTTTATATTTATTAGATACAACTACTATACTAAGAAAGAACCAATGAAGCAAGATGCTAAAGCTTATAGACCTGGTCCATTGCTGTCATAATGCACTCCTCATACGTAATCATCCCGAAATCACTGCTATGCCTTTCCAGATACGACTTCACTTCAGGCGAACCGGCGCCTGGCTGTATCCAAATATCAAGCCCGCCCATGGTGATCAAATGGCGCAATACCTTCAATGTGATCTTTGGCGGCACGACGATATCTACTACATCGACAGGGCTTGGAATATCCTTCACCTTGCGGTAGCAAGGAATATTAACAATGGTCTTTTCTTTCGGGTTAACCGGAAACACAGTATGCCCTTCGCGGACCAAGTGTAATACGATTCGATTACCGAATTTTTCTGGATCATTTGATGCACCGACGACTGCAATATTCATAGACGAACTATAATGCTAATGTCCCTCCCCAAGCAAGGGTCCACTGCGACAAAATACCAAGACTATCCGTAATAAGCAAGAGCCCCACCAGAACGATACAAGCGCCAAGTATCGACTGCACATAGCGGGTAGACCGGTGCAGGCGTGCGACAGCCGGCGTGATGGACCGCATGAAAATACCAAGAATCAAAAATGGCGTTCCTAGGCCAAGCGCAAATACGCCTAATAACGTTACTCCCAGCATCGGCTCTTTGCCCAGGCTAACCAAAAAAAGGATCGTTGCAAGCACCGGACCGATGCAAGGAACCCAGGCAAAGCCAAAGGTCATGCCAAATAAAAAAGCTCCCAGAAAACTTGCACCATTTTTTTTGGCAGGCATGAACAAGCGATAAGTTTTTGAAAAAAATTTGATCTTCAGGATATCCATGAGCCCTAAACCAAAAATAATGATCAAGATGCCGCCAGCTTTCTGAAAAAAGATACGATACTCGGCAAATAGGCGCCCTAACTCAGTCGCGGCTAGCCCAAGCATAGAGAACACGAGCAGAAAACCGAAAATAAAAACAACACTGTGTGTCAGTATTGCTTCGCGTTTATTGACTGATACTGCGTTGTCTGCCGGCAGGCTGATACCGCCCAAATATGCTAGATAGACGGGAAGAACCGGGACCAGACAAGTCGCAAAAAAAGTCGCTACGCCCGCGATGAATGCCAATCCATATCCTACGCTCATGTGTGCATGCGTTTCGAGTAATAAAGTAACTACATGGTACTTGAGCCAGCACGAATAGTAAATAGACCGTCGTTCAAAAGCGCCCGAAATTATTGCACTTTAAGCAATTCTAGTGTATCCTTGGTCCATATATTAACCATCCCATGCCGGCCGCAAGCAAAGCGCAACACCGACCAAAAAAAGGATTAGTACTCGTCATAAGCGGCGTCATTTTTTTGATCCTCATCGGACTCGGATTTGAGGTCTATGCGCAGCATGCTCCCTATATCAGGGGCTCGGTGACGATTGGCACGACTCAGGTCGGCGGTTTGGATCTGTCAAAAGCCTCTGCACTGCTTGCACAATCGATGCCCACGCCAAAGGCTGCAGCAGTTGATCTGATCATCGAAAAAAATGCGTATCCGATCCCGACAGATGATATTGATCTGAACTATGACACACAAGCAGCATTGCAGCAGGCCTGGCAGCTCGGCAGATCATATAATCCTCTGTCCCGATACAGCTTTCTTATCGGCTCATGGTTCCAGCCAAAACAAATAGCATTACAGCCTTCATTTTCTCCGGACAAGCTCCGTGACTCCATTGCAGCGATCGCTCAAACCGTCGATGAACCAGGTAAAGATATCAGGCTCCACGCCGTCGACGGAGGGCTGACGCTCCTGACCGATACAAAAACCGGTTTTATAGTTGACCAGGCAGCTGCATATGAAGCAGTCGCGCAGGCACTGGATAGCAACGCACCCCGGACCAAGGAGCTACAGCTCGCGGTCGTAGAGCCAACCGTGCAATTAAGCGCTGCCCAGAAAGCACAAGACAAGATCAGTCGCGCTATTCAGCAGCCAATTGTGCTGACCCATGAATGGAGTACATTCACCATACAGCCGGCTCAGCTCGCTGAATGGGTCACCAGTACCTCGCATGGCGCTGAGCTTGATGCGCATTTTGACGCGCAGCTGATTGCAGCGTATATCACGACCATAGCGCACGAGTTGAACGCTGAACCGCAGGCTCCGAAAATTACGGTCGTGAACGATAAAGTAACTGAATTTATCGCTCCGCGAGCAGGCAAGACGCTTGATCAGACCAAAACCATCGAGACGATCCTCACAGTCCTGAATGACCGTGAAGCACATGATGGCGAGATCGCTAAGGCTACGGTTGATCTGCCGGTGACCACTGTACATGCAGACGCCACGGATCAGTCAGCGGCCGAGCTTGGCATTACCGAGCTCATCGGTACTGCGACAACGCCATTTACTGGCAGTCCGAAAAACCGCATTTCGAACATCAAGAACGGCGCAAAATTTTTATCCGGCATTTTAATAAAACCAGGCGAAGAATTCTCAACATTAAAAACGCTTGGCACCGTCGACAATACGACCGGCTACTTGCCTGAGCTCGTTATCAAAGGCGACAGAACCACGCCAGAATATGGCGGCGGGTTATGCCAGGTTTCCACGACTCTCTTCCGCGCAGTCATGAATACCGGGTTGCCGATCACACAGCGCCAAAATCATTCCTACCGCGTTACCTACTATGAAAAAGACGGCGAAGGCAATCGGATCGGACCAGGCTTGGACGCCACTATTTACCAGCCTGCGCCTGACTTTCGCTTCCTGAACGATACGAAGACGTCCATTTTGCTGCAAGCATATGCAGTGGGAGATAAATTGACCTTCGATATTTATGGAACGAAAGACGGGCGAACCTCAATGATCGACGGACCGCATACGCTTTCGACATCTCCTGCAGGCGATCCGATCTATATTGAAACCGATGAATTGAAGCCCGGCGAGCAAAAACGAGTTGAAATTGCGCATCCGGGAGGCTCAGCAATCGCAACCTACACGATCACCTATCCTGACGGCACCACGAAAGAAAATGTTTTCAGAAGCTTCTACCGCCCCTGGCCGGAGCGCTTCCTCGTTGGACGCGATCCAAATAACCCTATCGGCCCTGACGGCAAACCATTGGTCACCCCTGAATCCCTGACGCCAGAAGCAGCTCCTGCGCCAAGCACATAATCACCTTTCTCGTATTGAGCTGCGGACTCGCGATAGCTGCAATACTCGCAGGTCGCTGCAGCTTTCGGTATATTTTTTGCCAATAATACTTTCTTGGCTTGCATAAGAGTCTGCTCGACCCAATCGGTAGAACCGGTATACGGTATTATTTTTATGTCGAATTCGAGCTTTCCATCAAAGGCCTTCGCATCACGCTTGCCGTTGCAATAGACAAAAAATCCGGTGTCGGACACCGTGAATCCCTTTTGGCGCAAGAGCCACTGGTATATCTCCATTTGCCTGCGGTACCCGTCCTGCCATTCGGCATCCAGCGAAACCTCTCCGTCCTTGCTGGTCGCTTTATAATCCACGACATGCAGCTCGCCTTTCGGATTCACCCAAATATCATCGACCGCACCGGTGATCAATAGGCCAGAAGGCTCGTGTTCAAATTGAATGCCGACGAAATTTTCTCGCCAGGTATTGATGTCAGGATGTGCGAACGGAACCGCATCGATGCGGTATGTTTTCATAAGCGGATGCTTGCTCTGCTGTGCCCGATGCATATCGAATTCTTTCTTGAGCAGCAAATCGACCGCTGAATTGAGGTTAAAAGGGAATCCAGCAGGCTGCGATACCCCAAGCCGCCGGTCCAGATAGAAACAGCGCGGACATCTCATGAAAAGCTCTATCTTGCTCCGCGACAACTTGAACGGTTGAGTTGACTTTGGATCAAATATATTGCGATATCGTTGTGCCATAGACGTATTGTACCACAGGCATACTCAAAAAAACCATCAAAAAAAGAGAGCCCTGCTTGATGCAAGGCTCTCAGAAAAAACGCCACATACGGCCGGCTTCAGGAGCTCAGTCGCCCCAGTCAAAAATTCCTCGACTCGCAAGCTCGATGGACTCGATCTCGGCGACGCGCACCGAACCTTGGAGTACCAGCCCCGATGTGTCGCCTGCCACGACCAATGGCTCGTCGCCAAGCATATGAACGGTCACTTCATTATCCAGCGGGATTCCGGATGCGCGGCATGCCTGCACGGCTGCACAGGCTCCAGTGCCTGAACTTTGCGGAATGCGGCACAGGCCGCGCTCATAGGTGAGCGCATGCAGCTTCGACGCCTGCCGGCGCCACGTGACCATGGTGCAATTCGCCCACGGGATGCGGCGGCCGATCTCGGTCAGTTCGTCGAGCGCTATACACGGCACCTGGATCACGACATGCGGCTCATCCTGGATCAGGTAGAGCGGCGCTGGTTGTGCAATGCCAGGGACATGCACATTGACTCCCAGTCGGGCATTGCCCATGGGAACGCGGTACACAGCTGAATTGCCGTTGCTTGAAACGCACCGAATGCGCAAACCCTTGCCGTCAACAAAAACTTTCCGCTCTTTTCCCAGATGATCGAGCACCCAGGCAGCTGCGCGCAAACCGTTGCCGCCGCTTTTTGAACGTGATCCGTCCTGCTCGATGACATGCACATGGCAATGCTCTTCATGCATATGCATGAGCAGTGCGCTATCAAAATCCCACCGATGTGTCTGACGTAATGTTTGAAGGTACATGAGCGGTTCTGCCGAATTCTCCTCGAAATAGAGCACCAGAAAGGTATTGCCCGCAGCCTCAGCCAGAAATCTCCTCATTGAATCGCCCTCCCACGCGACACAAAGTTTGGTTTCCGCATATCCGCCTGCATCAATATTCATGGTTGAATGCTCATGCCGGAAGACATACAAGAAAATCGGCTTTGGAGGCCGATTATTAGTTCTGTCCGATCTGTCCTCTGTTACCCGTTAGATCTATGACTACTATCAGCCTCAAGGCGGTTAAACAAAATAGAAATGGTAATGCACCACGTTCCATTGTTCATGCGCTGATAGTGACCTGTCCGCATAACTTTGACTATAGCAAGCAGGGATTTTATGTCAATACAGAACTTTTAAACTGTCTTTTTTGTCCTCATCAAAAGATATATCAGAGATGCAATAACGAGAGAAACGAAATATAACTCAGCTCCGTAAGCGCAGGGCGTTGTCAGCGGATTTGTCATGAGCTGCCCTGAACAGCCAACGGTCGGCTTGCCCTCGCTCGCAATAAATCTGGCAATCAGAATGCCGACATTCGACCAGCCAAAAATAGTACCGCCAAGCAGATACAGCGCCAAAAAACCTTGTCGAGGCCTGCTTCCCTGCTGATCTTGTTTTCGCAGACGGTGAAGCGCCCATATAAATGCAAGCACGAAACCAAGCGCTCCCCAGAAACAAGGAGTGGTTACCGGGTTAGGGATGATGCAATCACGTATTTTGAACAACGTTCCATGGAAATCATAAAATCGCATGAAATCGGTTATCACCGTATACCAGGCGAATAGCATCCCGGCAGTGATCGCTGCTAATTGCAGGCGATACCACGATCTCATTCAGTTCCGACTATTTGATTAGTATTGAGAAAATCTTCGAAGATCTTCTTTGCCATAGTATGATTCACCAGAATTTCAGCAAGAGCATTGAGTAAAAATAATCCTTTCGCCTGATCACCAAGCATAGCTAGGACACTCGGCAATGCGATGACTCCTTCCCGCTTCGTGCCGATAGTGCCGGTCGCAATCAGTTGTTCTCCCATCGTTCGATTATTCGAATACGGACTAAAGCCAGTTGCAACCAGATCGCCTAGGCCGGCAAGATTCAGTATTGTTTCTCGCTTCGCGCCAATAAGAGGTCCAATAAATAACATTTCCTTTATAGCTTCTGCCGTAAGCCAGCCTTTGATATTACTGCTCCACCCAAGTCCATCAGCAATGCCAAAAGCAGTGGCATAAATATTCTTCAGAACACTTGCGATAGCAACACCATGCACATCAGTTGAGTGCTCAAGGTACAGATGCGAATGTGAAAAGAGGCTGACAAGCGCGTCAAATACTTCTGGCTTCTCGGTTCCGACCACG
This sequence comes from uncultured Gammaproteobacteria bacterium, assembly GCA_964402565.1. Classification (GTDB taxonomy): domain Bacteria; phylum Patescibacteriota; class Patescibacteriia; order UBA1558; family 2-01-FULL-52-15; genus CAYRBH01. The sequence continues at coordinate 496,021 of CAYOCJ010000002.1, read as the reverse complement.
CCAACACTTACCATGCCTTGATCAATTTCCTTAGCGAGCATAGCTCCCCCCAGAAGCGCGAATCGCTGTCCCTTTGGCAATGAACTTCGTAATATCTCATCAACAGTAGCTCTACTTCCCTCTTCAATGCCTTTCGCAAGGGTAACGACGATAGCCTCCGGTGCTACTAATGGCTTAATGTCACTCAAAACACTACGCAATACCCATGATGGCGTGCAGCAAAAAATAAGCTGCGCCCCAGGCACTGTTTCAGCGAGCGGCTTTTGGTCGGGGACTTTCGAAACATCGGCATCAAACATGAAAACCGTTGCTCCGCCCTCTTGAACAAGACGCGCTAATGCATTCCCAATAGCTCCTGCGCCGATAATAACAATATTTTTTTGCATAGAGTGTAAGTAGCTGCTGTATATCTGACTTAGTTAACTTCAATCATCATGAGCCGCTGCTTTCCCAATAGACACTATTTTAATTCGGGAACGAGGTCCTGAAACAATCTGCACCAGCGATAAGGGCACATCAAATTCTGCTGCCAAGAGCCTGCGCATTGCTTCATTCGCTTTGCCTGACTCAGCGGGGACCATGACGCGTACGAAGTAGGTCCCGTCATCATTTTCCTCAACCCGCGATTCATGTGAGCGGGGTTTCACTATCACCTTGATCCGCATAATACTACATCAAGGCCAGAGACTTCTTTCATACATATACTGTTTGCGGCGTTCTGGATCTTTGATCTTGTTAGGACGCAAATGCCAATGCCATTGCCCGTCATTACCATCAAACAATTCAACATCTTCCGGTTTCAAACGAGACGGCAGGCGTTCATGCCATTGAGCATCATTCGCACCGATAGGGCCTTCGTCGCCTATCTCAAGGGTCACTTCATTGCCCTTGTCATTGTACGTCACTGAATCAAATGATGAACGCATCATAAGCAAACCGCGTCCAGTGGTAATCATTTTATGTTCTGTATCAGTAGGGTCCGCTATTTTTTTGACATCAAAGCCCTCACCTTCATCAGCGATAACAAATTTTACGGTATCAGCATCGTACGCGACTGAAACTTTGACTTTTTTATGTGCATTCTGAACCTTCAGGCGGTTGATCTCATCAAGTCTCTTGTCCGCATCAGTTTCATGCGCTCCCATATTTCCCCGGATCACTGCATTCGCTATTGCCTCGCGCAGTCCCATGCCGATATTAAAAATCTCACTTTCACTCCTGCTTTCATTGCCATGTTCATCGCGCACATCTGCTAATCGTTTTTCGATCTCATCCTGTGCTCGCCCGATCACAGCCAAATCAGTCGGTAATTCCCATGTATTCCCTTCGAAATACTTCCCAAAGGGATCCTCTACTGTTTCTTCGTGTTTATGCTCAAACGACTCACCCATACTACTTTTTCATTCTGAGCGCGGCTGAGTTGATGCAGTACCGCATGCCTGTCGGTGCCGGACCATCAGGAAATAAGTGGCCAAGATGCGCCCCGCAACGCTTGCAGGTAACCTCAGTCCGCATCATGCCCAAAGACCCATCCTCATGCTCGGTTATCTTTGATTTATCCAGAGCAGCATAGAAACTCGGCCATCCTGATCCTGAATCGTACTTTGCATCTGATGAGAATAGCTCCTCGCCGCAAACCACGCACGAGTACATGCCCTTATCATTCATATGATAATACTCGCCTGTTCCCGGCGCTTCAGTGCCTTTATTCTGTGTGATATTAAATTGCTCCGGCGTGAGTTTCTCCAGCAGCTTTTGTTTTTCTTCTTGGCTTAGTGGTTCCATATTGCGTTTGTTAGTTTGTTAATCTTTCCATGACCACCATTTTAGTAATGCGGGATCATGATTTTTTTGCGAGGCATAGTATACTGCGCATCGAAAAACGTATAGCACACAGCGGTCGATATGCCCATTCTTCTGTGCGCACAATGTATCATACAAGCGCTCCGGGTTTCGATGTTTCAAATCGCTGATCGTATGAATACCAAGATCCAGAAGGTCTTGTGCAATGGAGACGCCGACACCGGGGATCGTGCGTAATTCTTTGATAGTTGTTTGCATATAACGAATCGTGCTGAAAATTCCCGGCAGCCTAGCGTTTTGTCCTGAGCATCGTAGCTACAGCCCCTAGGTATTGCGCGACTTTCTGTTTTTGATCGACCGAATTAATCAGCTCAACATCTGCAGCAACGAATGTCTTGATCGAGGAAGCACTCATCTCTTTTACGGCCAAAAAACTATACCACGGAAAATGCACATGTACAGTTGCAGCTTTTGTATCGGTCATTGAAGGTACGGTTACGGATACGGTCGCTAATAATTTTTTTGGAATGAAGCCGAACAATTTGCCTTTGGTCATATACGTGAGTTCTATAGATCCGTCCTGAGCCGAAAGCTCTTCAATATTCGGGTCAGCGAGCACGAGCTGCTGGGCATAACTCTCTGCATTTTCTTTTGTACGGACCTGATCAGGATTGATCGTTATTTTTTTTTCTTTCAGGTCCCATCCTCGCACCGTAAGCTTACCAGCTTCCACATCGGATCGAAAGGAGCTGCCGGCAATATGAATAGAAATTTTCTTTGCTTCTTCGATCTGCTTCAATGTTTGATCGGTCAATCCTCCGACCGGCGAGAAGCGGCCATCGATATAGCCCGGCAGCGATTCAGTGCTTGAGGCTGCCTGCGGCTGGCCTGTGCTGCCTGTTTGTGCGTTCAGTGCAAGAGGAAACGCAAGAAATAAAAAAAATAGTACTTTTTTCATGCTCCTATATCTTGGCAGATGGGGTGCAAAAAGTAAAGATAAACTTGACGATACAATGGTTTTTGTTAGGGTAATCAAGTCCCTATTCTTTAACATGCAACTTTCCAGGAGGTGATCCTTGAGCGTACTTGCACGCACCAGCTTGACCTATACCATGTATCCGGTCGTTGCAGCCTTGGTAGCCGCAGAAAAACTCGAAGGCATGGGAAAAGACCGGCGATGGGTCAAGGACAACCCTGAGCAAATGCTTTTCCTCGAGCGTCATTTTGCACCCTGCCGGCACGAGATCGAATCGATACCTGAGATCAAGAGTAGCGCGCTCTGGCTCAATAGCGTGCCAAACGATCCTTTCAGGCCATTCGAGACAGAGAGCAAACTGGACCTGAATCTGCGCTGGCTCAAGGCGGGCACGAAAGATTCACTGATCGCCGCTGACGAAAAAACATACCCGGCTCTGCGACTTGAATCAAGCTGCATCAGGTTTCACTGGAGCTCGCCGCATCCCTACCCTGTCGCGAAGATCGCGACCAGCGATGAAAAAACCAAGGTCTACTTGACCGAGCTCGACGCCGAACCGCAGGTCAGCGGACTGTTCGACCTGGCCCTGACGCTGCAAGAAGAAAGATCAAAAAGCATTGAGGAAGCGCTTCGGCGGATGCAGAAACAATATGCCGGATTGATATTCCCCATGATCGACTTGATTGAACGTCCCGATATCAGCTGGATCGAACGCATCTGGACGCAAAGCGATATCGGCTATCCAGCTGCGATTACCAGAGCTGAGCAAGAAACCAAACTCCGCGCCAATGAAATCGGCGTTCGCATTGAGTCTCGCGTGCGCATGAGCGGTATGCTGATCGGATCGGCCGACATCGCTCCCCCGATCTATATCGTCAAAAGACCATTCCTGTTCTGGGTTGTCCGCGAAGGACTCTCGCAGCCGCTGTTCATCGGCTTCATCGGCGTCGACAACTGGAAAGCTCCCAAATCACTCGACTAATTGGAGGAGTCGAGCAGCAAAGAACCCCCGACTGGTACAGCCGGGGGTTCTCCATTTCTCGAACATTATTCTTCTTTCAGGAGTGAGGCGTATTTTTCTTTGAACTTCTTCAGCTTAGGCGCGATGACGAATTGGCAATACGGCTGATTCTCATTCTGATTGTAATAATTCCTGTGATAGTCCTCTGCTGCGAAAAACTCGGTCGCGGGTTTTACTTCGGTCACGATATTTTTTGAGAATGCTTTTGCGTCGCTTAGCTCTTTGATAACGTCTTCAGCAATTATTCTTTCTTCATCATTTGCATACAGGATCGTAGAACGATATTGACTGCCTGTGTCATTGCCCTGCCGATTTAACGTAGTAGGGTCATGGGTTGCAAAAAAGATCTCAACCAGATCACGATACGTGATGACGGAAGGATCATACTCGATCTCTACCACCTCTGCATGTCCGGTAGTGCCGCTGCAGACTTGTTCATAGGTAGGCTTCGGCGCATTACCGCCGGCATAACCAGACATGACCGACGTTACGCCTTTCAACCGCTGAAAGACCGCTTCAGTACACCAGAAGCACCCGCTTCCAAAAATTGCTTTTTGTAATTTCATAGTGGTGTTTGTCATGCATTGTATTACTTAAACAATGCCTATTTCTTACAGGCATAGTATACCCCATTTTTAAATTTCGAGACATTGACAAAAGGGCTGATTTTGTTACTATATTCCTTCGTTTACGTCCCGGTTCCTTACCATATACATGGAGGGTACATGCACGAACTTGCCTGGTTTGCCTTGGGAACGTTCAGTTTCTGGCTGCTCTTGATCGTCGAATCGCTCCTGATCTTCGTGTTCGAAGCTACGGAAAATACCGGCTGGGGAGTCATCAGCGTCATCGCGACGATCGCGATCATGTCGTATGTCGGCCATGTGCCGATCTGGTCCTTGATCTCGGGGCACCCGGTCTACACCATTTTGATCCTGCTCAGCTACATCGCCGCTGGCATCCTCTATTCCTTCTGGAAATGGGATCGCTACGGCGCGAAAAAACGACGCGAGTTCAACGAAGGAAAAAGCGAGTTCCTGCAAAGTGCGCTCAAATTCATCAACTCGAAAGATCGGTTCTTCGGAAGCTCGCGCAGCGACCGTTACATTGACGATGACGAAAATCACAAACGATCGAACACGCTTCGCGGCAAGGACGAGGATGAGAAAAAGGCGATCATCGCCGCGCTCGAGTCGGGCAAGATCCCTGACCAATGGGCGCAAGAATGGCAAATACACCTCGCCAAGTACAAAATTCCTGCCGCGACCCAGAACAAGGAAATGATCGTTCGCTGGATGATGTTCTGGCCCTGGTCCCTGATCTGGACCATCGTCCAGGATTTCGTCATCGACTTGTTCGAGAACATCTTCCGGTGGCTGAAGAACACCTACCAGAAGATCGCGAATCGGCATTTCGCCGATACCGATCTGAAGCCGCATCCGATCGAGTAAGATCGTGCCCTACGACGGGGATCCTCCGGGATCCCCGTTTTCTTTTATCTAGACTATAGTAATCTTCCTGTGCTAGACTTTTTAGTATGACACTTATCCTCATTAGCATCGCTGCATTTGGCGCTACCATGCTTGGCGGCCTTTTTGCTTTGAAATTCAAAGATAAATTACATCTCATTCTTGGCTTCAGTGCGGGAGCAGTCCTTGGAGTGGCTTTTTTTGACTTATTGCCTGAAGCGATTAACCTCGGGAGCGGCTCATTTGACGTAGGGACAATGACATCGATCGTAGCACTCGGCTTCATCATCTTCATGGTGCTAGACCGGGCTATCAGCATACACGCCGATGAGGACCGGCATGCGCGAGGAAAACTCGGAGCAGGCAGCTTGTCCATTCACAGTCTTCTTGACGGCCTTGCTATAGGCCTCGCCTTTCAAGTATCAGCTGCTGTCGGAGTTATAGTGGCCATCGCGGTACTGACGCATGATTTCTCTGATGGCATCAATACCGTGAACCTTATTTTAAAAAATGACGGCGATAAGCAGGGCGCTCTGAAATGGCTCATGATTGACGCCACAGCGCCAGTGGTCGGAGTTATTACCACATTATTCTTCTCACTCTCAGAGACAAGCCTTGGCTTGATACTCGCCATGTTCTGTGGATTCTTTCTCTATATCGGAGCGACTGATCTGTTGCCTGAGAGCCATCACAATCATCCTTCCCGATGGACGACATTGACGACCATCGCGGGCCTTCTGGTCCTTTATATTTCGATCAGGTTAGCTGGCGTATAGCAATTACCGGATCGATCGATAACCTCCTCTGACACCGTTTGGCGACAACATAATTTGCCATAATTGGATCGTTCGGGACCTGAATGCTCCTGCGCAGGCGCAGAGATAATACTCCCACATGCGGCGGAAACGCTCATCATACTTTCCGTTTGCTTGCAGGGACGGCCATGCTGCTTTGAAATTTGCATACCACTCCATCAAGGTCTTGTCATAATCGGCCCCAAAATTATGCCAATCCTCTACGACAAAAAGGCCCTCTACGGCACTCGTGATCTGTTTCATTGAAGGGATCATACCTGTTTGAAAGATATATTTCTGTATCCACGGATCTGTCGTCGCGGTCGTGACATTACCTCCGATGGTGTGTAAGAGCATAAGCCCATCAGGCCTCAATGCGCTCTTTGAAACGTTAAAAAATGTCTTATAGTTTTTGTAGCCTACATGCTCGAACATGCCAACTGACACGACTCGATCATAGGCTCCTTTGATCGAACGATAATCATCGAGGTTGAACTGTACGGGCAACCCTGCATACTGAGCTGTCGCATACTGTGCCTGCTCTTTTGATACCGTATACCCATCGACCGACACTCCATAGTTGCGTGCAGCGAATGCTGCAAGACCTCCCCAACCGCAGCCAATATCAAGCAATCGCATACCCTTTTCAAGCTTCAACTTCCTGCAGATCAAATCAAGTTTCGCTTCTTGGGCCGCATCAAGAGTGTCTACATCTTTCCAGTAGCCGCATGAATACTGCATGTTCGCATCGAGCATTCGCTCGAATAAGTCATTACCAATGTCATAGTGCGTCTCACCAATGACAAATGCCCGAGATCGACGTTGTTGGTTCAGGAGTACCGCGGTAATATAGGATGCGATAAATTTCCATGAACGCGCCGCATCATCAGAAGCCTGACTACTGATAAGCTTATCTATACACGCATCTATCTGAGCGCAATCCCACCAGCCATCCATATAGGCTTCCCCAAGGCCCAAAGATCCATGAAGCAATACGCGCGCGTAGAAACGCTCGTCATTGACCTGTATGTCGTATGGCTGCGTGCCTCCGATCGTTATACCGGCCACAGAGAGCAACTCTTGGATCCTGGTTTTTTGAGTTGATGAAGCCATGCCTGGGTTATGTTATATGTAACACAGGCATTGAACTACTATCTACTTGGCTCGTCAAGACACAAAAGAAAGCAATTGCTTACACTTCTGCAAGCGACCTATGCCGTTTTAGTTTGCGGCCTTCCTGACCATTGCTGAAATTTTCCGCTCTTCTGCAGATGTCAATCTAACCAATGCAAAACTTGTGGGCCATAGATTGCCTGTGTCGAGTTTTGCTGTATCGTTAAAACCGAATGTCGAATATCGTTCTTTGTATTTCTTCCCATTCTTAAAGTAGCAAACGACTTTCTCGCCCTTTGCATACGCAGGCATCCCGTACCATGTTTTCGGCTTCAAGGCGGGAGCTGACTTTTTGACCAATGCGTGAATTTTTTTTGCCATGCTGCGCTCCGGTTCTGACATGGTCGCGATCTTTGCCTGCACCGCAGCCTCTCCATCTGTCCGGTCTCTCAATTCGCGCGCACGCTCCCGCATCGCTGCCAGCTCTGTCTTTGAGAACATCTTCGGAAGCTTCGTGGTTTTTTTCTTGCTCATATTATTTATAATAAGATCGATTATTAAGAAAACATTTTGGCGTACATTTTCTTCTTCTGCTGATACGATTTTTTGATCAATGCCGCAAGCACTTTCTCATCAATGTCAGCAAGTTTATTGATATAGAGGCAGCCTCCCATGCTCCCTCCGCTGGTTTTATACTTGCCGAGCTTTGCCAATAACGGATCTTTTTTAACGCCGCCCAAAATATACAGCGTGAGGTTCTGCTTGCGAGGAGAAAAACCTATAGTGAACCAGTCTCCCTCTTGTGAACTTTTCTTGGACTTATAATGAAAGATGCCAAAGCCAATGATACTCGTGCCCCAGAGGACAGGTTTTTGGCCTGTTGCCCTGATAAAATACTTGAGCAGCGCAAGGCTATCCTTGCGCTTATCGTCAGGCTTTATTGCGTTGAGAAATTTTAACACGCTATCCTTTGTTGCCTTTGTCTTTAGTTCTGCCATATGAATTAAACGATATGATAATAGTAACAAAAAACACTAGCATAGGCTACTGTTCTTTGCTGGCTCCGAATCGTACAGGAAGTCCGAACTGCAATTCTAGTTGCTAGTTAAAGTTCACGGCAAAGTTATACATGCCCATTACACATACACCTGCGAGTTTGGTACCTGCTTTTTGTGGAGGCACTTCCACTTCGGTGATTCCTGATGGAGGGAGATTTTTGTGATAGTTCAAACTGGGGATATTAAGTCCTGACGAGCAGTCAAATGTACCATTCGTAGAAACTTTAAGGACTGTCGGCAAGTCAGCCTTTGCAGTAGTGACTTTTGGAGAATAACCGCCTTTTGCAGTTATTGCTATGACTTGCTTACCATCACTTATCTGTACGTTATTATTGTCAGAAAGACTTGTAGGACTCGATGTAAATCCTTTACCGATCATAAAAACACCAATGAGAAGTATGATTGCTACTGCGATGCCAATAATTATTTTCATAGTACGCTTATTAAAAGCTAAATATCGGGGGGATAATACCTACCCCCACCAAGGCATTGATAAGATTAAAGATGCCAAAGAATAAAACAACCAATCCAGCTGACTTAAAGAATATGCCTGACTGCGCCTTTTTTTGAATACCCAGCGCGCCAAAACTCAGAAGTGAGAGGACGGGCAATGTACCAAGCGCAAACGATCCCATGATTAATGCGCCAGTTATAAAACTACCTGTTGTCAGCGTGTAAATCTGCATTGACTGTGTAAAACCGCATGGCAAGAAGAATGTTGCAATTCCTATCAACGCTGGTGTTAACGTGTGATTCGCATTTTTAAGGCCATGTACCCGTTTACCGATGGATTTAGGCATAGTTACCTGCAGCTTCTTGACCCACGGGAAAATATCCAGAAGATTGAGACCCATAATCAGAAGAACAATCGCAACAACCAGGCTGAGGATAAACATACTTGTAGAACCAAGCTGAAATGCAGAACCAAGGGCTCCGATCACTCCGCCCAGGACAAAAAACGATATGAGCCTGCCCGCATGAAAGAGAACCTGAGGACGTACGGTGTCGCCCTCCTTAGCAAAGCTCGCTGACATTGAAAGCACTAGGCCGCCAACAACGGCCATACACGTTGAAACGGAAGCGATAAGTCCAATGATAAAAGCGGTGCCATAACCGACCTGCGATGTAGTAACAAGATTTACAATGCCTAGCTTTTGTAGCCCAATGAAAATAGCAATAAAAATTATAGCAATGGGCACGGCAACTCTAAAATCAGACCATTGTGCTTTTTTCTCTAGGGCCGGCGCTTCAACTGAAAGTGTGTACCCATGTGGCTTGAGAACGGTCGTTAGATTCTCGGCGATCTGTCCGGGCATTGTATCACCGAAGTCACCGGTAACCTCAACAGTGTTGGTTGAAAGCGATGAATGAGCTTTGGCAACACCTTTGATGTCACACAGTTCGCTCTCAGTCAATGTCTCACAAGCTTTGCAATGCATGCCGCTCACATGAAATGTATAAGTTTGAAGCATGGGATTAGATTTTTTTCATTTTAAGACGCAAGGAGTTACTGACCACTGAAACGCTCGATAATGCCATAGCAAGACCCGCAAAAATAGGGTTTAAGAGCCAGCCAAAGAGTGGGTAAAAAAGACCAGCAGCCAGCGGAATGCCAACGACGTTATACAGGAACGCCCAGAAAAGATTTTGTTTAATACCTCGCATCGTCAGTTTGGAAAGGTGGATAGCTTTTACTAATTTCGAAATATCTCCGTTTAGAACCGTAATACCGGCTGTTTCGATTGCCACATCGGTGCCAGTTCCCATGGCAATGCCTACATTTGCTTGTGCCAATGCAGGCGCATCATTGATGCCATCCCCAGCCATAGCAACTATTTTTCCTTGATTCTGAAGTTCCTTAATTTTATTTAGTTTATCCTCTGGCAAAACATCGGCAATGACTTCATCAATGCCTACCTCGCGTGCTATCGCTTGAGCAGTTTCCGCATGATCGCCGGTGAGCATAATAACTTGGATCCCATTTGAATGAAGCTCTTGTATGGCAGCTCGCGACTCTGTTCGTATCGCATCTGCGACGAATGCGTATCCCAGTACATGATCCTCGGCAGCAAGTATGATAGGAGTTTTCCCTTGAGCCATTTCTTTCTCAAGTTTTTTCATATCAAATGAAAGATGCAGGTCCTCGATAAGCTTACTATTCCCCGCAAAATACGTAACTCCCTCAATTGTACCAGCAACCCCTTTGCCCTTGATAGATTCGAAATTGACAGAAGAAGCAACATCGTCAGTGCGATCTTTCGCGTACTCTGCGATCGCATGAGCTATCGGATGTTCTGATTTTTTTTCAAGACCAACGAGAATGGAGATCATTTTTTCAACTGGTACATTCGACGTGCTTTGAATATCAATAAGCTCTGGCTTACCTTTCGTAATCGTACCTGTTTTATCAAGAACCACAGTATTCACAGTATGTAGTTTCTCTAAGGTTGCGGCGTCTTTTATCAAAATACCCTCCTGCGCGCCTTTACCAACACCGACGATGATCGCGGTCGGCGTTGCAAGTCCCAATGCACACGGACATGCAATGACTAGAATACCGACAAATGAGACTAATCCGTATGAGAGGGCTTGTGAGAATCCAAGAGGCCCAGTGCCTAATATGAGCCAAGCTAGCAATGTTAAAAATGAAAGTCCTATAACAACAGGAACAAACACCGATGAGATCTTGTCAGCTAATGCTTGAATTGGCGCGCGGCTACCTTGCGCTTCTTGAACCATCTTAATAATGTGAGCAAGTAACGTTTCTGATCCTACTTTTGTTGCCTTGAAAATAAATGATCCTGTTTGATTGATGGTACCGGCAACTACGAGATCGCCAACTTTTTTTTCGACCGGCATAGACTCACCCGTCACCATTGATTCATCGATGAAGGAAAATCCGTCAATGATCTCGCCATCAACCGGTATGCGACCGCCCGGTTTAATAATTACCGAGTCGCCATGGACGACCTTATCGATCGCAGTTTCTTGTTCTTTACCATCACGAATCACCAGCGCCGTTTTTGCCTGAAGATTCAGAAGTTTCTCAATGGCATCGCCAGTTTTAATTTTTGCCCGAGCCTCAAGATATTTGCCGAGTGTTATAAAGGCGATAACAACGATCGTGACATCGTAGTACGTGTGGTCAACGTTGATATATGGTCGTAAAGACGTTTCAAACGCAGTTATGATGAAGCTATATAAAAACGCTGCAAGCGTCCCTATCCCGATAAGAGAATCCATGTTAGCAGCGCCATAGCGCAGGAAACGATAGACTCCTTGCAAATAGGGCATACCAACAACAAAGAGTGTATAGGTTGCGAATAGGGGAAGTAGGTGATGAAAAAAGTCTTTCCAAAAAAGCGGCATGTTTGGAAGTAGTTGTAACTGAGCGCTAATGTCCCAAAACATGATACCAATACTAAATAGAGCGAGCGGTATCACTACGTTTAACTTTCGACGCATCGTTGCAACCTCAAGAAGTTTTTCCTGCTTTGATTGGGCGAGACCAAGATGAGTCGCATGTTCGCTTTCAGACATGCCCATTTCGTGAGCAGTCGGAACTTTTAGAGAATATCCAAAAGGACCAATCTTACTGGAAAGTTCGTGAGCATTTGTTTTTGATTCATCGAAGGAGATCTTAGCACTCTCGGTGCCATAGTTTGCCTCAACTGCATGGACGCCTTCAGTTTTTTTGAGCGTCTTCTCGATAATAGTCGAGCATGAGGCGCAATGCATTCCCACAACTTGATAGGTCTGTGTGTGCATTATTTCCTCTTAAGTTTATATACTTTCAATATCTCAGACTTTGCCTTGGCGGTTTGTCCTGATTGCATCTGATGCACGATGCATCCACCTAGGTGATTCTCCATCAGCAAATCCTCGACATTGGAAAGTCCCTGCTTCACAGCTGAGGTTTGGGTAATAACATCGATGCAATATACATTATTCTCGATCATTTTTTGAAGACCGCGTACCTGGCCTTCTATGAGCTTCAGTCGGCGGATAACCACTGTCTTATTTTTATCATGCATGTATTTCATAGGATCAGTATACCCCCCAGGGGGTATATGTCAAGAAACCAAAAAACACCTCGTAAGAGATGTTGATTGGTTTGGCTCCGGGGGCAGGATTTGAACCTGCGATATCCACGTTAACAGCGTGGCGTTGTACCACTCAACTACCCCGGAATATATAAAAGCGGGCCCCGCACCGGCGGGGCCCGCATCTATTCAAAATGCAAAGCTACCGGTCGAGAAATCGGTTAGTATTATTGGTGTTTCGCGCAATGTAATGCATAGTACGGTCACCCTAAACTGAAAAACAAAACCTGTCAACTCACAGGAGGGTACAAAGTGCGCAATTGATCAAAGCTCTCGACCATCATATCAGCGCCGGCGTCTTTCAAAATGCTTGGTTCAAATGAAGTTGTGATACCGATAACATAAGCACCTGCTGCCTTCGCCGAACGTATTCCGTTGTCTGAATCTTCGATGACCACCATGCCGGACGGATGGATAGCAAGCTTTTCAGCGGTCAGCAAATATGGTTCAGGGTGGGGCTTGCCATTGTTGACCATATCGCCGGTAATGATCGTATCGAAATGCTTCGCAAGATCGAATTGATCAAAAATATATTGTTGCGTCACTGCTGCTGTCGAGGTGGTAAGCGCTATCAACGGATATCTTGACCGCGCAAAGGTCAAAAAATCAAGAACACCGGGGACCAAAACCAGCTGTTCGTCGACAAGTTTTTTATATATCTCCCTGCGAACGCGTAAAATATCATCATACGCGATCGAACCGTCAGTATATTTGTTCAGGATGTATTCGAAGATGGACTTGCTCGTCTTTCCTTTAAACTGCCGCCACTCCGAGTGCGGGATCGGTATCTGGAATATACGGCATGCTTCTTGTTCAGCGATCACATGCAAAGGCTCGGAGTTTATAATGACTCCGTCCATATCAAAAACTAATGCTGGTTTTAATAGATCAACCATACTTAATGATGATACTCCTTGCCCTTGATGATCGTAATCGCACGATACACCTGCTCGAGCAGAATGACCACTGTCATCTCATGCGTGAAAGTCATTTGAGAAAGCGATATATGATTTGGATACCTGTCCAGAACTTTCTGATCAAGACCTAGTGACCCGCCAATGACGAAAACAATATGGCCTGATGTCACCGCCGCGAGCTCCTTTGAAAAACTTACCGACGTATATTCATCGCCGCGTTCATCTAAAATATAAATAGCCGCATCAGCGTATTTCTCTAAATGCTTCAGGATGCGCGCACCTTCATCTGCTTTTGCCTGCTCTCTCGTCGAACCGACAAATGACACCTCGCGTATCACCTCAAGGCCTACCCTTGCATACGGCTTCAAACGGAGCATATACAAATTAATACCTTCAGCCAGGTACTTTTGATTGACGCTGCCGATAACTAAGATGGTAATATGAAACATACTAACCGTGCTGTTTGGTGCTTAACGCTACAATAGCATCGATCTCATCCCGCCGGTTCGCGCCATTGCGCTTCACATTCGCACATCGTATGCATCGATGGGTAATAATGTAGCGTTTCTCTTCTATAGTCAGCCCTATCGGCTCCATCATGCCGCCGCATTCTGCCTCCCGGTCGCCGGGATTATTATCGACGTGCTTGGACCAGAGGCAATGCGGACAATGATTCGTAAAACCATTACCAATTACTTTTGTATGGCAATGTTCGCAATCAAAATCCTCTATTCTTCTCTGAAACTTCTTTGACATACCTTGTCGATCGCGAAGAGATACGCGGTGCAAAAACTGTATGGTCTATTTCGGCTTACCGTCTTTGATGGTCATAGATCGCGCAGTCAGACCAAAGAGCACGATAAGCACGACTGCAGCAGAACCAATGCCGACCCAGGGAATCCACTTATGCTGTTCGGTAAAACGATTATCCAACGTATCGCATACATCGCCGATGCCGTCGCCATCGGCGTCAGCTTGGCTCACATTCGGTTTATCAGGGCAATTATCTTTGGTGTTGATGATTCCATCATGGTCAAAGTCCTCGCAGGCATCGCCAATGCCATTACCGTCCAGGTCCTCTTGTTTCGGGTCAGCGATCGAGGGGCATTTATCCATTGCATCTGGAACTCCATCGCTATCCGTATCTGCAAGCTTATATTGCGGATTCACTGCCATGGACATCGTTGCATGCACAACATCGGTCACATAACTCAAATCACCCGCTTCGGCAGTAACGAGACTGACCGGGCTATCAGAATCATAAAAAATTTCATACAGTTCACCTGGCTGCGCCAGGAAACGAACTTCTCGGGTGGAAGTATGCTCTGCATTCGCTTGAGCAATCTCTAGCTCTGCTATACGTAATGGTTGATCATGGGTCAATACAAGATTCCATACTTGAGCCGTTGTAGAAGGAAAACGGATCACATTGCCGGTATACGCGCGTCGCGCTATCACGGTGACCGGCGGATCGCTATAGTCATTTTTTTGCGTTGTCATTTCTATATATATGGGCGGTGCGACGTTGGAATCAAGTGTGAGTGTGATCGAAGACGAAGTTATAGGTGCGTCTCCAAAAATGGTAAGATCAGCATCCATCGACGTATTTGGTTGAGTAAGCGGAAACTCAGCGTACGTATTCACATTTTTATCAATCGCCATGCCTAAGGTACTCCCTGCAGAAGTACGGGAATTAAGACTGAACTCGATCGGTTTAGTCTCTGTGCTCATCTTGACATAGGAGGGTTCTATCTTCTGAGCATAGGTAGAAACCACGGCGACCTCGGGACGCAATGTCTCAGGGACTTCTACTGATACAATGGTCGGAACGGTAATTGAAAGCTTTTTAACAACGCCATAACTGCGAAATGCACTTACCTTGCTGTAACTGAATTGATTATCTACTGGCTTTGTCACTTGTGCCGGATACGCATAATCCTGCGCGTGCGAAAATGCCGGCATCACTATGATCAATGCTATAAAAAACAAAACGATCGACGGAACTGAAAATATTTTTTTCATAACATATTACTGGCTTACTTTTTCAACCCGCGGGGCTTCATGTTTGCGCCCGATAAAAGCAGTGCCCATGAGCAATGCGCCGACCAGGAAGAACGTCGTGATGCGGCCCGCGATCGCCATATTCCAGACATCGACAGCCAGCAGACGCACGACGACCAAGCCTAATAGTACACCGCCATAGTACTGTACGATATGCCGCTCGTTGAACTTGCCGTAAAAGTATGCGCTAATGCCGATAATGGTATAGAGGAATAATGCAAAGGTCGTGGCTACATCCGGCTTTTCCATGGCACTGTGTACGGCGAGCCAGATGAGCGCATACAGATATGCCGAGCCAATGATCAATAAGGTCGGGTACCAGCGCGTATCTTTTTTTTCAGGAACCATTTTATAATTCTCCCTGAAGAAAATACCCATGCCAAAATAAATTATGCTCATCACCAGCAATACGAAGAAGTCCGAATTGAATACTGAAGTATTCCACGCATATGAATAAATGCTCGTCAGCGACATGAACGAAGGCACAACCAATAACACGCTGGTCCGCTCTGCTGAGACAACGTCCTTCAAAACCCAGTACGTTGCAAGTGCAACAGCAACGCATTCGACTGCATAGGCAATGACTAGTGCGTGCCCATGGAATTGCACTGCTGTCGCCGATGCAAGCATGGTGAGGCCGACAGCTGCGTAAATATAGAAGGGTTCCCGAGCACCGGTTGTGCGAAATACCATGAATGCACCAAGAATGAAAACAAGCATCCATGCAACAATGATGAGACTTTTCCACTCAGGCGTAGCCGCAGCAAGTATCCAGATCAAAAGCAATAATCCATTACCGCCTGCAGCGAACATATCTGGCCCCAGCTTCACTGCTTTATTGCGGAGGAAGGCCATGATGGTAGTCACATACAGGATCGCTGCGACTGCGTATTCGAACATGAGCAAGGTCGGACGATCAAAAGCTGAACCGTAGTATGAACTGAAGGTCAGATGCGGCGTACTATAGAAAAAGAATAAGATCAGCGCTGCGACCGTGAGCGAACGCCAGCCGGTAGCAACGACAACCCATACCATGCCGGCTATGACAATAAGCAAATATGAATACAGGCCAAAATAATCCTGGGATGGTGAATTCGTCAGCAACGGCGCAATACCTGCCAGAATAAAGCTGGTCAGCGCAAGCGGTTGTGAGCGATACTTCACGCTGGCCAACGTGACGAACGAAGCGCTCAGGAACATGACGACCAAAACCGACGAAGGTGTAAAGAAATCATACATCTCGCGTGCTGCATACAACGTTAACATGATAACCGTCGAGCCGAGCGCCAGAAAAATTCCGCCTTGATTGATATACTTCTTCATGCGGAACCATCCAAAAATCAAAATGCCGACACCGACAGTGCAGCCAAGCATAATACGGCCCTTCTCGCCTATCCAATTGTGAGCGAAAGCATACGAAACAAACCAGCCGAAACCAATCAATAATAGCAAAGCTCCTAATTTAAGGAGCCAATCTTCCTGAATCCATGCAATAAGGCGTGCGCTTGCATCAGGGCCGGCTGGCTGTGCGTATACGGGCTGTGTAGGCTGCTGAGCTGTTTGCATCTGGAATTCGACTGAGGCTGGCTGTACCGGCTTCGGCGATCCCATGGGAACCCCATTTTTCTGCATCTGGCGCATCATTTGTTCTAGCGTTCTGACGCGAGAATTGAGCTGCCCAAATAAGATAACGCCAACAACAATAATTACCAAATAAAACATAGGTACAGTATACCAAAAACGCCTGTGTCTGAGTATGAATGTTATACACAGTGCAGGCAGCTTTCCAGGGCTTATGTTGAACGTTTTTTCTTCTCAAAAACGTACGATGAACCGTTCAGGACCGATAAATGCTTGATATGGTTCTGCAACGTGATACGATGGCCATTTTTTCTGTCGAATTCAACCACGGTAAGGCTGCAATTATGGAAACGCTGTACCGTCTGCATGGATTTCATCGGTACGTGCGTTAGATGGCCAATGAGCATGCGCTTCACGCGGCCGTGTGTGGAGATAAGCACCGTTTCATTCGGATGCTTCCTGTACAATGACTCGACGAATTGTACGATGCGCTTCTGCACTTCAAATCCAGACTCCCCTTTCGGCGGCTTCATCTCATACCTTTCTTTACCCGGAAATTTCTTTTCCATTTCCCTGAAATATGCATCAATGAGCTTATACGGCTTGCGATCAAAGATGCCATAATGCGCTTCGCGCAATTTCTTGATGTACTGCACCTTGCATTGCTGGTACTTCATTATGGCAGCAGTTGTTTGCCTGGCTCGTTTCAGATCAGAAGAATAGACGATGTCGAAATTAACTACCTCTAAAAGCTCGCCCAATAACTGTGCCTGCTTCTTTCCTAATGTATTCAATGGGGCATCAGCATGGCCCTGCATGATATTCCTGGCATTCAGATCGGTTTCACCGTGGCGGACAATATATAATTTCATGTGCTTTAGTATACACGAAAAAGCCCTCCGAGGCTCGCCAGTAGGCGACCGAGCGGAGGGCTTTTTCTGGAACTACCTGTTCTCGCTAGTTCTTCTTGTTGCCGAAGTCATTGCCGGTTGCGGCAGCTCCTGAGCGAAGCTTGATATCATTCGGATTCACGCTCTTTTGTGTCCAGCCGCTTCTCTGAACCTCGCGGACGCGGTAGGTGCCGGGCCCGAGGTTTGCGAAGGTGTAGTTACCATTGGCATCAGTGGTCGCGGTGCTTATCAGGACATTATTTTTATAGAGGTTGATCGACCATCCCTGAATACCGTTCTCACCGTTATTCTTGCTGCCATTGCCATTCTTATCTTCATACTTCTGGCCTGAGATCGATCCAAGCTTGAAGTTGCCGAAGTTTCGATAGATGGTCATCTGCTGAGGATACAAGGTCACGGAATACGATCCGGTTCCTGGTACGGTCTGAATCCAGCCTGTTTTCATGACCTCGCGAACCGTATAGGTTCCTGCGATGAGGCCGTTTAGCTCGTATTCACCATTGCCATTCGTTATGGTTGACTGTTCAGTGCCGTCGAGCTGACCATTGTTGTTCGTATCAACATAGATAGTCCAGCCTGAGAGGCGATGGTCTACATCATCCGTATGGCTGCCGTCGCCATCGCGATCCTCGAACTTCACACCCTTGATCTTGCCGTTCGGAGGCGTGACCTTGGAGTTGGTCACAATGCATGCAACGGTCTGATTTGCTACGACCACGACATTCTGACAGGTGTTTGAATTCAATACCCAGCCTGCTGGCGCGGTCTCATTCACGTTATAGCTATTGCCTGCAGGCAAGTCGCTAAATGTCTTATCGCCGCTTCCTTCATTCGTCGTGATGCTGAAGTTACCCAAATCACCGGTGAAGTTGAAGGTGCCATTTCCGTAATTGGTTTTCTTGATCACCTTGATCTTGCCTTTGCCGGCTACTACTTTCGTATTTGTGATCGTACAGGTTGCCTGCTGGCCTGCTACAACAGTTACATTCTGGCAAGTATCCCCTGTCTTCTGCCAGCCGCTTTGCGCGGTTTCAGTAACGGAGTATGAACCTGGCGTTAGGCCGGTGCGGTTATTCGTACCAGTGCCATTCGAGGTCGTGATGCTGAATGAACCCGCATTGCCGGTGAAGTTGAAGGTGTCATTACCGCCTACCGTGTTCTTCCTGACGAGCAAGCTGCCGGTCGGTGCGGTATACGTGTTGGTGATGACGCAGGTAGCTTCCTGGCCAGATACGACGTTCACTGAGTTACAGGTATTTGAATTCTGCTGCCATCCTGGCAAACCAGCCAAGTTTTCAGTTACTGAATAGCTGCCCGGAGTCAGGTTAGTGTAGGTCGTAAAGCCAGTACCTCCAACCGTCGTGACATTCTGCAAGATCGAGCCTGGGGTCAACGTCATCGGGAAGATCGCATTGCCGCCATTCGCAGTTTTTGTCACTTTCAAGCTGCCTTTTGGCAAGGCATTTGTTGCTTGCGTGATTTGCGAGCTCACTGACTCAGGCGAGCCGTGTGATACTGCGCGCAAGTAGTAGGTCGTGCCTGGTGTTAAGCCAGTCACCGTCACGCTGTGATGGAGAACCTTCGTACTAGTGTCGGTTTCCAATGTACTGAATGCATAGCCATAGTTTGCTGGCGCGCCGAGTACTGCATGCGGGACCGTGTCATAGATGACTCTGCTCGTTGCAAGGTGATCGGTATCCCAGGTGATCGTGATTGAAGTGGTTGTCGCGCCTGAAGCAGTTTCTGAGGTGATGACCGGGGCTGGATGATCAACAACATTCACGGTACGCGTTACTTCTGCTGCCGGGTTGCCATGAGCATCAGTTACATTGTAGCGGACAGTGTAGGTCGCAATGACTGAAGTGTTTACCGGGTTGGTCGTATTGATCGAACCAGTGATATTGCCATCAATATTATCTGAAGCTGTAGCACCTGAATCAGAGTAAGGATTGCCGACTTCAACAGTGACCGGGCTCACACCAAGTCTAGTGATGACCGGAATGGTCGTATCCTTTACCGTGACTTTGAATGATGTTGCTGTCGCTGGATTGCCTGCAGTATCAGTTGCATTACAATTCACCGTTGTGTCACCGAATGCGAATGTGCTGCTTGATGCTGGGAGACATGTCGCTACGCCAGCGCCATCAACAGCATCTGAAGTTGCTGGAGAAGTATAGGTTACAGCTGCGCCAGCGCCTGAAGTTGCTTCTGCAGTGATGTCAGTATGTGCTGCAATAACCGGGGCAGTCGTATCTGAGACGATCACATTGAAGTGAGTCGTTGTTGCATTATTACCTGCTGAGTCCTGTGCATTGCAAGCTACATCAGTAGAGCCAATAACGAAGGTTGAGCCAGAAGCTGGAAGACAAGAGACGGTTACATTTGCGTCAACATTGTCAGATGCAGTTGGACTTGTGTAATTCACTACAGCACCTGCAGCTGAGGTTGCCTCTGCTGGGACATCAGTATGTGAAGCGATCACTGGAGCTTCGCCATCAAGAATATTGAATGACTGTGGCACATTTGTTGCAGCATTGTAGTTTCCATTGCCAGCCTGATGAGCAGTTATAGTGCATGAACCGACGCCAGTGAGATGTACGGTGTCTGCATCAGCCATCGAGCAATTGCCAGAAGCTGTGAATGTTACAGCTAAACCAGAGGTTGCAGTTGCAGATACATTGAAGTCTGGATCACCAATGTTCTTGTCTGTGAGTGGGTCGAAGGTGATGGTTTGAGATGCTTTTGCAATCACCAAGGTATCTGAGGCTGAGCCTGAGTAGTTAGGATCAG
>CAYOCJ010000002.1:0-475324 GCA_964402565.1 uncultured Gammaproteobacteria bacterium | reverse complement strand
AAGTCTCGCTTGGGTTCGGGCAATTAATGACTGTGCTTGAGGATGCTTTTGCAATCACCAAGGTATCTGAGGCTGAGCCTGAGTAGTTAGGATCAGTGATGGTTGCGACTACAGCGTAGCTGCCTGCATCGGTAGGCTCAGCTGGTGAGCCATCATAGGTCACATCTACGCTTAAGCCTGATGGAGTGGTCACCACAGTTGCGCCGTGGGCAGAACCATCATAGGTGTAGGACAAGTCAGAGAGGGCAACGTCTGCTGAAGCCTGTGTAATCTCGAAGGTTACCTGGGTCGCTGTTGAATCTTCGTGGTTATCATCGCCAGCGTAACTTGCATTTGCATGAGCGGTTCCAACATTAGTGTTTGCCGTGTAGGTAACGAGAGCTGTGGTGTTCAAATCACCTGCACCAGTTACTGTTGCTGAACATGGAGTAATTGGTGAGCCAGTATAAGTCTCGCTTGGGTTCGGGCAATTAATGACTGTGCTTGAGGATGCTTTTGCAATGGTAAATGGCCGCTCTACATCCGTCGCCGCATTATAATTTCCATTTCCTGCTTGATGAGCTGTTACTGTGCAGGACCCCGCTCCATCAATATGAACAGTATCTGCGTCAGCCATTGAACAATTACCATCGGCGATGAATGTTACAGCTAGACCAGAGCTTGCGGTTGCAGAAACATCAAAGTCTGCGTCACCGTAAGTCTTATTTGTGAGTGAAGCAAAATCAATTGTTTGATCTGCCTTCACCACATGCACTGTTCGAGTTGCTTGTGTAGCTGCATTACCAGCTGCGTCACTCACATTGTACGTAACAGTATAATCATTAACAACCGAGGTGTTGACCGGGTTATTTACAAGAATCGAAGAGGTAAGGTTTCCATCATGTGCGTCTGAGGCTGTAGCACCTGCATCAGTATAGGTTACGCCATATGATACGGTTTCTGGATCATTACCAAGTACGGTAATAACTGGAGCTGTAGCATCAATCGTCCACGTAAATGTATCCGTATTCTCTACGTTTCCAGCAGCATCGGTCGAACGAATACTGACCGTATGCGGACCGTCATTCAAACCAGTTCGTGAGTAGGGGCTTACGCATGTTGCATAGGTTTCGCTATCAACTTTACAATCTGAGCTTGCAATAGGGCTACCTGTTCCATCAGCCGTGAATGGCACATTAATAGAATTGTATTTCGTAAGACCACCATTGGTAATTGCATGTCCATTGCCGTCAGTGACTGAAGCATCGGTGATAGTCGTAACTGGCAAGGTCGTATCAATGCCTGCAATAGCAGCTGAGAGGCTGTAACCAACATTTCCTACGGCATCAGTACCTCGGTAGCAAATTTTCTTTCCATTATCTGCTTCAGTAGTAAATGTGGTGCTTGCGTAGGCAATGAAGGTGCGTGTTCCGTCACATGTTGAACTGGTTGAGCCAGTTGTCATAAACAACGTGCCGTCGCTTGCTGAAGCAGTTACGGTTTTGCTCTGCGCAGGTGAAGTACTTGGATTCGTGATCGTTATCACCGGAGCTGTTCTGTCGATCCCTGCGATCGCTGCTGAAAGTGTATAGGTCGTATTGCTTGCTGCATCGATAGCGCGGTAGCAAATTGTCTTGCCATTATCTGCTTCGGCCGTAAATGTCGTGCTTTGATATGCGCTAAATGGTGCGCGAGTTGCATCGCACACTGCGCTTACTGCACCAGTACTCATAGTCAGCGTTCCTTCATTTGTTGAAGCAGTGACTGTCTTGCTGAGAGCTGGCGAAGTGTTTGGATTCGTTACCGTGATGATCGGGAAGGTTGTATCCGGAGTGTAGAAGACTTTGACTTGCACCTGGTCAACAGAAGCAGTGTTACCGCCTGAGGTAGCGCCGACCCTGACCCTAAAGTTTGCGTCAGTAAAGTCAGTATATGCCCAGGTCGTAGACCAGAGATCAGCTGCTCCGCCGGTAATGACCGTTGTGTCTTCGCCCGTTGACAAAGTCACCGTGCGCGGCGTCGATGGCGAATAGGTGCTGCCGCCATTCTTCGAAACGGTGAGCGTTACGTTGCGTCCTGTTGTCTTGCCCTCGACGCTGACTTCAATACCATTGATCGTCGCGCCAGCTGGGATGCTGAGGCCGAACGTTCCGTAATCTGCAGTATTGGTGCTCGACGTGAATGTCGCATAGGCATCATTTGAAGTGTAAGCAGAAGTTGCGCTTGTTGCGCCGCTCGTCGCCGGGTTAGCCGTTGGCTGACTCCAGCCGTTCTCGAATGTAGCGGAGATAGTATGCGTTGCCTGAACGTTCGTGAATGTATAGCTGTTGATCCTGCCTTGTGAAACTGAATCAACCAATACATCAGCGACAATATTGCCGACGCTTGGGGCGATCACAAAAGTCTGGCTGTTGCCTTGGGTAACCGAAGTCGTGCCAGGAGCGATAGTCCCGCCTGATCCTGCTGTTACGGTTATGGCATAGGTCGGTAGGTTGTACTGAACAGTATGATCAGTGCTTGTCGAAGCAGCGCTATTATTGCCGGCTGCATCCTGTGCTACGCCAGTGATCAAGCTTGGGATGATCGTTCCATTACTGGTCATACCAGTATACGAAATCGTATAGGTTGAGGTGGTCAGAGTAGTCACTGAAGGAGTTGCGCCTGTTGCTGTGCCTGTATTCGTAACATCGAGAGCCGTGAATCCAGTAACTGGTTCGCTAAACACGACATCGAAGTTGACTGGCATTGCGCTGGTTGGATCTGCTTGTGACGCGCCTTGGTTGACTGTAACGGTAGGCGCCACATTATCAAAAGTAATATTGGTATTTGTAACAGTTGTTGCGATATTACCTGCTGCATCAGTTGCATTGAAGGCAAAGGTGTAGACAGCACCGCTGACAAGTGTCTGGGCTACTGAACAGCCGTTAGTCGTATTCGACATGTCGAATGCGCTGTGCGCGCCAGTTGCTAGAGCTGTACCAACAAGAGTACAGGTGCGTGGCGATGAAGCATCAGCAGTGCCGCCAGTCCTGGTCATCGTGATCGAACCGCTTGCCACTGCTTCGCTTAAAGTGAAGCTCACATCTGAAGAAGTAGTGATGCTATTGATGAGTGCATTCGTAGCCGGTGCTGTTGCGCTAATTGTAGGAGCTGTAGTGTCGTATGTAATACCCGTGTTTGTAACTGTTGTCGCTCCATTGCCAGCTGCATCAGTTGCATTAAAGACAAAGGTGTAGATAGAACCGCTCACGAGTGATTGCGCAGCTGTACAGCCATTAGTCGTATCTGACATGTCAAAATTTGCATGCGCTCCGCTGTTCAGAGCATTTCCTTTAAGCGTACACGTGTGCGCCGTACCATCAGTAGTACCGCCAGTACGGGTCATCACAATTGTTCCGCTCGCTACATTCTCGCTCAAAGTATAGCTAACCTGTGAAGATGCAGTAGCGATACTCTTGATAGATGCATTAGTAGCAGGAGTTACACCAGTGATAGTTGGTACAGTATTATCAAAAGTAATATTGGTATTTGTAACTGTGGTTGCTACGTTGCCTGCTGCATCAGTTGCGTTGAAATCGAATGTATAGATAGCACCACTGACAAGACTTTGAGCAACTGAGCATCCATTGGTCGTATTGGACATGTCGAACGCTGAATGTGCACCAGTTGCCAAGGCTGTGCCAACAAGAGTACAGGTGCGTGGTGATGAGCCATCAGCAGTACCACCGGTGCGAGTCATGGTGATCGAACCGCTTGCCACTGCTTCACTCAATGTGTAGCTCACGTCTGATGAAGAGGTAATACTATTGATACTGGCATTTGAAGCAGGAGTAGTTGCCGTAATTGATGGAGCGACAGAGTCGATAGTAAGCGTTGCATCAGTTCCGTCATTATTGGTCACTGTATTCGTCGCGGTGACACCCGTAACTGAGCCAGTCAGAGTCGCGCCATTGGCGGGCGAAGCTATTGTGTCATAGGTGATCAAATACTGAGTCGCGCTAGTCGTGGCTCCGATGTTCAATCCAGTAAAAGTCGCTGTATTTGAAACCAAGGTTGCGGTGCCTTTCAATGTATCGGTTGCGTCCCATTCATTTGTTACCGAACCATTGTCTTGATACACCTTCACTCCATTTGAAGGCACATTGGTCATATTGGTTCCTGTCACTACAAGACCTGTAACAGTGTCAGCACCTGAACTCGTAGACACAGTGAATGCATCTACTGCTTTGTTTGTAGAGGAACCTTTGATTGTTTTATTTGCCGGGGCTGTGCCATCACCAACAGTAGTGATCGGAATAACGACAGCCTTAATACTCATCGCCGTCATCGAATCCCAGGTATTGCTACTGTCTGCTGTATGCGCTGAACCATCGCTTGCAGAAGTTACAATATTTCTATTTCTAATGTAGAGATGCGCTAGCGGCTCGTTACCCCCAAAACTTGCTGTTTGATCAATTCCAGCCGTTGTCCATCCTGTAGCAAATGTAGAAATATTGCGTATAGTGGTTCCAGCTGCTGAGCGCGCCAAATTTATAATTTCTATCGCCTGATCATTAGTATTGATCGTTAAGGTTGGGCTAAAAGGACCGACAGTACTGTCAGCGGTGCTTCCGCTATTATAGTTTTTTGAATCGGTCAAGGGAGTTGTTTGATCGACACCAGCAAAAACAGCTGCATACACCCAATTTTGGTAGGACGTACCGCCGGTAATCGTCACATTGAGACTTGATCCTGAAGCAGCCTGAATACCAGACTCTTTAAGATAATATAAATACGAATGGTTCCATGTCCCTGAGGAGGCTGCGTCTCCTGCAGCCAAGGTCAGAGCTTGTCCGCCGTACGTGACGTTACTAACTGTTTGAGTACCTGCTGCTGTACGTGTTGATGAAATTGCCACAACGAGCAAACGATTCGACCCCGCAGCGACAGAGTATGATGCGTTTACTGCGCCTGACGGATAGGACGTACTAGAGTATTGAGACGTCCATGCACCAGGTTGAGTAACTGCAGCCTGTGCTAACGGTGTATTCGACACAAATACACTCGTCACCAAAGCCAGTACTGCTATAGATGAGATAAATTTCTTCATACGTTTTTCTTTAATTAGAGAAAACTTATAGATTATTAAATAATTGATTTGATAATTTATGCACTAAAAAACTCCCTGTCACAGGAGTGCTATTTCCATTATATAATTTTGCAACAACCAAAAAACCGGTACTATGCCCCCCTACTGGCATGTAACTGCTCGTCTGTAGCATGTAACAAAAAACCGAGTTCTCTTAAGGCCCTCCTGAATATTTCCTCCTTATTTCTTTGTGTTTTACCGAGTACGGAGATCAGGGTCTCAAAAACGTCGGCTTCCTTGCTGGGGTTGCAAGAAATAGTACCTTACTACTTCTACGCATAAAATGTCAAGAACCTGACGGCTCGAACCTTTGAATCAAAAACCCCGCGGCCATGGCCGCGGGGTTTTTTAGCACTAATAGCTAAATTATCGAGTCTGACAAATAGCTGCGCTTCCAGGAATAGCCGGTTCTACGCCGCCTGGCGCACAAACCGTGATACGCTGCGTAGTCGCATCGCGAGCCACTGTGTACTGCGTATTGTAGGTCGTACCGTCCCAAGGCGTACCGTTCGAAGGATCGACCGGCAGCTCAGGCATATAGGCAGGAACAATACATGGTCTCAAATCCTCAGCAGCAGCTGAAATGGTCGTTGCGGCTACCGGAATCGTATGTGCTGCACCGCTGCAGGTAAAGATGCCTTTATTGTCTGCTAAGTTCTGGCCAATGCCGTTCAGAATGCTGTTCACATTGCTGGTGCGCTGGCTGTTTCGACCTTGTGCAAACTGTCGGGCTGGGTTGATAGCAATGATGACCACCGCGGCCAAGACTGCGATCAAGCCGATCACGACGAGAATTTCAATAAGGGTGAAACCCCTATTCCCTCCAAGCTTTTTGATTGCTTGTTTCTTCATAAAGTGATGCTTAATCATTTGATAATTAAACGTAGACTTCTTGTATCATGCCCCTAGATTTCTGTCTAGTGAAAACCTAAGGTTTTATTGTTGAAGGTTACGGAATCTCCTGCCAGGACCCAAGGTTAATATTCGGCGGTGGTGGCGGCGGAGGCGGCGGAGGCGGTGGTGGTGGCGGCAGGTCATCATCAATGATGGTACAGGTTATGGTTTGCCCTGCAACAATGGTGCCTGAACATGACGCGCCCAGAGTCCCTGCGTAATTTGCGTCAGTGGTCTGAGTGATGCTGTAATTCGGATTGACTGCCGGGTCTAAGGTCACTGCAATGCCCGGAGCTTCAGCAGCTGCGAAACTTGCTGGAGTTGGATTGCCGCCTGTAACCGTTACCGTAAAATCAGATGCCTGCTTGGTGCCGCCATTATCATTCTGCACATGCGTTACCACATAGATAGTCGCGCTGGTAGGCGCTGGCGCTGGCGGTGCGACTGCCGCAGGACAGACAATGCCGCCGATCGTATGGAATACACTCGGCATATCCGCTGATGTCGGCGAGACGAATGAATGGGGAAAAGCGACAGCTCCTCCGCCGCTCGTTGCATTCGATGCGACTTGGGTGAATGTAAAGCTCGTCGAAGAAGGTACGGTGGCCACAATGAATTGCCCGTTGAAACTCGAATTGGCAACACCGGTGATCTTCACTGTCTGTCCGGCGATCAATTTATGCGAGACATTCGTATTGATGGTCACTACGTTTCCCGAACGAACCGCTCCGTTCGAAATAATATTGGCAAACGGCGTATCCGGACTTGCTAATGTAGCCAGGAATGCGGTCCCCGATGAATCGCCAAAGTGGATGGTGAAGATCTGTGTGCCGATAGCATCCGATGCTTTGCCTGCTCCGGTCGCTGCTTGTGCTGCAGCTGAAGCAGAAGTTGCTGCCCCATTGGCATTCGATGATGGCTGGTTCGCAACACCGTCTGATACCAATAACAGCACCTTTGCATTGCCGAGATGGTGCCCTTCGGTACCCGGCAAGGACTCTACTCTGTTTAATTCTGTATCGGAGACTGAAATTGCCGAAGACAAGTCGGTGCCGCCATTGCTATTCGCGGTGATCAGCGCGATCGTTTTATAGAGGCCGTCGCTGCCGGTATAGTATACGGTCACGGCGACGTAATTCACTGAAACGGTAATGCCAGTAGAAGAATTATCTTGCAAGCGCAGTACGAAATTCGAGTTTGAAAATTCTGTATCCTGCCATGTTCTACCCCACGTATCTGATGCCCCGCCGATGGTATAAGCTGTCTCAGCTGAATTTAAGTCTATATTTTTTACGTTACCGAAATTGCTACCATTATTCCATGAGAGCGCGACGCCGATCTGCGCGCTGGAAGGCGGTGAATACGTGACCACCACCGACACCTTGGTCACCTGAGCAGTGCCTCCGGGTGTGGTTTTGAAGACTCCGAAACGCGTGGTCCAGGCATTTACTTCAGCTAAAGTCCAGGGAACTCCGGTGAATGGGTTATTATTCATGGTCCATGAATAGGTAGCGTAGGCATTGGTAAGAGCATGAGGGCCATTGGTATCTAAGATCTGGTTGCCTGAACCGGTGCCATTCTCTACCATGAGCTGAAGAGAAGCAGGGCTTCCGGTATATTCTGCACTGACGTCGAGGCGGACAGATACAATGCCTGAACCTGCCGCGAGTCCTGCATTGGACACTGAAAAAGTTTGCGCATCATTTCCCTCAACGACATAGGTTGTTGCTGTGTTATCAGAAACAGCAGTTACTTTATTGCTCGAGCTGGTTGACCCGGTATTGGTCGGCCACTGAGCAGTACTGAAATTGCCAACTGCATTTGGTGCAAGCGTGGCAGATGACGGCGTGGTGTAATAGACGCGAGCACGCAGCTGGTCTATCGATAATGTCGTACCATTGCTCGTGCAACTTGCAGTATGTATGTCCTGCAAACGTACCGTGAAGGTACTACTGAAATCCGTCGACACCCACGTCCTGCCCCATAATGTTCCGGAGCCGCCGAGCAGATAGTGATTGTCACTTGTTGAAGTGATGCTTGAAACTAACCCGCTGCTGGTGAATGTGGTACCGTTCGATGAAAGTTCTACACCGACCTGACAACCGGACGAATCAGTGTTATTCATCTCAGTATCGATCTGAATACCGGTGATCGTAGCCCCTGCCGGAACACCAAGGCTGAAATTTGCATAGCCTTGCTGATGGTTCGCGGTCGTGTCGGTTGTGTAGGTATTATCGCTCACATAGGCACGGTTCGGATTCGAGAACTGATTTGGCGCCACAAAACTTGCAGGAGCCTTTTGCCCGGTATCGGTAGCATTATTATAATCAACCACCACCGACACCTTGGTCACCTGAGCAGTGCCTCCGGGTGTGGTTTTGAAGACTCCGAAACGCGTGGTCCAGGCATTTACTTCAGCTAAAGTCCAGGGAACTCCGGTGAATGGGTTATTATTCATGGTCCATGAATAGGTAGCGTAGGCATTGGTAAGAGCATGAGGGCCATTGGTATCTAAGATCTGGTTGCCTGAACCGGTGCCATTCTCTACCATGAGCTGAAGAGAAGCAGGGCTTCCGGTATATTCTGCACTGACGTCGAGGCGGACAGAGTTGATCGTAGATCCTGCAGCAAGACCAGCGTTCGTGATGGCGAAAGACTGCCCGCTTGCAGCCTCGCTGACATAGGTGCTGTTCGAAGCGTCAGAAACTGCATTCTGCTTGCTGCTGCCGCCGGTCTGTGTCCACGTATTAAAGTTGCCCGTATTGCTCGGATTCAGCGTCGTCGTTCCTCCTGCAGCTCCTGAAGAGAATGCCGCAGTTGAAACTTCAATGCCCTGAATGCTTGCCCCGGACGGTACTGACAGACCAAAACTTGAAAAGCCTTGCTGGTCGCCGCTGGTGCTCTCTGTTGCATATGATCCGTCATTGGCAAAAGCACCGTTTGGATTAGTCCAATTGTTCGGAGAATGAGAAGCAGTCGGCAGGCGAGGCCCTGAGACGCCTGGCGTTGATTCATTGCCGTAGGTCCGCGTAAGCCTGCCTGACGATGGCTGGCTGGCAGTGCCATTCGGTATCTGCGCATCAGTCGTACCATTATAGAGGCCGCCGAAGCTGCCGGCGCCAACCAAAGGCAATGGCGGAGTCACATTGCTAAACAAATTCAGCAATGTTTTTGCAGCTACATTCTCATTGCCCAAATCGCTTCCTGCATATCCTCCGCCGGGGCCATTATTATTTTTCATACTGCCGGTGCGGTCGAGCATCATAACGGTATCAGCGCAGGCTGGCGTTGCAGGCGGATCCTGAACAATATTGATGATGCAGGTTTTGCTGTCCCCTAAATTCAAGCTGACATTCCCGGCTGCTGAACAATCCTGGCCCCATACCGACGCAGTATATCCTGTCGGCAATCCGGTCATCGAAACAGTATGCGCGACCGGTGCAAGGCCATTCACGGGCGACCCTGAGCTCGTTGCATTGCCGTCGATGGCAAGGTTAATTCCGCTCGGCGCCAAAGTGCCGCCATAGCCATTGGTGATGTTCGCAGTTGCAGTCAAGGTTGCAGTCGTCGCCTGGTCGCTATTGGTGATGATGCATACATAATT
Organism: uncultured Gammaproteobacteria bacterium; assembly: GCA_964402565.1. GTDB lineage: Bacteria > Patescibacteriota > Patescibacteriia > UBA1558 > 2-01-FULL-52-15 > CAYRBH01. The sequence continues at coordinate 465,719 of CAYOCJ010000002.1, read as the reverse complement.
CTGGCCGGCAACCGATGTGCCGCTGCAACCGCTGTATACAGGTGCAGTATAGGTACCCAGGCTCGCAGGCGTTGGCCCTGATTCGCTGACATTAAAGACTACGCCAGGGTTGATATAGACGACCGTGCCATTGCCAGATGCGCCGGGGAAAGTTGCAGGACTTGGATTGCTCCCAGGGTTTACGGTTACAGTGAAGCTCCCTGGCTGGGCTTGGCCGCCATTTGCATTGTTGACGACAACGACAACCGTGATGCTTGAGCGTATGACCGGAGAGTATGTCGGATCCTGTACCGCTGCGGAAATTTGCAGGGTACTGAAGGTGCCGTTATATCCTGCCTTGGTTACGATCGCGGCATTTTTTTTATTATTGACGACCGGACTATAGCTGACCGAAGAGATGGTACATGTTTGGCCGCCTACTGAAACAGTCTCACCGCCTGGTGGCGGCGCATAATTGAAATCCTGGGCTACTTTGAGCAATGCGACATTCGAGCATGATTCAGCAAGGCCGAGTGAAATTCTCTTGAATTCAATGTTCAACACATCGAATCGTGAAAATAATCCTGAAGCGCTGACCATATAGGTCATACCGACCAAAATCAAAGTCATCATGATCGCGGAGATAAGCGCGATAAATCCGCGTTGCGTCTGTTTTCGATGTGTCGCGGGATCGGTCATTTCTTTAAATAGATAGTAGTCGTAAAATCTTGTGTCAGCATTTTTCCGTCAGGTGCCAGGGCTGATAATGTGAATGTCGATTCGATGCTTTCCGGTTTAATAGTGCCCCCTGAGACCGAGTCATGAGTGAATACAAGGTTGCTGATCTCTACATTTGAATTGTTGAGCGTAAATACATTCGGTATTGGATTGCTCGGATAGGACACCTGCATATCAGTGCCGGACAGATCCACGGTCACCGGTGCAATGATCGGCTGATTATTAGCATCGAGACCGGTCACTTTATTGAATGACAGCAATGACCCCGGAGTGCCGACTGTTGGCTGGTTGATGACCTGTACGCCTGATAATGCCCAGGTAATCTTGGCTATTAAAAAATCGCCTTCCTCCTGCATCATTGTTTTTGTTTGGCCGGTACCGCTTGATTCCACGATGCCATAGGCTGCAGTGAAGGCGCCTCCAATAAGGATAGCAAAAAGGCCTAAGTACACAAGTGTTTCTATCAAAGTAAAACCTTGCTGTTTTGCGTGTCGGCAGATGTACGATTTTTTTGCCATCTTAGTTTGACGTAATGACTGACAGAGCGCCTTTATTTGCAGCGCTGTTCGAGCTGGTATAGAAATAATTCCCTTCGCAATCAAATGAAGGCTCGACCGTCGGGCTGCCGCTGACCGGTAATGCGATAGTTCCATAGGTACTGATGCTTGCCGGGGTATCCGTTCGCCAAATGCGCAATGCATTGTTTGTGGCTGCGAAGGTTAGGAAGCTGCGCGTGAATACTTCATTCACGCTGTCTCCGCTGGACGAGAGGCCGGAAGCGCCGAGTTCAGGCGACGGTATTGAAGCAGGGTTCGTTGCGTCAAGCATGAACATTTCAGGCACGCCATCTGCAGGGCCGACCAAGTTGCTAGCCGTTCTTCCGAGGAATAACGTATTGCCAACCAAGTCGACTGACTTTCCATTTCCCCCAGATGCTCCGTTTGAATAAAATCCGCTGACTCGCGCCGGGCTTGCAGGGTTTGCAACATTCAGTACCGTGATTTGTTCGTTAAATGTCGCGCTGGCCGGATGCGCAATATACGCATAGCCGTCTTTCACATAAATAGAATTGATATCAGCGCCAAGGCTGCCTGATGACGGCCAGTAGCCGACCTCGCTCGGCGCAAGAGGATTATGCACATCAATGATATGAAATTCCGGACCAGTAGCCGTGCGGGTCAAGCCAAGATAGATATAACCGTTCAAATAAAAAATACTATTGCCGATCGCCTGGCCCGCCAGACCGGTCGCATTCGGAACTTTGAATGAATAGCGCACGGTTGGGGGCGTCGTACTCAGATCAATGACCTGAAATTGCCCGCAGCTGGTATTGGTGCCTCCTCCATTGGCACAGGTCGAGAAGTCTGCCCGGTATGCGCTTGCCGCATAGGCGAAGCTGCTTGTATTTCCAATAGCGACCGCTACTGCATTCAATCCGCCTGTTGCTGCATTAGGATTCGCATCAACTTTTGCATTCGGTATCAAGGTCGGTGTTGCGGGATTCGCTATGCTCAAAACGAAAAAATTCGGATCAGTTGCATTGGTCGTATTGCCGACCGTCACATAGAGTTTGCCATGATACGCATCCACATCCGTGATCGGATATGTATTCACGGTATCGCCGATGATGGATCCGAAGTCAGTCGTTGCATTGGCGATCACTGGTGAAGCCCAATTTTCCGTGCTCTGGATCGCTGAGTCGCACGTATCTCCGCCGGCTGCATTATTGAAATTCGTCACTAAGGACGAAAGCGTTGTATGCTGGGAGCGATTCGGGTAGCCAGTCCACGACAGCGTCGCCGTCACATTCTTCGTGAGAAAATCGCTTTGCGTTACGACATCGACCTGCGCTTTGAATAGCGGATCACTAGGATCGACATGCTGGGCCACTGGATTGACCAGTCGGAAATCTTTGCGAGCGAATGCCTGCTCTTGCTCGAGCAATTCCTGAGCCTTATTGATCGCTTCTGCGTTCATCTGGCTGTCGACCGTGATCGTCTGATTACCGAACGTTACCACAATGACCGCAGATAATGCGATCATGACTAACGCCATAGCGATGAGCATCTCCAAGGTCGAGAAACCAGAGCGGGCGCGGATCTTTTTTAAAATTAATTTGTCCATACGATCTGCCCTTCTGCATTCATTGATATAGCCGACGCAAGCGCGCCTTGATGCACGCCATTCGGATCTGAGATGGTCACTGTTCCGACAGAAGCACCTGTCGGATCGCCTGAAAGTTCGGTAAAGACAATATCAGTGAGTCCGGTCGTCGATACGGCATAATTTGAGTTCAATGTTTCGTCAGCAGTTACATCGCGTCCCGCATAGGTCGTTCCCTGAAAGATCACATAGTGCAGGACCAGATGCGATACCGGGTCACTATCGATGTGCACACCATGCGGCTTGCCTTCAGTACACGGGCTCCCGATGCAGATATTACTCACGGCCTGGCTTCGGGCTTTATGCAATGACGAGATCAGGATATCTCGCTCATTGCGATAACCATATCCGCGAAATGCATCGAAGGTCGTCGCCAAGGTAAAGCCCGCGACGATCGCTATGAGACCAATCACCACCAAAATTTCTATCAAGGTGATCCCCTTCTGATCCATATAGTTTAGGCGTGCAAACTTTGAGTAATACTATAGATAGGCGTGATCATCGAGATCGCGACAAATCCTACGATAAGGCCCATGAAGATCATGAGCACCGGCTCGATGATGGTCGTTAAATTCTTCGAAAGGTCATTCAATTCATCCTCATACATGCGTGAAAGATATTCCAAGCTGCCACTCAGGTTTCCGGCTTCTTCGCCGACGATGACCATTTGCGTCATAATGGTAGGAAATAGCTCCGGGCTTTCTGCCAGGAAATCTGAAACTTTTTCTCCCTTGAGGACATGGTCTGACATTCTCATAAATCGCTTCTTGTAGGCGCGATTAGCGGTTATGCTGGACACAATAGTGCATGCTTCAACGATTTTTACATCGGCTTTCAGCAAGACGCTGAATGTGCGGCAGCTATTCGCCAGATAATAATTTTTAAACAATGCACCGATCAGCGGAACCCTGATCAACACCGTATCGAACCACATCCGTATCTTCGGCAGGCGCAAGAGCAGAATGATACCGGCGATCAAACCGAAGAATCCAACGATGATAAAGATCCAGCCATGCTGCACGAAATTTGAGATCGCGATGAGCACTCGGGTTGCCCAGGGCAATTTCACGTGGAAGCTCGAGAACACTGGTATGATCTTCGGGAAAATATAGCCGGTCAAAAAGATCGTGATACCCATGGTTGCCACGACTATAAAGATCGGATACACGAATGCTGAAGTGATTTTGCGCTTTAGTTCAAGCTTCTTGCGCATTTCTTCAGAAAGATATTCTAAGTTTTCATGCAAGGTGCCACTCACTTCACCGACGCGGATGATATTCACCGTGAATTCACTAAAGATCTTCTTGAACTTCTCCATGCCCGTTGACAGGAATGTACCTTGCTCTACTTCATCCAATACATTCGACAAAATATAAGACGGGCCTTTTGCAGTTGTTTGATTCGTCATGATCGTCAGCGCTTTCAAGATGGGAACGCCGGCTTGTATTAAAACCGCGAGTCGCTTTGTGAAGAGGATCTGTTCTTTGATGGAGAATTTCAGCCGCAATGGTTTTTTGACCGTGCCCGCCTGCGTGCTCTTGCCGCGCTTCAGCAACGATCGCTTCTCAACAGTATCGGCAAAATCTTCTGCTGCGCGCCGCGTCGGAAATTTAAATGATTTTGCACGAACAAAAACAGACGCAATATTTACAAAATATCCTTTCGATTCCTTTTTCTTGGTCACAGCCTTACTCATAGTGCATTCTCAAAATTTCTTCGAGAGTTGTCAGGCCTGCTTTCACTTTCAATAAACCGTCATCGACCATGGTTGTCATGCCCTGCTGTATCGCAAGCTTCTGTATCTCGCTCGCAGGCGCTTTATTCAATACTGCTTCACGGATCGGACCATCCGGCACCAGAACTTCATGAATGCCGATACGGCCGAGATACCCGGTATTGTTGCATGCATCGCAGCCCTTGCCGCGATAGATCGGCGTTTTTGCATTGAAGAAGTTCTTTGGCACCATGGCGTTGAGGCTATTGAGCTCAGCTTCACTCATCTGGATCTCTTTCTTGCATTTCTCACAGATCTTGCGTACGAGCCGCTGGCCGATAGCAATATTCACCGTCGAAGCGATGAGATATTGTTCGATCTTCATATCCAGGAGCCGGGGCAGAGTCGTCGCTGCATCATTCGTATGCAACGTCGAAAGAACCAAATGGCCGGTGAGCGCCGTGTTCACCGCAATGCCTGCAGTTTCGGCATCGCGGATTTCTCCGACCATGATAATGTTCGGATCTTGGCGCAGAATGCTTCGCAGGCCGTTGGCAAATGTCAATGATGTTCTCGGGTTGACCTGAATCTGCTCAATGCCTGAGATCGCATACTCGATAGGATCCTCGATCGTGATGATCGAAACATCTTTCGTATTTAATTGTTTTAAAATAGTATAGAGAGTCGTTGTCTTACCCGAGCCTGTGGGACCGGTTGCAAGGATCATGCCGTACGGCCGCTTCATCGCGTGCATGATCTTTTTTTCATTTTCTTTGCTGAAACCCAAAGCTGCCAATGAGAATTCTTCTGCCTGATCCGCAAGCAGACGCATCACCACATTCTCACCGTAGTAGGTCGGCATGACCGATACGCGAATATCTATCGCATCGCCTTGCTCTATCTTCATCCGAAAACGGCCGTCTTGTGCAGCCTGGTGCTCGTCAGTACGAAGGCCTGCCAATATTTTGATGCGGCTGATCGCTTCAGCCTGGTTCGCACTCGGTATGTCATGCATATCTTGCATGACGCCGTCGATGCGGTACCGCACGCGCAATCCATGCGTGCCAGGATCCATATGAATATCTGATGCACGCAGTTCGTAGGCATGCTCGATGACGCTATTCACCAAATTTATCGTAGAGATGCGGTCGCCCGAATTCAATGCCCGCTCGACACGGTTTTTCTCGACCGTGACTTCCGCGGCCACATTTTTTCCGGCGGTCGCATTTTTTGCTTTAGCCTTTTCAGCCTCAACAATCGTACGATTCCCGTTCTTGGCTTTTTTTTGCGCGTCTGCCTTCTCCGCGGCCTTATCTTTTCTCAAAAATGGCATATACATAGCAAAACCTCCCTAAAATTGGCTAATATATAATATTTCAGAACAAAATCTCGGAAAACAAATTACCTTACCCTAAAAAGCTCTGATTGTAAACCGATGGCCCCGAACCCTGCCGTCGGATATTAAAAAAGCCATACAATGGCTTTTGCAGATATTCCCTCCGGTTTCCGCCTCTGCTGCTTCTGGGTATAAGGCTATAATATGGTGGGTCCAGCTGGATTTGAACCAGCGACCATTTGCTTAAAAGGCAACTGCTCTACCAGGCTGAGCTATGGACCCCCACGAAGTTCATTGCGGAAAAATAAATAAAGCGGTATTAACATACCTAAAAACAGCTCCACTGTCAATGAATAATGGCTCAAAAATGCAGCAATACCGGCGCACAGTTTATCAACTGAACGTCCCGTCTTTTTTCCTTGTCACTCCCGATAAAAGAAGATAAGATACTACTACTTAGTATGGCAAAAATTCCTCCTCAAAACCCGCAAGCAGAGCTCGAAGTGCTTGGCGCATTACTGCTCGACCAGGACGGCGTTTCTAAAATTGCTGATCTTCTGATACCGGACGATTTTTATGTGAAAGCACATGGCTTGATCTATGAAACGATATTAGAATTATACGAAAAACGCGAGCCGATCGATATTCTGTCGCTTACAAACCGCCTGAAAGAAAAGCAGCTTCTCGATTCGGTCGGCGGCAATAGCTTCATCACCTCATTGACCGACAATATCGCGACCGCGATACATATCGCGCATCATGCGCGCATCATCCAGAAGAAAGCAACCTTGCGCAGGCTGCAGCAGGCTGCTTCTGAAATAGCCGAATCCAGCTTTGTCGAGGATGATGAGGTTGATGAGATCCTGGACCGTTCTGAGCAGAAGCTGTTCCAGGTTTCACAAAAGTATTTAAAGAAAAACTTCATACCGATCAAGAGTATTTTGACCGAGACGTTTGACCGTATCGACCAGTTGCACCGGGAAGGCGGCAAACTCAGAGGCATACCGACCGGCTTTTCTGACCTGGATCGTTTGCTTGCTGGTTTGCAAAAATCTGATCTTATCATTTTGGCAGCACGTCCCTCTGTCGGAAAAACAACGCTCGCTCTGGACATTGCGCGCCAGGTTGCAACCCAGCAAAAGGCAAAGGTAGGCATCTTCTCTCTCGAAATGTCGAAAGAACAGCTCGTCGATCGAATGCTGTGCGCAGAAGCGAATGTTGACCTCTGGAAAATGCGCACCGGCAAGCTATCCGATCGCGAAGAAGATGATGATTTTCCCCGCATCGGCCATGCCATGGGCATGCTTTCAGAAGCGCCTATCTATATCGATGACTCTGCCGCATCGAATATCATGGAAATCCGGACCAAGGCCAGGCGTCTTCAAAGCGAATTCGGCCTTGATCTGCTGGTTGTGGACTATTTGCAATTGATGGAAGGCCGCAGCAATGAAAACCGCGTACAGGAAGTTGCTGAGATCACCCGCTCATTGAAGTCGATCGCACGCGAGCTCAATATCCCCGTGCTTGCACTGTCGCAGCTTTCTCGTGCTGTTGAATCGCGAACGCCTGCAATACCGAAACTCTCTGACCTGCGTGAATCAGGCTCCATCGAACAGGATGCCGATATTGTCATGTTCATTTATCGCCGTATTTTGGATAAATCCCGCGATTGCCCTGAGGAAGAGCGGCATATTGCAGAAGTATTCATTGAAAAGCACCGTAATGGACCAACCGGCATGCTGCGGCTCTATTTCGATGAAGGTCCGGTCAGTTTCAAAAATCTTGAGCGACAGTATGCTGAAACAGCTCCTGTCGAAGCTAACTAACACTAACGAAACGAAGGTATGGCAATGTTCTCAAAACTGAAGCAGTTCAATGACCTTAGAAAACAGGCTCAAAGCCTGCGTTCCAAGCTGGCAGAAGAAAAGGTCACGGTCGACAATGGCGGCGTCATTTTGGTCATGGATGGGAATCAAGAGGTCAAAGAATTCAGCATCAAAACTGATTACCTTGGTGCTGATAAAAAGCATCAGCTCGAAGCAAAGACAAAGGACGCGATCAATGATGCCATAAAAAAGGTACAGCGCGTCATGGCGACCAAGATGCGAGAATCAGGCGATTTCAAAATGCCGGGCCTAAGTTAATAGCATGAACAGTTTTCCGTCATCGATACAGAAGGTCGTGAATCATTTTGACGATTTGCCGGGCATCGGCCCGAAGCACGCAACTCGCCTTGCACTGTATTTGGTGAGCAATAGGGAATATGCTGAAAAATTTTCGAATGACCTCGAAACAGCTATCGCTTCGGTGCGCTTTTGCAGCCAATGCCAGACATTGACCGATGCTGAACTGTGCGATATCTGCAGAGATACAAATAGGAATCAAAAATCAATTTGCGTAGTTGCGCATATACAGGATATAGATCCAATTGAACGGACAGGCAAACACACCGGCACCTACCATATCCTCCACGGAACCTTAAGTCCCATTGAAGGGATAACGCCGGACCAGATAAAGCTGAAAGAACTCCTCGCCCGCGTTCAAAAGCTTGGCGTTGAAGAAGTCATACTTGCTCTGGATGCTACAGCGGAAGGCGAAGCGACCATGCTGTATGCGACGAAAATTTTGAAAGAATTGCCGGTCACGATAACGAAGCTAGCACGCGGACTGCCCGTTGGTTCTAATATTGAATATGCTGACGAGGTGACGCTTTCTTCAGCGATCGAGAATAGACGAAAGCTTTAAGCAGACTGGTGACACATATACAACAAAACCGCCCCGACATATGTCGGGGCGGTTTTTCATTTCATTATGCAGCGATCTTATCGATCATTACCTCCGTAAACGGCTGTCTATGTCCATTTACTCTCTTATAGCGGGTCTTATTTTTATACTTCACGACACGCACTTTATCGGCCTTTGCATCTCGCACGATCGTTGCATGTACCTCTGCCTTGCTCACGACCGGAGATCCTACCTTGGTAGACCCATTGGCATCGGCGACCAGAAATACATCAGTGAAAACGACCTTGCCGTTCTTTCGCATCGACTCAGGAAGCTTCTCGACTTTGAGACTTTGCTTTTCAGCAATGACGTATTGCTTACCGCCTGTTTTAATAACTGCTAACATAGTATATGAATTCAAAAATAAAAGCGTAGAAAGCGTTACTAGGATACCGGAAAATGCAGATACTGTCAATATGAAAGGGAAAGCCGGCGTTCGTCGAACGAACGCCGGCTTCTTAACGGTCAGGCGGTGGAGCTGGGAAATTATGCCATTTCCCCCGGTCCTTCATCTGCATCAGAAGGCAGTGGCGACAGGACCGTCGCATACCGCCATGCGGACGGCTATAACCCTGGTACCTCAGAGCAAAGAACGTTCCGCATCCGCGACAACGATGGCGGATCGTAAGCCAGATACCCGCACAAAAAGCGAGCAGCAGGTAGAGCATGCGAGGTCTCCTATGAAGTCTGCCCTAGGCCTTCTTCGCTTATGTTCATGTACCGCTCCTTTGTGAAGACAATCAACGTTAAAGAACAAAACAAAATACCGCTACTGCGGTATAATGTCAATGGCTTGCAACAATTATTTAATGCCTATCGTATCGCCTATCTGTAAAGAATATTTGTCCGCAAAGCCGGCTTTTACTTCTAAAACTTGATTGGTCGAAATGGGTGACGTGTATTTCGGCAGATCGTCTGTCAGCTGGCCTGGTTGCGGCATAGGAACATTTTTTTCTATCCCAACGATGCGATTATCGGATAACCAAATGATGTCGATCGGGATCAGCATATCTTTCATCCAAAATGCGACTTGGCTTTTCTCGGCGAATGGAAAGAACATGCCCTCATCCCAATTTAACATTGGCGTGCCACCCAGACCCCGCTCCTGTTCTTCCTGAGTTTTTGCAATGCGTGCATGCACAACGGTGCCTCCAATATGCAGGTCCGTCATGTGCATGCTTTGAGATGCCGGACTCGCTACTTCGGTCTTGCAGCCGGCGCAGAGCAAAATGAAAAATATACCAATGCTAAGCTTTTTTCTGTTCATCTCGTTTAACCAAAATAATTGCCAGCACCAGCATGAATAGGATCAAACCGCATAATGCCAGTACTTTTTCATGCGTGGTAAAGAAAAAAGAAACCGACCCGAATGCAAGGGATATCAAAGAAATGAATAAAACGACTTGCCGTTGCGACATGCCGGCGGCCAGCAGCCTGAAATGCAGGTGCTTGCTGTCGCCTACAAAAATCTTCTTATGATGCCGCAGGCGCCTGCCGATGATCCACACGACATCGAGAATGGGCACGCCCATCACGAGTAGCGCTGTTGCAATTTTACCTCCTGATATGATCGCGAACACTGCGAGCATGAAACCGAGATACAGACTGCCGCTTTCTCCAAGAAAGATCTTCGCCGGATTCCAATTCCAGAATAGAAAACCGAGGCATGAGCCGGCAAGTGCCAATGCTAAAAATGATGTTGTTGAACCTGAACGATCCCAAAAAAGACTGACTACAAAAATGACCAGCGACCCGACCATGCCGACAGATGTGGTGAGTCCATCAATGCCATCAAGAAGTTTCGTCGTATACATCATGCCCATCATCCATAGGATCAAAAAAAACATGGACAGCGCGCTGAGCCACCCGTTATTCAAATAGACCAACCCTCCGCCAAATGGATTCGTTACATAGCCGATGCGCAAACCCGCGATCAAAATGATAACTGAAGCTATGAGCGGAAATAAGGTCTGCACGCTCCATGAAAGTGAATATTTATCATCGAGGATGCCGCCGAGCATAATGAAACCGCCTGCCGTGATCAGACCGACGAGCAATTGCAGTGGCACGCGTGTATCATTTAACCAGCCCCAGCTCAGGAGCAGTACAATGCACAACGCAACGGTGAGATAGAGAGCAAGCCCGCCCATGAGCGGGATGGGCGTGTGGTGTATCTTGCGGTCAGTATTCGGAACATCGACGATGGATGCAGCACGCGCGACAGCGCGTACAACAAAGGTAAGCAAAAAACTTATCAGCGTTGCAAAACCGAAAATAAAACTAAGCTGTAGCGGAAGCAACATTGCGGTCTAAATACGTTTGTAGTATTTCTGCTGCGGCTGCAGCATCATCGCGGCCTTTGACACCTTTCCGCTGCGACACAGCAGATGACAAGCGCTCGTCCTCGCGATGGATGGGCAATGCAATATGTTCTTCGAGTTCTTCTATGAATCCCTCGGTCCGTTTCGTACGATGATTCTCCCCGCCTGCCATGCTGATAGGCCAGCCGATGACAATTTCTGCAACGCCTTCTTTCGCAACAAAGTTCTGCACGAATTTCCAAAACGCAGAATCGAATGGCACCACTTTCACCGGTACGGCCAATTTTCTTTCGTCTGCAATAGCGAGGCCAATATAACTTTCTCCAAAATCGATGCCAAGATACTTCATAGATACGTTCGCGTTATGCCGTGAGGACGATATGCCTGTTTTTTGTCACCAAAACCATGTCTTCGCTGTGAGCTGATTTTGAACCGTCAGCAGTCAGTATGCTCCATTGATCGTCAGCAACGACAACTTCCCAGTCCCCCAGCGTTATCATAGGTTCAAGTGCCAGGACCATTCCTTCCACAAGTTTTTCGCCTTTTCCTTTAATGCCGAAATTCGGAATTTCAGGATCCTCATGCAAATCCTTACCAACGCCATGGCCGGCAAGGTCGCGCACGACCCCAAAACCCCGCTTCTCTACATACGATTGTACCGCAAAACCAATATCACCAGTAGTGATGCCCGGCCGGATCATTTCGAGAGCTTCGTCCAGTGCTTCACGAGCTGTATTCATCAGATCCTGCTCCCGTTTCGTGACTTTGCCGACGGCAACAGTTCGCGCCATATCAGTATAGATGCCTTTATACACGAGACCGATATCGAGTCCGACGATATCGCCATTCTGCAAAGGCTTGGCATCTGGAATACCGTGCACCACGCATTGATTGACCGAAACGCACAGTGCTGCAGGATATGGCGGATGGCCATAGCCTTTGAATGCAGGCGTTGCGCCGCATTCTTTGATAAGCGCTTCAGCAAAAGCATTTAATTCGACGCCCGTAACGCCGGGCTTAACCTTGGCTACGATCTTTGCGAGAATGCTGTGCAGCAAATGACCAGCCTCGATGAGGTTGTCTATGTCTTCTTTCTTCGTCGCGATCATACCAGGCCTTTCAGCACCTGTTCTTTAATTTCATGCGACACTTCGAACACCGATTTGTCTCCGTTGACCGTTACTAGTTTGCCTAAGCCGCGGTAGTATTCAAGAACTTTCACCGTGACGCTGCCATACAGTTCGAGACGATGCTTCACCGCTTCTTCGGTATCGTCGTCGCGTTTATGCAGGGGTGTATGATCAACATTGCAAATGCCTTCTTTTTCAGGCGGCAAGAAATACGTATTGTAGTAATGTCCGTGATCGCATAACAAGCGCCCTGAAATACGCTTCACTGAAACATCATAGGGCAGATCAATATGCACCGCCTTGGTAACCTCAATGACCTTCGTCAACTCCTGCGCCTGATCAAGACTACGCGGGAAACCATCAAAAATAATTCTCTGCTGGTGGGGATGCCGCTGCAGCTCGTCTTGTATCAAATTCATGGTCAATTCAGTCGGCACCAGATCTCCATGGTTAATGACTTCACGCACCCTGCGGCCCAGGTCGGATTCTTGAGCAGCCTCAGTCCTGAGCAGGTTGCCCATTTCGATTATCTTAAATTCGTACTTATCAGCAAGTATGGAAGCTTGCGTGCCTTTACCTGAACCTTGCGGGCCTATAAAAACGAATACAATAGGTGCGCTCATAAAATATATTGTAGCTTATTACCAGCAAAACACAAAATATCCAGTCGAACGGTCGGCTGGATATCGGAGTAAGGTTGAAAAATCGTATTCCAGCTATTCATTAAAAGCCTTCATAATCCCGCATGACCAGCTGCGAGTCAATTTGTTTGACGGATTCTATAACGACCGCAACGACGATGAGCAAACTCGTGCCGCCGATCGCTAAGGTCGCTACACCGGTGAAATACTGTACAACGATAGGCATGACGGCAATGATACCAAGGAAAACAGCTCCTGCAAGGATCACTTTATTCATCGTAGCTCGTAAATAATCCTCAGTGTGCTTCCCCGGCCGAATGCCTGGAATAAATCCGCCTTGCTTCTGGATATTTTCTGCGATCTGCTCCGGTTTGAAAACGACGGAAGTATAGAAATAGGTGAAAATAAAGACCATCAGGAAATAAATAGCTCCATAAAAGAGCTGATTCTGGAATAAGGTGACGACAAAGTCAGCTGCATTCGCTATCCACGGGGTCGGCGCAGTGAGGAAAAAACGCGCGATCATCGGCGGAAATAGCACCACTGATATTCCGAAGATGATGGGAATAACGCCCGCCTGGTTCACACGCAGAGGCAAATGGGTATTGACGCCGCCAGAAGCGCTGCCGCCATAGACCTGGCGCGCATATGAAATAGGAATATTGCGCTGGCCTTCGGTGATGTACACGATAGCAAGAATGGTGACGATGGCTATCGCGATGAATGCAACGATACTGACGAGCTGGCTCGAGTCATAGACTGCGAGAGTATTCCGTACTGAGCTTGGCAAATTTGCAACGATACCGGCAAAAATGATCAATGATGTTCCATTGCCGACCTTCTTCTCAGTGATGAGCTCGCCGAGCCACATAAGGAAAACAGTGCCCGTAGTGGCGACCAGCATTGCGGCGAAAAGCTGGAAAATATTCAAATGGCTGATCAAATCAACCTTTGATTGCTGTTGCAACAAAGCAATGAATCCGTATGACTGGATCATGCCGAGCGGCACGGTCGCAATTCTGGTCCATTGATTGATCCGCTGCTGCCCCGCTTCTCCCTCTTTCTGCATCGCTTCCATTTTCGGGATGATCATCGTCAGGAGCTGGAAAATAATGGATGAGGTGATATACGGCCCCACGCCCATCATGACGATCGAAAAGCTTTTCAAGCCTCCGCCAGAAAACAAGTTCAGAAGTCCGAACAGCTGATCCTGATCAAAAAAACTTCGCAACTGTGATGCATTGATGCCCGGCAGCGGGATATGCGCTGCTATGCGGTAGACGACCATGAGGGCGATAACGAAAAACAGACGCTTACGAACGTCTCGCGCTCTCCATATCTGAACTATTTTATCAAACATGTGAATGAATATTATTCAGCCTTCGGCTCCATCGTCTTTTTCACCGGAGCAGGTTTTCTCGAACTGCCGAGGATCTCAGCGGATCCTCCGGCTTTTTCGATGGCAGCTTTCGCGCCTGATGAAAATGCATGTGCTACAACGTTGAGCTTTTTTTCAAGCATTCCCGTCGAGAGTATTTTCACGCGAGCTGATGAACCGGTAATGATGCCCTTCAATCGCAATGTCTTTGGCGTTACCGCCTCGCCAGAATTGAAATGCTTTTGCAGATCCGTAAGACCGACCGGCGTATAGCCAGATGAATCCGGTTTGAATCCGCGCACCTTCGGAATGCGAAGCAAATACGGACGCATGCTGCGTGCGGTCAAACCTTTATTTCCCGAACGGGCTTTCTGTCCCTTGATCCCTTTGCCAGAATAGCTGCCAATGCCTGAACCATTGCCGCGGCCTAAGCGCTTCTTGCGCTGTTGCGAGCCTTTTGCTGGATGTAATGTATGTAGTCCTTGCATAACTTATTTTTTTGCTTCTGCCTGTTCTGTCTTCGGCTTATTCGGTTCGACTCGTCTCAGGCTTCCGAGAGCTTTGAATACTGCGGCAACATTATTCACTTTATTCTTTGAGCCGAGCATCTTTGAAATAATATTCTTGACGCCAGCTAATTCTAACACGGTGCGAACCACGCCGCCAGCAATAAGACCTTTGCCGCTCTTCGCAGGCTTCAGGAGCAGGCGCGCTGCTTTAAATTTCACGCGCACCTCATGTGGGATCGTGCCGTCAACAATGCTGACGGTCATCATATTCTTCTTTGCCTGAGCTACAGCCTTCTGGATGGCCATAGAAACATCAGCGCCTTTCGCGACGCCCCAGCCAATGCGTCCTTTGCGGTCACCAATGACCATACAGGCACGGAAACGCATGCGCTTGCCGCCTGCCATGACGCGCGTGACGCGCGCCAAATCGATCATGCGTTGATCGAACTCATCTTGCTCACGCGGCGACTGCGCTCTGCGGCGTGCGAATCCTCCGCGCGCGCGCGGCCGATCAGCATTCCTTGGGTCTGCTGGTGTTCCTTTTACTGGTGGTTTCTTTTCGTCAGTCATACAATTTAAAATGATAATCCTGCTTCGCGGGCCGCATCAGCAAATGCTTTCACACGACCATGATAGGTATAGGAACCTTTATCAAAAACAACATGCGTAACTTTTTTTGCCAGTGCTTTCTCAGCAAGCAATGCTCCCGTCGCTTTCGCTTTGGCCATGCCACCTTTTAATTTCTTGATGTCGGAAACATGCGTATCAGATACAGCGGCCAGGACTTTGCCTTCAGTTGTTATGATCTGCCCGCCGATATGCTTCAAACTTCGCATGATGGACAAGCGGGGACGATCTTGCGTCACTACTAAACCGCGGCGAACCCGTTTCGCTCGTGCTTTATCTGCTGCTCGTTTTACCTTGTTTCGATTTTTCATAACATTAAGCTGCTGACTTCATAACTTTACCGACTTTGCGTCGAATAACCTCATCAGTGTATTTAATGCCTTTTCCTTTGTATGGTTCTGGCTTTTTGATATCTCTGATCTCTGCTGCTACCTGTCCGACCAGCTGCCTGTCCCGGCCGCTGATGGTGATAACGTTCTTTTCGACTGCAGCATCGATTCCTTCAGGAAGCATGTATTCTACGGGGTGAGAAAAACCTACATTCAATACCAGCTTTCTTCCCTGCAATGCAACTTTGAATCCGACGCCGTTGATTTCCAAGCCTTTGCTGAAACCGGTGGTGACGCCAACGACCATATTATTGACCAAAGCCCTGGTCAATCCCCAAAGCGCAGAAACTCCTTTTACGTTCGGGTCGCGCAAATCAACGCGCATAGTATCGCCCTCTACCACCACAAGCACCTCCGGCACGAGCCGATGGGTCAATGATCCCTTCGGTCCTTTCACGGTAATCTCTGCGTCATTCTGCGTAACGGTAACGCCTGCTGGGATAGTAATAATTTTTTTTCCAATTCTGGACATACAATTCAAATTACCAAACTTCTAAGAGCAGCTCGCCGCCGGTATGCGTTTTGCGGGCCTGCTTATTGGTCATAATACCCTGTGAGCTTGAAATAAGCGCAATGCCATAACCGTTCAAAACGCGCGGGAGCGAATCTTTCGTTACATAGATACGGCGGCTCGGTACGCTTAAGCGCTTGATGTGCTTGATATACGGCTTGCCGTTACTGCGATATTTCAAAACCAGTCGAAGCTGCGGAACCGATGTGGTCTCGATCTTCTCGACTTTCGACAGATAGTTCTCGCCGACCAATACATCTGCAATCGCATGCTTCAAACGCGAGTATGGCAAGACCACCTCAGGCTTTTTTGCTGCTGAGGCATTCCGTATACGGGTAAGCATGTCTGCGATTGGATCTGTAATCATATTCTTTTCAAATTCTTATAACTACCAACTTGCTTTCTTAACTCCTGGCACTTCTCCCTTATTTGCCAGTTCGCGGAAACAAATGCGGCACATCTGGAACTTGCGCATAAATGCGCGCTTCCGTCCGCAGCGCCAGCAACGCCGTACCACCCGAGTCGAGAATTTCGGCTTGGTCAGAGAACGCTCTGATTTAACTGTTTGTGCTGTCGTTGCCATACTTATTTCGTTGTTTTCTTAAAAGGGAAGCCAAATGCGGTCAGTAGCATGAATGCTTCTTCGCGATTCTTTGCCGTTGTCGAGATCGCAAGCTCTAATCCATGTATATGCTCGATGTCATCAGCAGGGATTTCTGGGAAGACCAAGTGTTCTTTGAACCCAAGCGCGAAGTTGCCGTGTTCATCAAAGCCTTTCTTTGGGTCAATGCCATGAAAGTCTCGAATGCGCGGGAATGAAACGTTCACGAGCTTATCGAGGAAATCATACATTCTATTTCCACGCAAGGTAACCATAGCGCCAACGATCATGCCTTCGCGGATCTTGAAGTTCGAAATGGACTTTTTCGCTTTCGTCAGGACAGGCTTCTGCCCAGTGATCCTGGTCAATGTCATTGCTGCAATATCGACGAACTTCTTATCCTGCAATGACTTTGAAAGCCCCACGTTCAAGACAATCTTCGTAATGCGAGGCACCGCGAGCGTATTCGAAATACCAAGCTCTTTCTTCAACAGCGGTACGATTTCTTTCTGGTACTTTTGATGCATTCTATTCATACTATTCCATTACTTCTTTACATTTCTTGCAAACGCGCATGCGCTTCGCTCCATCTCGCTTGATGGTGATACGAGTCGGCTTGCTGCATTTTGGACAGACGAGCATGACTTTCGAAAGACCGATCGGTGCAAAGAACTCGATACGCTGGCCTTTATCGCCGCTTTTCTGCGGCCGCATATTCTTGTACATCTTGTTCAGGCCTTCGACGACGACAGAATGCTCTTTGCGCAAAATCTGAGTGACCTTGCCGGTCTTGTTCTTATACTTGCCGGTCAGTACTTTCACGGTATCTTGTAATGCGATATACGTTTTCATACGATTAGACGACTTCTGGTGCTAATGAAAGAATTTTGGTAAAGCCTTTAGCCCGCAACTCACGTGCGATCGGTCCGAAAATACGGGTGCCTTTCGGCTCTTTATTTTCTTTATCGATCAATACGATGGCATTCTCGTCGAAACGAATATATGAACCGTCTTTTCTGCGCATTTCCTTGCGTTGTCGCACGACAACTGCGTGATGCACCTGACTCTTCTTGACCTGTGCGTGCGGCTGCGCAATTTTAATGACCACGGTAATAACGTCACCGATCTGCGCGTAGCGCTTCTTGTACCCTCCGAGAACACGGATGCATTGCGCGAGCTTTGCTCCCGAGTTGTCTGCTATTTGTAACATTGATCGATGTTGTATCATAAAATTCTATGCGGTTGCTTGTTTCACTACGCGAATAACGCGAAAACGCTTATCTTTTGAAATCGGACGGCATGCTTCGATAACCACGATCGCGCCATCGGTTGCTACGCCTTTTTCATCATGCGCTTTGTATTTCTTGCTGACGACATAGCGCTTTGCATATTTTGGATGCACTTTCACGCGATCAACACGAACAACGGCGGTCTTTTGCATTTTAGTGCTTACTACCACTCCCTCGAGCTGACGCTTATTTACTTTTACGTTCTCTTTTTTCATGTATATTACTTAGCTTGTTTCTCATGTGAACGTCCAGATGCTACGGTCATGATCTGGGCTATCTGCTTTTTCAAACTCCGTATCTCGCGAATATTCTTTACCTGCCTGTTTGCCAATCCAAAACGCATATCACGCGCTTTCCCCTGCAATGCAGAAAGCTCTGACTGTAGCTTCTTCATATCCATTTCTCTCATTTCTTTCAACGTCATACGCTTAATGTTTTAATACAAAGGTGGTCTTGATCGGTAATTTATATGCTGCCAGATTCATAGCATGCCGCGCGGTCTTCTCATCGACGCCGCTCATTTCAAAGAGAACGGTACCCGGCTTTACCACAGCCACATAATGGTCAACTGCTCCCTTTCCCTTGCCCATTGGCATTTCATTTCCTTTTGTTGTGATCGACTTATCGGGGAAAATGCGGATCCACACGCGTCCGCCGCGGGCAATGAAATGCGTCATGGTGCGTCGAGCTGCCTCTATCTGGCGGCTGGTGATCCACGATGCTTCCAATGCTTTCAGGCCATACTGCCCAAACGCGACATTGGTCATGCGCGAAGCAGTTCCCTTGATCTGATCAGAGCGCTGTGACTTCCTAAATTTTACTTTCTTCGGTGCTAACATAGTCTTGCGTTATTTCTTTGCCTCCATCGGCCGGCGGGCTGGGGCGCGCCGTACTGGCGCTTGCTCTGTCTGCTTCTTCTCTGCAGTCTTTGCAAAATAGAGTCCTTTATAAATCCAAACCTTGATGCCGATCATGCCATACGTAGTCAGTGCGGTGCCGCGTGAATAATTGATATTGGCACGCAATGTGTGCAGAGGGATCTTTCCTTGTGTTAAGGTCTCGCGGCGGGCAATATCTGCGCCGTTCAAGCGTCCTGACATCATGATCTTCACCCCTTCTGCTCCAGCTTTCAGGACCTTATCAATATTAACCTTCATGACCCTGCGGAACGGTATACGCTTCTCGATATCAGCGATGCAGGCCTGCAATACGACGCCTGATGACAAATTCGGATTTTCAACTTCCTGGATATTGAGCTTCAGTGTCGTTTTTGGCGATAAGTATTTCTTTACGATCTCTTTTTTCAGATCCTCAATACCGGTGCCGCCGCGTCCGATGATAATACCAGGCTTAGCAGTCACGATCGTTACCACGACCTCTCCGCGGAAACGCTCGATATCGATCTTATCAATACCTGCTTCAGCAAGTTTTTTCGCGAGGAAACGGCGCAATGTCACATCCTGGCGGAGCATCTGTGCATAGTCGGCATCACCGTACCAGCGCGAACGCCACTGTTCGCTCATTCCCAATCGCATTACCTTTGGATTTACCTTTTGTCCCATAGTATTACTTTGATGCTGGCTCTTTCTTAGTCTTCGATGCCGGTTTCTTCATATCGCTCGGCGTTTTTTTAACTGCCTTCTTTGATGCAGATTCAGATGCTGCAGCCTCTTTTTGAGCTGGCGCTTCTTTCTTTTTCTTTTCAGTCGACTTCTCATTGGACTTCGCTCCCGGCTTTAGGCCAAGAACCAAGTTAATGTGGGATGCATGTTTCTTGTAGCCATGGGCTGATCCGAACGCTGCCGGCCGGATGCGCTTCAGCGCCAGACCCTGATTTACCATCACGTTCTTGACCATCAGATCTTCAACTTTCAAATTATTGTTATTGTGCGCATTGGCGATGGCAGATTTGAGAAGTTTTTCAACGATAGGCGCTGCTGCCTTCGGAATGAATCGCAATCGAACTAAAGCCTGCTGGGCGTCCATGCCTTTGATGGCATCAGTAACCAAGCGCACCTTCTTCGGTGACATGCGTAAATGTTTCAGCTGTGCTCGTACTTCGATCATATATTATTTCTTTTCTCCTGCTGCCGGCGTTGCTGGTGTAGCCGGTGCTTTGTCTTGTGCTTGTGCTTTAGCTATCTTGCCGCCATGTACGACGAACTTGCGGGTCGGTGAAAATTCTCCAAGCTTATGGCCTACCATATTCTCAACGACGTAGACATTCACGTGCGTACGGCCATTATGCACGCCGAAAGTAAACCCGACCATCTGAGGAACAATGGTGCAATTACGCGCCCATGTCTTGATGACCGTTTTGCTATCCGGCTTGGTATTAGCAACTTTTTTCATCAAGCGCTCATCGACAAATGGTCCTTTTTTCAAGCTTCGTGCCATACGATTATTCCGCTCTGCCCTTTCGGCGCTTAATGATTAAATTATTCGAATACTTCTTTGGTTTACGTGTCTTCACGCCAAATGCATTCTTACCAGTATACGTCTTCGGATGCTTCAAACCGATCGGATGCTTTCCTTCTCCGCCGCCATGCGGGTGATCCACTGGGTTCATAACCTTACCTCGAACTGACGGGCGAATACCGCGATGACGCATGCGGCCAGCTTTGCCCCAACGGATATTTCTGAATTCCGGGTTTGAAACCATGCCGATCGTCGCTGAACATTCCTCTGATACGGTTCGAATTTCGCCGGAAGGCATCTTCAAAAGCGCTCTGCCATTATCGATGGAGCTAAGAATGGCATAATTCCCTGCCGATCGGCAGATCTGGCCACCCTTACCCACGGTCAACTCGATATTATGTACTTCCAAACCGGTCGGGATGAACTTTAATTTCATCTGATTGCCAACCTTGATCTCAGCCTGTTTCTGCGAAGACATCAGAATAGTGCCGTTCGCCAAACCCTGCGGTGCGATAATGTAACGCTTCTCGCCATCAGCATAGGACAACAAGGCGATGCGAGCGTTGCGGTTTGGATCGTATTCGAGCGAGATAACTGTTCCCGGAATATCAAATTTGTCGCGCTTGAAATCAACGAAACGAATGAACCGCTTCGCTCCGCCGCCCTGATGGCGGACGGTGATCTTACCCTGCGCATTGCGGCCGCCTTTGCGCTTCTTGATAGTGCGGAGGCGCTTATGCGATGCTTTTTTTGACAAAGACTCATCGCGGATCACGCTCGCGTGCCGAATTCCTGAGGTTGTTGGTCTGTATAATTTCAGTGCCATAGTTATACGCCTTCGTAAATCGGCAAGGTCACGCCCTTCGGCATGCGGATAAATGCTTTTTTATAAGAATTTCGGTATCCTTTTTCTCTGCCGCGCATCACGACTTTACCCTGAACTTTCACAATGCGGACTTCCAATGGATCAGCGTTATAGGTTTCCTTGATCGCTTTCTTTACGCTTACTTTATTTGCATTCGGAGCTACTTTAAAAACATACTGATTGAATGCATGCAAATGCGCTGTCTTCTCGGAAACAATAGGCTTCAGGAGTACCGAATGAGCGTACATGCCGCCTGTTGCCGAAACGGTTGCAGCAACAGCCCCCTTTTTCTGGGTTTTGACAACTTCGGCTGCTTCACGCTCTTCGCGCACGGTTTTCTGTGCAGGCTGAACCTTTCGCTGCGTGCCAGCGTTCTTCTTCTCTTCCTGTTTTTTGAATCTATCGAGGAAACTCATAGTATTACTTTGCGTAGCGATCCTGAATTATTGAAACCGCTTCTTTCGAAGCTACCAGGTACTCATATTTCAAAACATCCAGCACATTCAAATTTGCAGCACCAATACTCATGACTTTCGGCATATTCTTCGATGCCTGGATGACATTCTTATCTTTTGCGACCGTGACAACCAGCGATTTCTTTGATGCCGATGGCAAGTTCTTTAATAGCGCAGCCAATGCTTTTGTCTTCGGCTCTGCAACGGTCCATTCTTGTAGAACGATCAGATGCTGGTTCGCAACTTTATCTGAAAGAACCATGCGCAACGCTTGCTGCTTCATCTGCTTGTTGACCTTCTGAGAAAAATTACGATCCTTGGTCGGTCCGAAAGTGACACCGCCGCCAACCCAGATTGGCGATCTGCTGGAACCATGACGTGCGCGGCCAGTTCCCTTTTGCTTCCATGGCTTCTTGCCTCCGCCGCGTACATCCCCGCGTCCTTTGGTATGCGCCAATACCTGGCGCTTCTGCGACATCAGTCCGGTAACCACCTGGTGCACCAGCGGATTATTGAACGGCACGCCGAATACGGCAGACGACAGCTCGAGCGAGCCGCTTTCTTTACCGTCTGGTGTCAATACTGGTACTTTCAACGTTGCCATACTTATTTTGATTCAGTAGTACTTTCTTCTTGTGTAGCTTCTGCAGCTGGTTCAGCAGCTGTTTCTGCTGAAGCCTGCGCTTCCGGCATAGCTGATGCTTCTGGCATGTCGGCTGTCTTTTCTTCGACAACCTCGACAGGCTTGGTCTCTGCGATGACTGCGTCCACGAACGTCATATCTCCTTCGCCTGAAATCGCAAGTAAGCCGTTTCGTGCCCCCGGGACTGCGCCTTTGACGTATAACAAATTATTTTTCTCGTCGATCTCGATAATTTCCAAATTTTTCACGGTAACCTGCTGGCCTCCCATGCGTCCTGCCATGCGGGTTCCTTTGAACACATGCTTTGGTTCAGTTGCGCCGATGCTCCCAGGCATTCTGTGCTGATCTTTATGTCCGTGAGTTTTCGGACTACCGCCGAAATGATGGCGTTTCACAACACCCTGAAAACCTTTGCCTTTGGCAATACCGATCACCTGCACTGTATCACCGACTTTGAATGCCGAGACCGTTGCCACCTGTCCGCGCTTTGCATCAGTCTCCATGCGGAATTCACGCAGTGTTTTGAAATGAGCCAGATCCTTCAAATGGCCTGCCAGCGGTTTTGAGATCTTCTTCTTGGTCTGGGTAAAACCGACCTGCACCGCATGATAGCCATCCTTCTCACCCTTAACCTGCGTGATCGTGCACGGACCAGCAAGAATAGCCGTCACCGGCACCACGCCGGACGAAGACCATTTCTGGGTCATTTCACGTTTTGTTCCCAAGATAACTTTCATGTTGGCTTGATTATTTTTCCGCCCCAGGCGGATCTGATTGAAAAAACCGTTGTTTTGTACTTATCCGCCTTGGGCGGATCAGGACAAAATCACGGCTTCTACTATGGCGCTATGCGCCTATCTCTACCTACTTTTCTTGCGTTAGATACTAACGAATGAAATGCTGGTTGTAGCTTGCTATGACTTTCTCCCGGCTATCGATTTCCTGGTATCCACTTCGTCCATTCGACTTCGCTCAGGACGGTTAGAGTACAAGGGAAATGCAATGCCTCAATAAACTTTTTGTTACATTTTTATTTCTACATCCACACCTGCCGGCAGATTCAAACTGGTCAGGGAATCGATGGTCTTTGGCGTTGGCTCCATGATGTCGATCAATCGCTTGTGCACGCGCATCTCGAATTGGTCGCGTGAATTTTTGTGCACGAATGTCGATCGCAATACGGTATACTTGGTCTTTTCAGTCGGTAACGGAACCGGGCCAACAACCTTCGCGCCGCTTCGCAATGCAGTATCAATGATCGTCTTTACCGACTGGTCAATGATCTTATGATCATAAGCCTTGATCTTGATCCGAATGCGAGACTGCGACTCCGGATTTTCAGAGGCTGCCGATCTCTTCTCTGCTTTTTTATCTGCTTTCTCAGGCATGTGGTTGTGATGATGTTTTGAAGAACGGGTACCGCCCCCGACTTTCGTCGGGGGCGGATCAAATGCTTACTTAATAATCTTCGATACAACTCCTGCGCCGACCGTACGACCACCCTCACGGATAGCGAACTTCGACTTCTCTTCAAGAGCAACTGGTGCGATCAGCTTAATGGTCAAGGTAACGGTGTCTCCCGGCATGACCATTTCTGAACCTTCTGGAAGCATCACATCGCCAGTAACGTCAGTTGTTCGAATATAGAATTGCGGCTTGTACCCTTTGAAGAATGGAGTGTGACGGCCACCTTCGTCTTTCGACAAGATATAGACCTCAGCGACGAACTCAGTGTGCGGATTGATAGAACCTGGCTTTGCCAAGACCTGTCCGCGCTCTACTTCATCCTTCTTGGTACCGCGAAGCAAAATACCAGCATTGTCTCCGGCACGTCCTTCAGCCAATTGCTTGTTGAACATTTCAATACCAGTGACAATGGTCTTCTGCGTGTCGCGCAAGCCTACGATCTCAACTTCGTCGTTCAATTTCACGATACCGCGTTCGATACGGCCGGTCACGACAGTACCGCGACCTTCGATCGAAAAGATATCTTCGATAGGCATAAGGAATGCATGATCCGTATCGCGCTTCGGCTCTGGAATATACTCATCGACTTTCGCCATGAGGTCCAAAATCGGCTTTGCATCATCCCCGCTTGGGTTCTCGAGAGCCTTCAAAGCTGAACCGCGGATGATCGGTGTAGTGTCTCCCGGGAATTCATATTTCTTCAGCAAATCCCGGATTTCCTCTTCAACGAGGTCAACGAGCTCTGGATCTGAAACCTGATCAACTTTGTTCAAAAACACAACGATATACGGCACACCGACTTGGCGCGCAAGCAAAATGTGCTCACGAGTCTGCGGCATAGGACCGTCTGTTGCTGAAACGACTAAAATGGCGCCGTCCATCTGCGCTGCTCCGGTGATCATGTTCTTCACATAGTCAGCGTGACCTGGGCAGTCAACGTGAGCATAGTGACGATTCTTCGTCTCATACTCAACGTGAGCTGTCGCGATAGTAATACCGCGCTCACGCTCTTCTGGAGCGGCGTCAATCTGGTCGACGTTTTTTTCCTGCGCCTTATTTCCTGCAGCTTTCATGACTTTCAGAATAGCTGCGGTCAAGGTCGTCTTGCCGTGGTCAACGTGGCCAATGGTGCCGATGTTGATGTGCGGCTTGGAACGATCGAACATTTCTGCCATAGTATTCTCTCCTCAGTTGCGCAACACCCGCCTGACTAGCGGACTTTGTAATCCAGTTAGCGCTGAAAATTAGTAATTAAATTTGGTTAAAAACGTTATCGAGCTTTTATTTCAGGGAATTCCCTAAAAATAAAACATAACGATTATAGCAACAGTTAGTTTTTTTGGCAAGACCCTAAGGATGTGAACTGATTGTTGATAAAAAATGGCTATTACTAGCCATTTTTATTAAAATCCTTTAAACAGGAGGTTCAAGTCTATACTCCTCCATATGGTGATCGTCCACGACAGGTAAGTTCATCCCCGGACGGGCCATGGCTCTTTTGGTAGCTGCCCGATCAACCTGCTGCATCCGTGCCTTGAGAGCTGATTCCTGGGGGTTGACCTGAAATTGTGATAATTCATATTCGGCCAGGTCTTCAGTTCGCGATTCGCGCCAATCTGCAATATCCTGGTTGATCTTCTCCAAAAGCTCAGTTTCGGTCAGATTTGCGAGTTTTTCCTTGCCTGCGGCGCTTTTCAGTAGCGTTCGATACTGGCCTAAGTCCATCAAAACAAAAGGCTCGTGGCCTTCAGACACGACGATGCACCGATCGCCAGTCTCAGCAATTAGCTTCAAGACCTCCTCGATCTGTGCGGCGAACGCCATAGGTTTTGAGGTTACTTCTTTTTACCTGAGATGATCTCTTCAGCAACATTACCAGGTACATTCTGATAATGCGAAAGTTCCATAGAATAGCTAGCCCGGCCCTGCGTCATGCCGCGAAGGGACGTAGCATAACCGAATAGCTCAGAAAGCGGCACCAGAGCATGCACAACTTTAATACCCATGCGATCTGTCATATCGTTCACTTGTCCGCGCTTTGAATTGATGTCACCAACGACATCGCCCATATATTTCTCAGGTGTAGTTACTTCAACCTTCATGATCGGCTCCAAAAGAACAGGCTTTGCTCGCTTAAACGCTTCGCGGAATGCCATAGATCCTGCGATCTTGAAAGCCGCTTCAGAAGAGTCGACTTCATGGAATGAACCGTCATAAACCTCAGCCTGCAGGTCGATGACCGGGAAACCTGCCAAAGGACCGCTCGTCATTGCTTCTCTGATACCCTTTTCGATCGGATTAATATACTCCTTTGGTATAGCACCGCCTTTAATATTGTCAATGAATTCAAAACCTTTACCTCGTTCTTGCGGCCTGACCTTGATCCAACAATGTCCATACTGTCCGCGTCCGCCTGACTGTTTGATATATTTTCCTTCAGCGAACGCTTCTGCCATGACCGTTTCCTTATAGGCGACCTGCGGAGCGCCGACATTCGCTTCAACCTTGAATTCGCGCTTCATGCGGTCGACAATGATCTCCAGGTGTAATTCACCCATGCCTGCGATGATGGTCTGCAATGTTTCATCGTCGGTCGTAACGCGGAATGTCGGATCTTCCTCAGCAAGTTTCGATAATGCCAGACCCATCTTCTCCTGGTCTTGTTTGGTCTTCGGTTCAATAGCAACACGAATGACCGGATCCGGGAATACGATATTTTCCAGTGTGATAGGATGTTCTTCATCAGCAAGCGTGTGACCGGTAAACGTTTCTTTCAGTCCTACGACCGCGACGATATCGCCTGCATAGGCTTCTTTGATATCTTCCCGGTGATTGGCATGCATCAAAAGCAAACGGCCAATGCGCTCTTTCTTATCCTTAGTCGTATTGTAGACATAGGAACCAGCTTCCAGTTTGCCGGAATAAATGCGCACGAAGGTCAAACGACCGACGTATGGGTCAGTAGCGACTTTGAATGCAAGACCTGAAAAAGGTTCATTATCAGATGCTTTGCGGGTCATTTCAACGGACTTATCACCTACTTCAGAGCCTTTCACTTCAGGAAGGTCCAATGGCGAGGGCAAATATGCGGTCACCGCATCGAGCAATTGCTGGACGCCTTTATTTTTCAAAGCTGATCCGCACATAACTGGGATCAGTTCATTCGTGATAACCGCTTTACGAAGTACCTTCTTCAATTCAACATCAGCGATATCCTTGCCTTCCAGATACTGGTTCATCAAGGCATCGTCATGCGTCGCAATAGCTTCAACAAGCTCGCTGCGATACTTCTCTACCAACTCCTTCATATCATCCGGAACATCCTGCTCCTCGAAAACCTTGCCTTCATCATCTTTAAATACAATAGCCTTGCGTGTGAAGAGGTCGATGATTCCCTTGAATGTTTCAGCGGCGCCGATCGGCAATTGGATCGGGTATGCGCGTTTCGTCAAACGATCATGAATACTATTCAAGTCCGCGTAAAAATCAGCTCCCATGCGATCCATCTTGTTGATAAAACAAATACGAGGGACATGATACTTGTCAGCCTGGCGCCATACTGTTTCTGATTGCGGTTCTACACCGGCAACACCGTCGAAAACAGTCACGCCGCCATCCAATACACGGAGGCTTCGCTCTACTTCAGCTGTGAAGTCAACGTGACCAGGCGTATCGATAATATTGATGCGGCAGGTATCGCCACCAAGCCAATCCGGCGCTTTCCAGAAACAGGTCGTTGCAGCCGAGGTAATGGTAATACCCCGCTCCTTTTCCTGTTCCATCCAGTCCATTTCAGCCTGGCCTTCATGCACTTCGCCAATTTTGTGCTTTTTACCGGTATAAAAAAGAATACGCTCGGAGACCGTGGTCTTTCCTGCGTCGATGTGAGCGATAATTCCTATATTACGTGTCTTTTCCAGCGGATACTGCCTGGGCATATTCAAAATTTCCTAAACAAACAAGATAAAATTTATCCGAAATGAGCGAATGCGCGGTTTGCTTCTGCCATGCGCTGTACATCTTCCCGCTTTTTCATGGCATCGCCTTCGCCTTTTGATGCGGCAATAAGCTCATCAGCGAGTTTCTCGAACATTGGTTTCCCTTTTTTGGCGCGAGAAGCATCAAGGATCCAGCGATGTGCCAATGCAAGCTTGCGTTCGCCGATCACGACAACAGGAACCTGGTAGTTTGCACCACCGACTCGGCGGCCTTTTACTTCAAGATTCGGACTCACATTCTGAATTGCTTTGTCGTAGATTTCGAGCGGGTCTTGCTTCGTGACCTCAGAAATTCTCTGAAATGCATCATAGACGATGCCCTGAGCAACTGTTTTCTTGCCGTTCTTCATGATGCGGCTGATAAATTTCGCAATATCAACTCTGCTGAATTTTGGATCAGGCTTGCCTGCGCGCTTTGGTGCTTGTTTGCCTCTCATAGATTACCCTTTCTTAGCTTTCTCACGCTTTGCGCCATAGAGGCTGCGGCCCTGCTTTCGGTTCGCAACACCCTGTGCATCATAAACACCGCGTACGATATGATAGCGGACACCCGGCAGATCTTTCACACGACCTCCGCGGATCAATACAATGGAGTGTTCCTGCAAATTATGCCCGATACCAGGAATATAGGCGGTGACTTCAACGCCATTCGAAAGCCTGACACGAGCTATCTTACGCAAAGCTGAGTTCGGTTTCTTCGGTGTCGTGGTGGTCACTTTCACACAGACGCCACGCTTAAAAGCGCTGCCCTTCTGAAGATCACGCTTGCTGCGTCGAAGTGTATTCAAAGTCGTCTGCAATGCAGGCGTTTTTGACTTATATTTGGTTGGTTTACGGGCTTTTCGCAGTAATTGATTGACGGTTGGCATAGTTTCTCACAAAAAAAGTCCCTTATCTTTAAAGGGCTTTAAAGGATATACGTGCGAATAGAATAGCAGAAAGGCTAGTGGCAGTCAAGAATAGGAGTTGCTAACCCAGCAATTTCAAGATGAAATGAAGCATGTAATCGTATAAACCGCTGAAAATACGAATGGAAGTGAAGTTCTCGATGAGTATCAAGCCAAGTAAAATATAAGGGCCATTTTGTAAAATAAAGAACTTAAAACGGTTAAACCGGTCCGGCAGCACCGTGATGAGTATTTGCGATCCGTCTAAAGGCGGTATGGGGAGAAGATTGAAAAGCATGAGCATGACATTGGTGAAAAAAAGATAAGTCAAAAAGACCATGAGCAGGTTATCGGCTGAATAGAGCGAGCTCAATGCGATCAATAACCCTAAACTGACGGCTGCACCAATGAAATTTGAGATCGGCCCGGCCAAAGCCACGAGCAAAGGCCCCCATTTGGGATATTTCAAATAATGCGGGTTATACGGCGTTGGCCTGCCCCACCCGAATCCGGCAAGCAAAAGCATCAATGATCCCAAAGGATCCAGATGAGCTAATGGGTTGAGCGTCAGACGGCCAGCATCACGCGCGGTCATATCGCCCTGCAAATAGCCTGCGAGCGCATGAGCGAACTCATGTATGGTTATGGTCAAAACAAGCGCTGCGATCATCGCAAGTGCAAGCGGTGCGCTCGTCTGTAATAGTTGGAACAACATCGAGTGTTGACAAGTTAGATATTTTTAACTATACTCTCTTCTGTTCAGTATACGAGCATTCAGTCAAATATTCAATTATCTATGGCAAAGATGTGCGCAATCTGCCACCGGGGACCAAAGACTGCGAATTCACGCAGCCATTCTAATATTGCAACGAAGAGACGCATGATGGTCAATCTCCAGCGTCGCATGGTTAATGGCATGCGCCAGATGGTTTGCACTTCTTGTATCCGCACCATGAACAGAACCATGAAGATGAAAGAAAAGGTTGCAGCATAACATCTTCAATACAGTAAACCTAAAACCGCCCCGATATATATCGGGGCGGTTTTGTCATGAGCGTACTTACATTGCGGCCACCTTCTCCGTATGCGACTTGGTCATCACCATGATCAGCGGGAAGATGATCAGATAGCCTATGAAAGCAACCAGCAGGTCCTTTGCTTCAGAGATATTGCCAAATGGCTGGATGGTAGCCACGGTTGAAAGAAGTATGATGAGGATAAGCATACCGAACGGCACTTCTGACCAAAGCGAACGTATCAGCATGGCTCGTATTGATTTGATCTTGATATACCAGAAACGAGCAAGATTGATCCAGACCGTCACTGCAATAAAGGTGAAGATCCCCGCTATGAACAAAGAAATGAACGGGAGCTCAACCTGGAAACGTCGCTGAAAAAGAATTGCAAAAATATAGCTTTCCAAAAAAATAGTATACATGAACACATTGATGAAAAATAGTTTCGCGCTATCGATTAAAATGAGATACGTCCTCATACGGTTTTTTATTACTTGGTAATGGCCTATCCATAGCCATAGTTGAAAACCAGGCTATCGTTGAGATCATGATCGCTATGAGCAACATCCGGTCGAATGATTCAAAATGAATCCCGAGCCCCGCGGTTGCAAGTACGTTAAGCAGCAATGCATTCGCAATGAGCGTTGCGAGTCCGAGAGTCAGAACCGTGCTCATGAAGGTCATCATGCTGATAATATACGGCATGGCGGCATTTGCAGCGCCCAATATCAAAGCGATCATAATGGCAGCATAGTAGGTGTCAAACGACACTCCTCCGCCTGCCAAAAATACGATGCCTGAAGCGATAGATCCCAGCGCCCATCGTCGTAAGAACGAACCTGTCATACGCCAATAAGTATACCGCACCAGAGCAAACAAATAAACAGCCATAGTTGGCTGTTCTTTTTTGAAGCACACGAAGACCGAGTCCTCGGCTTCTTCATCCGATACAGCGTGAGCCGTAGGACCAAGTCTTGTGATTACAATTGCCCCTTTCTAGGAATATACATTTGCCCCTGAAAGTCAGGTGGGTTCCCGCAAACTAAGGCCACGGCCTTGGTTAATATGAGGATCCCTAGGCAAAGGTAGAGCACATGTACATTTCAAAGAAGAGGGCTACTTTCAGTGTAACCCTCCGCTTTTTGGAAGTCAATCAAAATGTCAACGTATGACTATTCGACTCTTAAAACTGAATCTTCTGCGATCACCCCTATGCCCAGTTTACGACGTAATTCATTATAGCGAGCTTTTCGAGCTAAAAATGCCTCATCATGCGCAGCTCTTTCTTCTGGCGACTTACCACTCGCCCTTTCTTCCATCTCCCAATAGGCGAGCTGTCGTACCTCCGGATCATCAGATGTTACATGCTCAAAATCGCGCATCCATTGCTCTCGCAATTCCATGAACTCAGCAAACTCAGCATCACTTAATCGCTCTCGAGCGCCTTCGGGCAAAAAAATAGGCGTATCTCCAGGAAGTTGATCAGACGCGGTTTCGAATCCTTTCTTCATATACCCAGAAAAGGGTTTTACCCAAACATCACTTCTTCATCAGAACGCTTGTACGCATGAATTTCACTCTGGTGGAACCACAGTTCTTTCTCGTATTTCGCTTCTTCTTCGTTGCCTGAAGCATGCACGAGATTTCGCAACGGACGCTTGCGTGCATTTGCCAGCGCTGGAGAATCGATCGAATAATCTCCTCGAATAGTGCCTGGCGCCGAAACTGCCGGGATCGTATGTCCGACCATAAGTCGGATGCTTTCGATCGCCTGCACGCCCTCAAGCAGCATTGCCACGACCGGTCCTGAGCTCAAAAAATCTATGTTCCATTTATTTACCATCATGCCTATTGCCTTCGGATCCATAGTGCCGAGCTCTTCTTGTGCATCTTTGCCGAATTTCGCATAACTCTCAAGTGTCTTATTGCCGATCGCTTCCATGAGCGCAGTACGGGATTCTGGGTAATGCTTCATGACAAGTTCTTTATCTACCCAGACCATCTTCATCGCCACTATCTTAAATCCCGCTTTTTCAAAGCGGGTGATGATCTCTCCGACCAAGCCTCTCGAAACGCCATCTGGTTTTACGAGGACGACGGATTGTTGCATGAGGTCTTTGCCTGCATTCGACATACGTGATCTGTTACTTGATATATACTTTCGCTTTTTCGACTACTTCTGCAGGCGTATTATTTGCTTTGATCAAATATCCTGCTGAGCCCATTTCTTTACCGCGTGAAATATCCTCATCCTGCCCTAAATTCGTCAACATGATGACCGGTATATCTTTCGTCTTCGGATCTTCTTTGAGCTTTTTTAAAACAGCAAATCCATCGATCTTCGGCATGATGATATCAAGCAAAATGAGGTTCGGCATGACCTTAGGCGCAAGCTCCAGACCGTCAGCGCCGTTATTCGCGACTGAAACGTCATAACCGTCATTTTCGAATTTCACCTTATACATGGTCGAGAGCATTTCCTCATCCTCGATGACCAATATTTTTTTCTTGTCTGCCATAGTTTTGTTGATTATCAGCTGAAAATTCAGCTTAAAACATAGAAAGTATAGCGTATTCCATTGATTTCCACAAGACAAAACCCTCATGGCCATAGGTGAGCGTGCTGCCATCGGTCATCACAGTCACCCTGCCCTCGTCTGCAGTGGTATGTATCTCGCAATGAGCGTCTTTCAGGCGCTGTATCGCCTCAGGATTCGGGTGCCCATAGGTATTATCTTTGCCGACTGAGATGATGCAGTATTGCGGGCGCAATGCAGCCAGAAAGCCGGCACCGGACGAACCCTTGCTGCCGTGATGGCCTACTTTCAATACTTCGGCGGTCAGACTCGGGTACTGGCCCATCATCTGCGCCTCCTCAGCTTGAGGCAAATCGCCGGTCAAAAGGTAATCCTCATTGCCATAGCTCAGCAAACCTGTTATCGATCGATTATTCTTATCCTTCGAAAGGTAGGATTCCGGCGGCCATACAATACGCAAACTCGTCCCAGAGGACCATTGGAATACATCTCCCTGGGAAATTTTCCGCAGCGGAATATTTCTTTGCCGCACCTCTTGCAGCAGACTCTGAAACGCACGCGAAGAATCTTCGTCGCCATTCCATAATGCCTGGCCGATCTGATACTTTTGCAACACGCTTTGGAAGCCGCCATAATGATCGTGGTCCGGATGCGTCCAGAGAATATAATCTATCTTCCGCTGCCACCATGGCA
Organism: uncultured Gammaproteobacteria bacterium; assembly: GCA_964402565.1. Taxonomy (GTDB): domain Bacteria; phylum Patescibacteriota; class Patescibacteriia; order UBA1558; family 2-01-FULL-52-15; genus CAYRBH01. The sequence goes on along the minus strand of CAYOCJ010000002.1, from coordinate 432,630 downwards.
ATACTTCTCCCAATTGCTGCACGACGCGTCCATCAGACCCTGCATCAACCAAAATTGAAACATGCTCGGGCGTTTCGATCAGTATCGAGTCGCCTTGTCCAATGTCAAGAAAATACACCTGTAATTCCGGTGGTGTGGCGCTATGCAACGTAACCGGAATAGCGATGAACATGCTCGCCAGAAACACGACAACGGTCACTCCGTAGATTAATCGTATGATCTTACTCATGCGTACGATAGTTATCAAATCGATGCCATAGATAGGTTACCATAGCCATACACCCTAAAGCGAATAGGGCTTGCGAGGACGAGATCTGCATTTGTTTAACGGAAGCAAAGGGAATCGCTCCGAAGAATACGACCAACGAATTCATGAGCTTCGTAACGCTGAACAATAGTACCAGAGCTGCCGGATAGATGAATGGCATGCATGAAAGCAAAGGCGTCACAAAAGCAAACGACAGCATCAATGGCAGAAGCGGCAATACGAATGCATTTGCTATCGGCGCTATGAATGAAAACGTTCCAAAATAGTATATGGTCAAAGGCCAGGTGAAAAATTGTGCTGAACAGGTAGCCGCAAACACGTCGCGAATACCAAAACGCTCCGGCAGAAAAAATAGCAATTGTTGCCAATGCGCATTGGTCAGACCCATGCCCAGTAATGCCAGGCACGATAATTGAAAGCCGATATCAAAACCCATGAGCAGCGGATTCTGGAGCAGCATGACGGTCGCAGTGAGAAGCAGGATATGCACTCCGTCTGTTTGACGCCCTGAATATTTTCCAAAGATCATAGCTACACCCATGATGCATGAACGAACTGCAGGCGATGGAAAACCCAATAGAATGAGATAGATGCCTAAACCGACTATCAAAGCGGTGAGTCGTACTCGCCTGCTCAGGCCGGATGCGCCCATGAGCAGCTCAACAGCCGCGATCAGAAGCGCCATATGCAGGCCAGAAATAGAAATACTGTGGCTCAAACCGCTGGACGCAAAAGAAGCAAGTAAATTACTCGGAAACTCGCCTGTTTTATTCAAGACCATTGCCTGCAGCAACGTGTCCTCTGCAGCAGGCATATTTTTTGTAAAGGAATCCGAATATACCTTTCGCAGGCGATCCAGCGCAGCGGCAAGACTGTGCTCATGGCCGATCACGCTCAATTTCGGATAGCGGCAGACGCCGACTATGCCGCGCCGTTCTGCATACTTATCAAATGCAAAGTCCTCGATCGGTTCCGGCTGTTCGAGCATGCAGCCAAGTTGCACCCGTTCCCCGACAAAATGATCAGGGAACCGTTCCGCGTACACGAAAATATTTCGACCAGCCAGTACTGACGGCTTGCTGAGCGTTACGATCAGGCGCTGCTTGCTGAGCAAAGGCTCTACGAAATAAATAACGCCTTCTGCACGAGATATATTTGAAAATGGAACGATGAGCAATGACGACCGGAACACGATATACCAGCATCCTATGATAGCCAGGCCTGCAAAAATAAAAAAACGCTTATGAGAAAAAAGCCCCAGCGCAACACAAAGCGCCCCGGTACAGCCCAGGACCATGATCAAAAATTGCTGATGCAAAGCTGTGTCGAGAACGAGAGTTCCCACACCTAATCCAAATAAAAAACTGATACTCCCCTGTCGTAACAGTGCAGACACGGGCACCATACAAAATATCGTTGTGCCCTGAATAGCAAAACACTAGCAAGCCTGCAGGTTTATGGCAATAGCTGCAAATGCGGAGAAAAAACCAGTTCCTGTTGTGAGACAACGCCGGATGCCTGAATGCCATCGAGCGTCATTGACGCATTTTTTTGCAGTTGCGGAATGACGTTGAGAGAGAGTATGAGATTCTTGTCGCGCAATACCAGCGGTGATACATCGCGCATATCAATATCTGCTTCAGTCTTTGCGAATACGCCGGTGGCAAGGAATTGCCCGCCCTGCAATATATCGATGCGCGTACCGCTCATATCTTCGCTGGCAACGATATGCAGATGTTCCAAATGAAAATCTTCTGCTATGCCATACAGATAGAGTTGCCGGACTTCATCATTTGTTCTTACGAAGGAACCTATATCGCCATGCGATGCGACCGTTACTATAGCCGACTGATACGGCAGCTGCATACGGACAACTTGCCCGGTAGTTGTGATGACCCCTGTATAGGGATCGAAAGATGCCTGGAATGAACTGGCGCTCGAGTCATTCGTAGTTATCTTTACGCTCATAGTATGAGCGCCTTTTGCTAACGCAACAGTTTCTAGTTTAAAACGCACCATGTGATCCGCATCTGGCAGCACCGGCACACCGGCCTGCACATTATCTATATACAAAGTGATGCCTTGCAGAGATGAATCATTGTATATTCCGTTCAAACGAAATTGAACCGTATCGAAATGGACCAGGCTATCAGCAATCTTTGCCTCGATGGTAGCAAGGGGCCAGAGCTGCAAAGGACCCACGGCACTGACCGGCTGATTATCACCGATCAATCTGAGAGAAGCTGCAGTAACGCTTGCCTGGCTTATAGAAATTGTCTGGAATGACGGCAGGTTCAAATTGAGCGCCACGACAGACCCGATAACGCCTGCGACTATTGCAAAAACAGACACGTGGTGACGGATTTTGACCACTTTTTTACGTACTCTTGGCGTATGAATGATATGGTCAAACATAAAAGTAAGTACCTGGTAAGTATACCTGATACTACCCCGTCATTCAAAGGCTTAGCTACCCTTCCGACCGCTTGTCAGATGCTTGCTTCCGGAGCGCTGCTTCGATAAATGGCATCAATACGCCGTTTAATACTGACTCCGGATCCGTTGACTCATATTTTGTCCGATGATCCTTTACCATGGTATACGGATGCAGCACATATGACCTGATCTGATTCCCCCAGGCTGCTTCAGTGAATTCTCCGCGCAACAATTGCCGGTCTTCTTCACGCTTCGCCGAATAGTACTTTTCGAGCTTGCCCATGAGCATCTTCCATGCCTGAGCCTTATTCTGCATCTGCGAGCGCTCGTTCTGGCAGCTGACCGTGATGCCGGTCGGTATATGCGTCAATCGCACCGCTGAATCGGTCGTATTGACCGATTGCCCGCCATGGCCTGATGAACGAAATACATCGACGCGCACATCATCCTTTGCGACGGTGATCGAGCTCGCTTCTTCAAGTTCGGGCAATACTTCGACCATCGCAAATGATGTATGTCGTGATTGGTCAGCGTCATACGGAGAAATACGCACGAGTCTATGTACGCCCGACTCAACGCGCAAAAAGCCATAGGCGAATGCTCCCTCGATCTTCAAGGTAACATTTTTTATGCCGGCCTCCTGCCCAAGAGTTCTCTGCAGCACGGTTACTTTCCAATTTCGCAAAGCACAAAAGCGCAGATACATGCGCTCAAGCATTTGCGCCCAATCTTGCGCATCGACGCCGCCGGCGCCGCTATAGATCGTCATGATCGCCGGCGCCCGGTCATACGGTTCATCGAGCCAGGTCTCGGTTTCTTTCGTCGCCAGCAGGTTTTCAAGTCGAGCAAGTTCCTGAGCGATGTCTTCACGCAGGTTGACCGTCTGATCCGCTGCGTCCTCGGTAGCGAGTTTCAAAAGCTCATCCGTGTCTGCGACTATTTTTTTCCAGAAAGAGACCCAGCGTTCGAGATCTGCTGCTTCTTGCGACAGGTCCTGTGCCCGTTTGCGGTCCTCCCAAAAGTCAGCCTGCACCATGACCGCATGCAATTCTTGCAAGCGGGTCTCGGCGATATCCAGATGCAAAGACGCCTGAATGATCTCCAGGCGCTGCTTAAATTTTTGGATCGCTTGTATCAGCTCATCCATAGGCAAACGTTATTGCTGTGGCTGCGGGTACCGCTGCTGCAGCTGCTTCAAGAGTTGATTCGGATCATTCGTATTGGAACCTTGCTGCATCTGCTGCATGGACTCAAGCTTTCTAAACTGCTCCGTCATATTCCCGTACATCGCGTAGAATTCCTTGATCTGCGGTTGAAATGCAAAATAGGCCCATATCAGGGGACCAAAGATAACAACAAATTTAAGAAAATCATAAAAAGCAGACCAGCGCATCTTACGGTGCATTTTGCGTACGGTCATGCTGATAGCAAGCACGTTCTGGTCCAGATCTGCGAGCATCTTCTTGAGCTCGTCAATTTCCTGTGACATAGGTATGTTAGTTTTTTCGCTTTTTACGGCGCTGAATGATGTTCTTCAGCTCTTTTTGGAATGTGGACACGTCTTTAAAGTCCCGATACACCGAGGCATAACGTATATAGCCGACCTGATCGAAATTCTCCAGCTTCTTCATGATGATCTCGCCGATATGCTTGGTGGTCAGCTCGTCCTTGCGCGTCTTATGGATCTCGCGCTCGATCCTCGCAACAAGATTATTAAAGTTTTCTTCTGTATATGAGCGTTTCTCGAGCGCTTTGCGCAAACCCTGCACTATTTTCTCGCGTGAATAGGGCTGCTTACTGCCATCGCGCTTGACCACGGTCAGGTCCAGGATCTCTATTTGCTCTATCGTCGAAAAACGAAAAGAACACTTCTCGCACTGGCGTCGCCTGCGAATACCGGTCCGGTCGGCGGTCATTCTGGAATCAACGACCTTGGTCTCCGAATGTGAGCACACGGGACAATGCATAGCTCATTTCTTCATCCTGTTCCGGATGAATGCGGGTATATCTAGTTCATCTTCCTCTTCTTGCTCCTGTGGTCTCACCACAGGCTCTTCTTTCGGCTTCATGAAAACCTTGCGGTCATGCGGTTCCTCGGGCGCTGTAAATGTGGATGCACGGAATGATTCCCTCTTCTGAGCCGGTGCCGGAGCTCCTTGCTCAGGCGCTTTCTCCTGGAAACTTCTAAAACCAGTGGCGATAACCGTCACCTTGAGCTCGGCGCCCATTTTCTCATCAATGACGGTGCCAAAAATGATCTTTGCATCCGGATCACAGCTGGCAGTGATGACCTCAGCTGCTTCATTGACTTCATGCATGGTCAGGTCAGACCCAGCGGTAACAACGAACAGCACGCCGCGCGCGCCTTCAATAGAAACTTCGAGCAGTGGGCTATCGACTGCTGCACGCGCTGCTTCAGTTGCACGGTTCTCGCCTGATGCAATACCGATGCCCATCAACGCTGAGCCCGCATCGGTCATGATGGACTTCACATCGGCGAAATCAACGTTCACCATGCCAGGGACCGTGATCAATTCAGATATGCCGCGCACGCCCTGATGCAGCACTTCGTCCACGACTGAGAATGCTTCAAGCAACGATGTCTTCTTATCTATCACCTGCAATAAGCGATCGTTCGGAATAGTGATGATAGTATCAACTTTATCAACGAGTTTCTCTAGCGCTCCTTCTGCGATCCGTCTGCGCTGCATGCCTTCGAACTTGAATGGTTTCGTAACGACTGCAACGGTCAGGGCTCCTGCAGCGCGAGCCAGGTCTGCGATGATCGGCGCAGCTCCGCTACCGGTTCCGCCGCCCAATCCGCATGTAACAAAAACCATGTCAGCATCAGCGACATGTTTCTTGATCTCAGCCTCGGCTTCTTCTGCGGACATTGCGCCCAAGTCGGGGTTCATCCCGGCGCCTAAACCGCGAGTCGTTTCCTTGCCGATCTGCAGCTTCACATCGGCAAGCGACTGCTGCAAAGCCTGCACATCAGTGTTCACTGCTATGAATTCAATGCTGCGGATCTTATTCGCAAGCATTCTATTTATCGCTGATCCACCTGAGCCTCCAACGCCGATTACTTTTATCTTTGCTAGGCTTTCTATAGCCGGTTTTACTTCAAAAGTACTTTTTCTAGACATACTCAAAGGTCAATTAATAGTAGAAATAGTATACACTACTTTTCTCATAAAATAAACAACCCCATTGCCATGGGGCTGTTCTATTTTTGTGTACAGTATCTGGCTGCGTATCTTAGGATGAAAAATCTTTTATCCGACGGAATACTCCGCCAAAAAGTTTTGAAGCCCACGCGACCGGCTGCAACCCGCCCCGCGAGGTCGAGTTATTTTCTTCTGCAAAGTAGATCAAACCTAAGGCCGTTGTATATTGAAGGTCTTTCACTTTATCAATAGGCGTTACGATCTGATCCGGAGCGCCGATAAAGACAGGCAGCTTCAAATGTTCTTTTGCAAAATCGACCAGGCCTCCCAATTTTGCACCGCCGCCGGTCAAGATAATACCGGCAGGAAGCTTGCCATCTCTGCCCGCACGTTTGAGCTCCTGATTGATCATAGTGAAAATCTCTTCCAGCCTCGCTTCAATGATCTCAGCGATATGTTTTTTTGAAATTAACGACCGCGGCATCTCTTCATTGGAATACTTTGCAATATCCACTTCATCACGCTTGGATACTTTATCAGAAATAGCCTGTCCAAGATCCAGCTTGACTCGTTCTGCTATCTCCAGTGATACGCGAAGACCGATCGCGATGTCAGCCGTGACATGATCTGAACCGATGGGCAGGATCGCTGCATGCAATAATTCCCCTTCTTCAAAAATTGCCACGGATGTAGTCCCTGCTCCGATATTTACGACTGCCGCTCCCATATCTTTTTGTCGCTTGGTCAGCACTGCTTCAGCAGTAGCCAGCGGAGAGAAGATCAAACCTTCGACTTCAAGCTGTGTACGGTATAAACATTTGGTCAACAGTTTCACTTGCGCGCTCTGCGCGAGAACGATCTGCGTATGCGCTTCAAGTTTGATGCCGGTCATGCCCAGCGGATCCTTGATGGCGGTCTGATTGTCGAGGTTAAAAAATTTTGGAAGTACATGCAGGATCTCGTAATTAGGGCTCACAGCGAGCGTCTGCGATTGCTCAATAGCGCGATCAACATCACTTTGCTGCACTTCTCCATTCGGTTTTGAAACGGCTATGACGCCCTGGCTTTGTACCACTTTCACATGCGCTCCGTTCACGGCGACGACGGCACGAGACAATTGTCCGCCGATCATCCGTTCAGCTTTTTCAAGAGCTTCTGAAACCGAAGTAACCACTTCTTCAAGATCATTCACCATGCCTTTCGACATGCCCCGTGATACCGACTCGCCAACACCAATAAGATGCAGCTGTCCGTGGTCCATAGGCTGCGCGACTACAATGCGAACTGCGCTTGAACCAATGTCTATGCCTGCAATTGTCTCTATTTTTTTCATTATATATGACTTCGTTTCAACGATAGATGAGCTGTCCGAACGTCTTTAGTATACTGAAATTTTTACCGTTTGCCAAGGTTTTTTTTCAACTGACGGGCCAATTGACGCTCATGTTTTTCCATCTCCAGCGCTTCTGAGTCTTTTTCATGGTCAAATCCCATCACGTGCAGGATGCCGTGAATAAGCATGGTCTGAAACTCCTGTACTAAGGTACTACCCTTTTCACGAGCATGAGATTTCAAAACCGCGGCGCACATGAGTATTTCTCCAAAGGCCTGTTCATGGCCGCTGTCTCCTGAGAAAGCAGGAACTTGCGCGTCTTGCAATCGAAAAGACAATACATCTGTTGCAGCATCTTTGCCGCGATATATGAGATTAACGCGACGCATTTCTCGTACACTGACAAATCGAATAGAGATAACGCCTTGCGGCTTATAATCCCGTTCAATGATCGGTTCGAGCTGTGAAAGCCAATGAACCGGCAGGCCCTGAGGCACTGATGAGAGAGCAAACAGCACAACTGGTAACAATTAATGAAGCGTGAAATGATCCAGCATCATCGCAAAGATGGATGGGTATCGGATCACTGACTCAGTATTCAGATTATACGTGATGAGATATACTTTCCCGCCAACAGCCAGATATGCCTGCAGACCGTCCAATGTTTTGATCGCTTCATGTCCGCTGATCTGCACGATGGACACGCTGTTTGGGTTATAGTCATGGCTGATATTTTGCGTATACCATTCCCAGGAAGTCTTATTGTCCGCATTCTCCTTCACCGAGACGCTGAAATTTTCGCCAGTCCCTGTCGTGACGAGAGTTTCAGCTCCGTCCGCATCAGGCGCATTCACGACCCAGGAACTCGGATAATAGAAACTGAACTTTTGAACATCGTTCGTATACAATTTCACGAGGCCGGCCTGGTCTAATTTCACCGCAGCTGTTTCCACCGGACTGTAAAAATTCTTAATTTCCACATTGTCTCGGTACCCGTCAGAGTCTGAATCAGGGTTCGAAGGTGACGTGCCGAATAAACTTTCTTCTGCGGCTGTCAGACCATCTGAATCTGAATCGAGATTGCTCACATCAACAGGGGCAGGGGTCGGCGGTACTGGTTGATCCGTAATTGGCGGTGTAGACGTTGCTGTCTGATAGCCCTCTGAATGCAGAACAACAGGACCAGACTGATAGGTCTTGCCGTTGTAAGTTAACTCTTTCTCGATAACAATGCCGATGCCGTATGAAGCACGATTATCCAGCGGCGTATACTCATAGGCCTTGTCTGACAAGGGATCCTTTGGCAGCTCTGCCAGCATATCTTTCGGAATCGAGTCTAAGATCTGAGGAAATGCATTATATTTTGCAAAATAATCCTGGAGGGCTTTCGCAAGAACGACCAAATCCTTCGAACGCTGCACATCGCGAGCAAGTTTTGATTGATCATCTTGCGGTTTCTCAGGTGTTGTATTGGTATTCGCAACTGGCTGATTGGTGGCTGGCGGCGGGTTCGGAACTGCTGGCGCTACAGGCTCATTTGTTGAAAGCAAACCAAAGAAGTCTCCTCCGCTATTGATATAAAAGTAAGCTCCGGCTGTCATGCCGCCTAAAAATAAGGCCAGTATAGCAATGATGATCACCATCCGTTTGCCTGAACCGCCGCCGCCTGAAGAGCCTGCGGGTGCTGCGCCAGTTGAAAAACGCGGCTGCCCGCCTCCCATCATGAACTTATCCGGCATGGTATAAATTGAACCAGAGGGCGCAGATGCCTGCGGCATCGAAGCCTCGGGAGCTTGAGGTTGCTGTTCGGCTGTTAATGGCTGTTGCTCGTCTGGCATGCGAATAGGGATTAATTATTTTAGCACTAGTATGTATATTGAGCCGGAGCAGGTGCGGGCGTAGGTGTAGGAGCTGGAGAAGGTGTGGGAGCAGGTGCGGGCGTTGGGGCTGGATCTATAGGTGCGTTCGGTGGAGTTTCTGTCGGAGGAAGTTTTCCGGGGCCATTCGGATTATACCCATTTTGCACCTCAACCCCATCCTGATAGGTATCGCCATCGGTGTCCGGGTTCATAGGATTTGTCTTATAGGTAAAGATCTCGTCGCGGTCAGAGAGGCCGTCGTTATCGCTATCAGCTAACAATGGGTTTGTTTTGTGTACATAGAGTTCATCGCGATCATTCAAACCGTCATTATCAGTGTCAGCTAGATGAGGATCAGTGCCAGCGACAGCTTCTTCTACATCTGTCAGCCCGTCGCCATCAGAGTCAATGAGGGCATTGGATGGTATGCTTGGAGCCTGATTACCGTTTTCATTCGCAGTCGGAGGAGGTGTTGGCTGTGCGTTGGCGGTAGTATCGGTGTTCGTTGTGGCATTGGTATTCGCTGTAGTATTTTTAGCAGTTGCATTCGAACCCTCTGTCGGCGTCATAAAAAAGAAGTAGGCAATAGCAGCGCCGACGACGATCAAAGCTGCAACAACGATCAAAATCATTCTCATGCTGCGGCGAGCAGGTTTTTTGCTCCATTGATCGAGCTGTGAAAGATTGGTCAATGGATTCGGAGGTCCGATCTTGGTACCCATCGGCGCCTGCGGCATCGGCGGTTGAGGAGCTGCCATTGATGAAGCTACCGGAGTTAATTTACCGCTCTGCACCGCGCTCTTTATATCTGGGGTTGGGTCAACTTTGCCAAACATATCTTCAACTGCTGAAGGGTTGCCAGCGGTCACATTCTCATCATTCTTTTTTATGTCTTCAAACATAGTTGCCCGATATTATGACTAGGAGTATTTCATACTTAATTATGCACTAAAAAACAGCACAAAGCAACACGACTCATTGCTTCATGGCCCTCCGCCACAACGTGGAGTTGTGCACTTTGCATTATGAACAAGAATATATTCAGCGCCATCCCAGATATAGTAGGTATGCGGATATGAAAGTGCGGGATTAAAGACCTGGATTGATTGCGCCGGGGTATGCAGCACTTTCGAAGCAAGAGATATGGTCTTCCCTGTATCAAGCACGAACCTGTCTCCAATAGAAAGATCCATGACTGGTTTCCAGGTGATCGTTCCTTCTGCATCTACCACAGCAAATCTATGCTCCTTAGTGACGCGAATAGTACCATTTAACACATAGTAATGGTCCCGCGAGTAAGACCGGGGCAACTCGACATACGCAATAGCCTTTTGCTTTGTCGCCTCATCATACGATACAACCGGATCGCCAACATTAAGGTCATTGATATCGCGAGGGCCGGACGGTGTTAATACTTTCGTACCTGTGATAAAACATCCGCTACAGAGAGGGCCGGTACATGTGCAGTCATTCCTCAGACACTGTGAACTGCATGTTTTCGGACATGCTCCATTGTTACTCCCATTATCACACTCCTCTGGTCCTGGCGGACTCGATGCAGATGTTTGCGCGATACCATCGCCACAATACGCGCCAGGCTGATAGGGCGATCCTCCGCCAAGATCAATACCGAACTCAAGCCTGCAATAGACCACATTCTGACTGCAGCTATCGCCCCAGATCCACTTCGCCGAACTGCCGACAAAATTGGGATAGCTCGTTCTGCACAGCGGATACGCCGCATTGCCCGTATAGGAGAACGGCGATCGCCAGGTCGTCGATGGCTCGAGTGGGTCGCAATCTGAAGTGCATCGACCAGCGCCGCACGGGGTATTGTTACCCAATGTACATGCTATGGTTCGATTATTCGAACAATGTGTCGGGCAACTTATTTGATTCCAGCCCGGCGTATACGTATGCGAGCATGCCCAATTCGCGGCGTTATTATACGTATAAAAGATAGTATTGATCGTCGGGCTGGTATAGACTGCTTCGAAGCTGCGAGAAAGTCCCGCAGGAGCCCACACTTTGATCGCGACTACATTAGCGCCGTCCCGTTCCCATGATCCCGCAATTGAATTACCTCCAGCATCTACCGGCCTGAGATCAGAAGTGGAAAGAGCTGATTGATCGGGTACGGTCGTGACCGGCGGCGGCGTACAGCTCGCTGTATTGAATGCAGCACAACTTGGCTGGCAAGAAAGCGTGCCGCCGATATAACCCCCAGGCACCGTGGTACAGGATTGGCCGGCCAGATCAGTTCCGTCGCATGTTTCACTTCCTTCACGAAGATTGTTGCCGCAGGTTTGTGCGATACAGGCACCGGTATTGAACGCAGTACATGACGCATTACACGCTAACGTGCCTCCGCCGGCAAATCCCTGGCTAATGCAGGTTTGGCCATTGAGATTCGTGCCGTCACATGTTTCACCGGCCTGGATAGTATTATTGCCGCAATTCGTGCAGGAAGAAGTGACATATCCTGTACATGTGGGGTTGCAGGATAAGGTGCCGCCGAAATAACCAAGCGTCGTGCATGATGCGCCTGCAAGATCAGCACCGTCACATGTTTCGCCAGTTTCTTTTAGATTATTTCCGCACACAGCGGCAGCGTCAGCTGCATAAATGCTGGAAATCTCTGCAGCGGACAGTACCCGATTATAAAGACGCACTTCATCAATAGTGCCGCCAAAATTTTCATTGTTATTTGGTATCTCTCCGCCTGCTGAAACCAAATATGGTGCATCGCTGCTCACCGTGCCGATCGGACTGCCGATCGTGGTCAAAGCAGTCGGAGATCCATTAATATAGAACGTTGGAATATTCGCTGCGCTAGAATTATCATAGGTCACCGCTACCTGATACCATTGGTTGGCCGTAATTGATCCTGCCGGGGACCCCCATGAGCCATATGTGCCAGAAGAGAAGCATTGACCCCAATGTACAAAGCTGCTGTTCATGACCGATAACCACCAGCCGCAGCCTGCATCGCCTTTCACCAGAATATCTTTATAGGTATTGCCTGAGCCTGAGGACATATTGATCCAGGCTATGATGGTCTTCGCAGGAATATCTGTTAACCCGCTGGCGGGGTTCGCCATATCGACGCGCTGACTGATGCCATTCATTCCAATAGCCTGATTCACGCGCCCTGCGACATACCCTGGTCCATTTTGCAACGTACCATTATACCCATTACCTGTTGCATCTTGCGCATTGCCATTGAAAGGCCAATAGGCTACCGGGCCTACCAATGAGGTTGTAAATGCCCAGCACGGCCCGTACGCGCTTTGATTTGGCGTCGGTGTTACAGAGTCACGAGCTCGATTTCTCCAGTAGTACGTAGTGCCGTAGGCAAGCGTCGTGGGGCTCCAATTTGTCGGGGCATAATTCACAACTGACTGAAGCAGCGTACCGGTACATCCAGCTCCGGACCACAGTTCAAAATTATACAGTACCGGCGTCGTAGCATCACTTGCTGTTGCGGCAACAAGCGTCGGGTTTATAGAAATACCTGCGGATGCATCGGCTGGAGAAACATTCCCCACTCCTGTCGGCGGATTAGTATCAGAAACGACGGTGAATGAGGTGCACGCGCTGAATCCGCTCGCATTCGGCGATGCAGCTGAATCCCGCGCACGATAGTGCCAGTAGTAGGTAGTCCCCATGGTGAGCGTTGACGGGATCCAGCTCGTCGAAGCAGCGTAGCCTCGTGCCTGCGTGAAGGCGCCGCTGCAGCCAGGCGTCGTGAATAATTCAAAATTATATTGTATCGGAGGGGTGGCGTCTGATGCAGTTGTTGCGGTCAACGTCGGATTGATAGAAACGCCGGTCGCCGCATCTGCGGGGCTCAAATTTACAATGGGAGAAGGCGGCTGATTATCATAACTTTGATATTCAGCAAGCACCTCTGCATCGCTTAATGCGCGGGCTGATACATGCACCTCATCCATGCCGCCATCGGTCATTCTGCCATCGACCGGACCGCCGCCCAAGTATGCGGTCTGGCCGCTATTCAGGTCGATGGTGCCCGCTGGTATGGCAACGGTATTTTTCAAAACGCCATCAACTAAGATTTTCAAACTGGTGCCATTGCGAACGCCGGCAATATGATGCCAGGTATTGATGCTCATATTCGAGGGGTCCACTGAAGAGTACTCGGTGCCTCCGATGCGTGCACGAACTTCAGGACGCAACACTCCACCGGGAGTATTGATGCCTAATGAAAATGCAGTCGGGCTTGCTATTTGCCTTCCTTTTTGGAAAATACGCGGATACGTGTTCACCACTGAAGAAAAATTGACCCAGGCGGTAATAGTAAAATCATTTCTAATATCAAGCGAAGGCGATGGAGGCCAATCGCTCTCGATCCACTGTGAGGCATTGTTAAAATATAGAGCAGTGCCGGATGGACCGACTCCAGTGATATAGGTCGGCAACGGCGAACCGTAACTGGTGCCCGGAGCATTGAACACTGACGAATCGAGCACGGTGGAACCTGATCCTTCGTCCATCTTATAGAAACGCACTGGATTCGGCTGCGCAGATGCCCTGAAGGTTGCCATCTGTATCATCCAGCTGCAATTGCCTCCACATGAAGCAACCTGAACAATCGCGTTATTGCTGCCGACTGTGCTCACATTCTTATCTTCCGTATAGTCCAAATTCAAGGTGCCGCGCGTGGTGAATCCAGGACCTGGGTTCGGTGTACCCCACGTTTCTGAACCTGCAAAAATAAGTTCGTTCGGGAAAAAGGTTGTACGCGACGGAGATATCACATTTGCAGATGGCGGCGGATCAAAGCCAATGGCCCACGATGTTTGATCGAGCGGATTCAAGGTTGCAACACCCTGGTATTCATGCGCGTAGAGCCGTGCATTGGTCGCTCCTAATGTCGCATTTAGATTTGCTGTGATGGTCGTTGCCCCGGCTCTGGCATTGGCTGCATACCATAGCTCCTGACTTGCGACGAATACTGCATCATTATGATCATGTTTCGCGATAGCCTGTACCCAGGTATTCCCTTGCGTATCAGTAACGCTATTGATCGAATGCGTGATATCACCGACTATGTTTACTGAAAGCACCAGCAAGCTGCCTGCGGTGACCGGCGCGGTCAGTATAACATTTGGCGCAATAGTGCCTGATGTCCCGGTCGCATTTTGCTGGACAAATGTAATATTATTCGGAGCAGCCTGTGCATAGACCGGCTGTGCTTTGCCAAGATCTCGTATCTTGATGTGTTGAACACGGACATAGGAAAAAAAACCAGCTGCGAATATCAATAATGCCAAAAGCGCACCGAGTTCATGCGCCTTTGTCTTCTGTTTGCTATAGGTAAAATGCCTTTTCATGTTCACTCGAGACATTTGCTCCGTACACGATCAAACTCTATGGAACACATTTATTACTGTTGGGCTGAGCTGGGCTTTCGGCAATGGCATCAGAATAATCAGCGCCATTCGGTGACGGATCTGCGACGCATTGTGCTCCCGGCGGCGCCAAATCAAGCAGCATCATATGCCCGTTCAGGTAAGCAACATCTGCTCCATCAGACCAGATCTTCAAACCGAATGCATGGCATTGGGTACTTTGAGAGACACAGAGGTTACACCCGACAGTTTGTAGACCAGGCTTACCAGGTGCTCCCCAGGTGTCGTCATTACATGCCTGCAAGACTGGCGCTGACGAAGGTTGGTCACAAGTCTCTACTCCTGCACAGGTACCTTCTCCGGCCAAGCAGCCACTATCATCCTGACATGTTTTATTCGCATTCAGTGTACAAGTCCCAGTCCCCCGGCATTGCCCCTCAGCAGAAGTACAATCCGAAGGAGATGTGCATGGCTTACTCACATTAATAGTGCATCGTCCATTATCAATGGTGCCATTACCGCATTGTGATGGAGCAAGACCAGTACAGGACGCATTGCATTGTCCTGGCTGGCCATTCACCGCAGCGCCAAGGTCACAAACCTCAGTCACATAATCTTTATTGCACGCATCCGCGGGAGTCCCGCCAGGAAGGCTTCTGCAATATGCGTCACCAGCAGCATCTTGCGTGCAGGTCTTCGTAGCATCATTACTACAAACGATCTTACCATCAGGACCAGCATTTCTTGCCTCCACGACGCCATCGCCGCAATACGGAACCGTCGGGCCCAAGCAGCTGAAATTGCAGAATGCATGCGGCGTACCTGATCCGCAAGGGCCGAATGCGCCGCAATCAGCATCAGTCCTGCAATCTGCATTATTACTGCAGGTATTGGTCCAGCGGCCATTGTTGACGCCATCGTCACACACTTCACCAGTGCAGACGCCTCCTCCGGTAGTACAGAGCGTTTGATTACCCGGGGTGTCGCATTTATTAGCTGAGTTATTGCTGCAGAATCTCTCGACGCCATTCTTGCCGCATACGGTACCGGTCAAACCGCTGCACGTCTCATTGCATTTCAAGGATTTGCCATTATCGGCTCCGTCATCACAGATCTCTACATCGTCTGCATTACCGCAGATAGCGTCCACACCGCAGTTCACGATGCCGTCGCCGCAATAATTGCGCGGTATCAGGCCATTGCCGCATGACTTAGTGCAATAGGTGCAGTTTCCTGCCGCATTATTACAGGGCGCGCCATTGCCGAGGCAGGTGCCGTAGCCGAGCTTGCTGCAATCATCATCATTCTTGCAGGTCGTTGCAGCATTCCCCGAACAGACGAATCGCAAACCTTCATCGCATTGTTCGAATGGATCATTCTTTGCTCCATCGCCGCACCAGCCTCCATACAATCTGCATGCATTCGGCGTAAATACGGCGCCGCATTGATACTGGCGATTATCGCTCGTCGCCTGTTCAGCGGTCGGCACTTGGTATGTGCCTGGTTCGCATTCTTCGAGGCCTTCGAGAACATCATTGCCGCATGTTTCCTGCAATGGACCGAGGCGAGCCCAGAAGATCGGCGATCCTGAATTCTGGATCACATAACTCGTTCCTTCACCGTTGATCGGCGCTGTCGAGCTGCTGCGCGAGAATTTATGATCCGAATCAGACGGCAAACTTGTCTTCGGGTTCGAACTTGGCGAATATGCCCAGTCGTAAACCGGCACAATATTGGAATCTGCCGCTACTGCTCCTGTGTAGGCACAAAACTCGGGGCCGAGAAGCGTCCATGAGCCTGCAGGAAGCGATGTCCTAAGGATAATATCCTTATTGGTCGTGCTCGCATAACGATTAACGGTAACGCCGCTTGGTCCAGGGCATGCGCCTAGCGGGTTTGCATAGAATGCGATGCCTTTGGTCGTATAGGGAGCATCAGCTACTTTCAAGGTTGTATAATCGAAATCCTCATCATTGGCAACATTATAATAATGTTCATAGACCGGGATGCTCTGGCGGTTGCCCGCAGTATCATTTCTCAGGTCTGCAGTACAAGCCCGGTTACACTGTGTATCGCAATACAATGTTGAATTTGCAGGGCAGCTATAATTAGTAAGCCCCGCGACTGTGTCGCACTCTTCTGTATTGCTGACGCAGGAATACAGATGCGCTGGTCCTGCAGCCGCGCATGAACGGGCACACACAGCGCCCATAACAGCTCTGCCTGCCGTACAGCTGACTGCCGAATCACAGGTGCAGCCCAGATCTGTCTGAGTAGTAGGGGTCAGCGTTCCGTCGCCGCAGAAAGAACCATAGCCCGAGCAAGCTCGGTTGCAATGACCAGGTGTTCCGTTCAAAATATTTCCTTCGTCGCACACTTCGCCTGCTTGTACGATACCGTCATTGCACGTACCGCTATATGGCCTGCCTTGCGTACATGCTACCTGGCATGACGTTGTACAATACGCAGCCCCGCCGCTGGTGCAATGTGTTGTTGCAGGCGCTGCGCCATCGCATTGTTCTGGGCCCGGCGGAGACGAAGCAGGCGTCTGAGCAATACCGTCGCCACACGCTCCTCCGCATGCAGCGCGGCCGGCAGTTGCGGTGTTTGGCGCATACGGATCACCCCAGTCGCTGCAGGTTGCATTACAACCGACTGTGAAATCGGTATTCCAGCGTGCTTCTCCAAAATGGTAATCGCAATAATTCGTAAATCCGCCGTCGCATCGCTCACCGACGCAGGTATTACCAGCGCCGCAATCAGCATCCGCTGCGCATGACTGTGAACTATTGTTCGAACAGTAGCGCTCAACGACGCCATTGCCGCACACCGCATTGACGCGCGCATTGTCTAAGCACAAATTGCCAAGCGTCGGGTCAGTCAGAATGACATGCGTGTCGAGGTTTGCCCAGCGCCACGTTCGAGCTTCGGCATTCGCGTATAGATTATAATTTGATCCTAAGGAATTCTTGTAGACATAGACTTCCGAATACCTCTGGCATTGCATCTTCAATGTTCTCTGGTTCCAGCACGTGTCCTTGTCATGGCCGGTCACGGGATTGCCTGCCCCATCGACAAGTGTCAGACAGCTTGCCGGAGTTGCTGAATAGAAATTTGCGCCGAATTTATTGATAGGATCTTTCGGCAATGAACTGCTGTTCAAATCCTGTGCCAGGGTTGCGTTCCATGACGGCCACTGGCTCGTTGAAATGCCTCCCAAATAGCTTCCTGAAGAGAGCGATGGGTACGCTGCAATACATCGCCGCCCCGCTCCGCAATCACTATCAACATTGCACGCCCGTGAATTGGTTCCATCATCGCAGAAATGGTGCTGGAGCGCATAGCCATCCAAACTTGCCTTGATGCTATGCAAGTCCACGACGCGCTTATGGTCACGGCGAAGTTCTGCTTTCGCTGATGTACAGAGACCGGCATTCTTTGCCTGACAAACCGCATCATGGCCAGTATCGCATGAGATCGTTGCATCACCGCTGCAGGTATCCGAGGCGCCGCGTCCATTGTCGCGGGTCACCAACCGTTCATTAATACGGATAGTGCTGACGAGCTGGTCGAAAATATCCTTGGTAGACTGCTGAGCATTCTCGTTATAACTCAGGAGCAAAATATTCGTATAGATGCCCGGGTTGCCCGTACAGGCCACCGGGTCAACGCAGTTAGCCATGCCTACATATACCGAGGAGCCATCCTTGATCGCGTCATAACCGTCAACCGTTATCGAAGCCGGACTGCCGGTCGGATTTGGCGCATAGGCCTCATACCATTCACGCACAGAAAGCATGCCAATATTCCGGTAGACGCGCGCAACGATAATGTCATAGTCTACGCGGCGAGCGGTCGTCGTGACTTCAGTGCATTTCTCGGCTGTGCCTATAATCCCACAGACCTTATAGACATAGTCGGTGCCGATGGTACGGCCTGGGTCAGTGTAGGTGGTCGGTATTGGACCAGCTGGCGAGGTATAGATCGGCACGGCAGCATTATCTCGATAAATCTTGATGCCGTTATAGGTCCCGTTATTTCTCCACGAGAGCTGTACATTCACGAGGTTATTCGTTGTTGAAGCATCGTCGACTGAAACAGCAGCCACCTCTGACGGTGCAGCGCCCTGTGACTGACCAAATGCGGTTCGCGCGAATAATGAACGCAAACCGTCAATAAGCGCTTTGAACGGAGAACCTGCAATTGCCACTGAGCGCGAAGACAGGGACGGATCAAGCATTGATGTCTTTGGCCGGACAATAATGTTCACGACTGCCGGCAATGACCAGGCATTGGCGCTATTCTGTACTCTAAACGTAACCTGATGCAATCCGGACTGAAGGAACGTGTGCCGAGCACTATAGGTGGGCGCGCCAATATCAGTATACGAGGTAAGGCCTGAGTCCTGGAAATCCCAGACAAATGATTTGACGACACCGGCTGCACCGCCGCCATAGCCGGTCACGTTGGTATTGAAGATGACTTCCTTGCCGTAATCGATATTCATGGTTCCGCCCTCGATAATTGCTGGCGGCGGCGGAGCTGGCACCGTTGCACTGGTGAAGCTCACCACCGGAGGGTTCACTGGCGTTGTGGTGGTTGTCGGCACAACGTTGATATAGACCGTCGAAGCACCGGTCGAGGCAGGCGTGGTGTTGAAGGTGATGGCAAAGTCATTATTTGCATTCGCGTCTCCATTCGTCGTCGGTATTTTGTCTATTACCCACATGAAGACACCGGTGCGCGGATTGAAGCTTGCAGATGCAGGCAATGCATCAGCGCCGCCTTCGCCGGTCATCGTATACAAGAATGAATCGCCTTCTGGATCGCGGGCATCGAGCTTGATATACACGAAATCGCCGAGATGATAATTCGTCGTTGATATGCCGGTAACCGGCGTCAGTACCGGATTTCCGCTGGTCAGCGTGCCGGTAGAGTTCACATTCGTACCGACGATAAACACATGCTCCTTGATCAGGTCGCCGCCGAATGTGAAGTCAGTTCCTGAGCGAATGATATGCGGTGCCGGCAAATTCGGGAGCGTACTGGTAGCAGTCGGCTCGCTCAAACCTGCCGCATCGCGGCAATATGAAAGTTTCAAGTCATAGGTCGGATCCAGATAGTATGCGGTATTCGGACCAGTATCGCCTATCCATGGCTTCTCGCAGAATGAGAAATCCATTCTGCCCTGAGCTTTAGCGGTGCCGGCGACGCCGCCATCAGCAGTGACCTCATTATAATCAATACCGAGGACGCCTTTATGCTGAACCTGGGCCTGAGTGCCTGACTGATCCAGTACATACATCTGACTTGAATAGGACCCACCTTTCTCAATGGTCTTCCGCCAGGTATATGCGGCCGTTAGATCAGAACCGGTCTGGTCTTTCGCCTGAGCTATGATGGCTTTTGGCGTTGCATTCGTACAAAGCGGCGCATCAGACGCTAGACACTCGAGTCTACGGTCAGTGAACTCTGCCGGATTCGGCGATACTTCGACATAGCTGATCTGGCAAACATCATCCTTTGTTTTGAAGGCAAAATTCAATGGCGTCACGAACGGCATACCTTCATCGCTCAGGATCGGCTGCAATGAGCATGAACCGGCATTACAAATATTTACTTTATACGATGTGCTTGGTGCAAAGACGCCAGGAGATGCGGCAGTGCCCAAGGCCTCTTGGCGGATCTGATTCACTTCGCCGGCAGATAATGCGCGATTGAAAATACGTACGTCATCGACCTCGCCTTTGAAAAATGGCAGATTTGGTATATAGCTTGTGTGTCCGATCGTACCCGGCTGGCCATTGCTAACGCTTGCGTGGCCGGCCGCAATCGATGCGCGCAATGTGCCGTCTATATAGAGATACTCGTTTGTCGGAGTAGCTACGCCGGCATAGTGATGCCATTGCGTTGCATCAAAGCTGGACATTGCTAATGATGCTCCGCTATCCCAGGGCACACCATAGACGAATGAAACACTGGTTGCATCTCGCGGGGCTATGTCTTGGCCTTTAAACCCTAGGTACCAATTGTGATTCGCAGGATCATTCCAATCTCCCTTGCCGATCATTGTGGTGACATGCTTCAATGCCACCGTATTTGCCTTGGCCCAGAATGAAACCGTAAAATTAGGATAGTCATAGTTTGTCCCTGCGGGGAATGAAATATTATCATCGACGCCATCAAGGCTCATGCCTCCTTGCAGGTACGGAATTGAAGCATTCGGCGCTGTTGCGATTACTCCTCCGTTCAGCGTGCCATTATTCGCACCAACTTCATCTTGAGCAGTCCCTGCGTCGAAACTATACTTCGAAACCAGCCCTGCAGTAGATGCAGCGGTAGATGCAAGCGCCGGGGTAAAGTCGACACGTCCCCGCGTATAATTGCATTCACCTGCTCCTGCCGGACATGCGAGAGAGGGATTACAAACGACTGCTGTATTTATCGTACAAACACCCGAGGCAGGGTCTTGGTAATTATGGACCGAGATCGTTCCAGGTACGACAGCACCAGTGGCCATGTCAGTCACATTAAAATTGGCCGATGCGCCTGCAGCGCCAGTGGCCATCAAGCGTACTTGGCTAACCTCGACCGGTGACAAGGCGCGATTATAGATCTGAACATCATCAAGAGCGCCATCGAATGAAGAGCCGAACACTACATCGCCTGTGGTATCAAGTACGATCGGTGACGGCGTTGACGGGCTCCAGCCATTTGCATCTGGAGCTGCCACGCCATTCACATACAGTTTCACGATCGATCCATCATAGGTGCCTACCAGATGATACAACGTATTTGGAGATGCGGTCGGTGCTGTAAAGCGAGCAACATGCTGATCGTTCCACGGCGAACCGTAAACTCCGAAATAGAAATCGCCCGGAGCATACGCATATAAGAGCCATCCATGATTATAGACGCATGGCGGGTTCGCTGGGTTACCCCCAACGTTTGCCTGACCAGCTGTACACCCAGGAGTATTGGTAGTCGCCCAATCATGGCCAAGAATTCTCTGGCCCACGCCGGTGAATGTCCTTGCGCTTACCCAAGCCGAAATGCTGATTTCATTGGTTGGCAGTCCGCTGAAATTAGTCAC
Source organism: uncultured Gammaproteobacteria bacterium (assembly GCA_964402565.1). Lineage (GTDB taxonomy): Bacteria > Patescibacteriota > Patescibacteriia > UBA1558 > 2-01-FULL-52-15 > CAYRBH01. The sequence continues at coordinate 411,102 of CAYOCJ010000002.1, read as the reverse complement.
CGTCATGTTATCAGAACTTGCGCTGAACGGCGGAGCTCCGAGGTCAAGGTCCATACATCTATTGAGTACGCATTGTGCGCCTGACACAGCAGCCGGGTCGCTCGGTGCAGCTGCAAGAACAGCAGTATTGCCGCCGACGACATCTTTGCCGGTTCCATCATCGAACGTATAGCGCGCAACAAGTCCTGAAGGAGGTCCTGATGCAAATGAATTCGGATCAATGGGAGTGCTGAAGAATGCACTGACCTGTACGTTCCTGCATTGATTCGCGCATTGCAGCGGATCGGCCGTTCCGGGTGGCTGCACCGCACATGCAGCTGAAGCGTTTTCCGGCGGTGAATGCGGCGCATCATCAGGCCTATGGCCGATGAAATTTATCGGCTTTCTGGAATCTTTTACAACCACTTCGCCTTCAGCTGAAAGATTGACAGCTGGATTGCCAGCCTTATTCGTCATATCTACATGCGCTTGCGTTATTCCGGGCGGTATACCCAAAACTGCACTAACTCCCTGCATAGTGCCCTGGTTCAACGTGCTCGACATCATCGTTGCTACGGTGAAGTTATTTGAGTACCAGCCATAGTTGTATCGATTTGCATCAATGCCAACTGGCACAGGGCCTGATCCGCAATTCAGCGTAGCGGTCGGATGCGCAATATAATCTTGCGTGCCGCCAAGCGATGGTATGGTTGCAGTGACCGGCGTCACATTGAGACCATCAGCTTCGCAAATCGCTAATGAAGTCTGGAAAGTCCATGAATACGATGTCGGCGCGCCTGAAGGATAGTTCAATAATGTAAGACCCTGGCCCTGTGAATTCTGAATGCCGTTAGTCAATATAACGCGGTATTTTGTTGCTGGAAGCAAACCGCCGGTCGGCGTGATGTCGACACGATTGGTATCTGGTGCAGCTGGTAATGGGACGAGCGTGATCGGCACTGGCCCGCCTGTATATGTCGTACACAGCGGATCCGCTGCATTACATTGTCGTATCTGTATATTGGCAGTCGTGATCGTTGACGAGCGGACATTCATATTGAATGTCGCAAAGGGCGCTACGTTCCTGCACACCGCTTCACAGCTTGAATCAGGAGAATGGCTCGTCACATACGGCGGTATAAAGGCGACACTCAGCGCTGCGGTATTGCTCGTAATCGGAATACCTGATGGATTGCTGCTCCCGCGCAATGTCGCCGTTATATCTACCGGTGCAGGCGTTATATTCAAACCTGAAAAATTAGTCTGATAGGAAAAAGGCGGATTGACGGGATTATAGGTTGCATATGGAGCTGCGCCGATAGGATTTGGATCCCAGTCATACAGATAATCGCCGCCGCACACATAACACTGAGCGCTGGTCGGGACGGCGACCATCGGCCCGCCTATGCCGCCGACCGGCACGGTCAACGTCGCCGGATTGAGCGAGACCGCATTGATCTCGCAGCTTCCCTGTACCACGGTCCGTGTTCTGAAATGCCACTTAAAGTCATCAGGCTCCTGCAAAGAAGTATCATCGCCGAGGAATTGGCTTCCTTTATAGAAGCTGCCGTCGACTGCCTGTATGCGGCTTGTCGGCGTTCCGGACCCGTCATCAAGACGAACTTCATACCACGTCTCCGGATTCAATTTCAGGCCACTATGCAATGTCCACTTGAAGCCAACGCTGCCGAGCGGTGCAAAATCTCCATCACCGGTAACTTCAGTACATCCGGTGCCATTAAACGTCGGGCTTGCAGCATTGCATCTGAAAATGCGGACACCATTGTCAGTAAATGCCGGCAACGGACCTTCGATGGTCGCATAATTTAGAGGCCTATTAAATTCTGCGGCGATCGCAACGTCCAGAGGCGCATTGGTTATTGGATCATTCTCGTCATAGACCGGCAGGATGACCGGGTCAAAGAATCCATCCCAGTTCATATTCACATGATCATACGGGAATGGCGTCGGTGTCTGCATTCCCTCGGTGCATTGCTGTCTGCGTTCAAGATCGAAATCATATTGTCCTGACGTGAACTGCCAGTTGTTTTCATCATGCGTCGTTGCATTGCAAGCACCCACGCGACACACGCCGCTGCAACACGTAGCGCTGCCGCATTGTAGGTTTGAAGTACATGACCCGACAAAGAACGGGATCGGATTGCTGCGATTACGGTCATTGTGCTGAACGGTAGTCGTGCCCGTAATAGCGCTGCCCGGTACGACGGCGCCAAGGACTTGCGTATCGGTCCAGGTGAAACCTGTCGTCACGCCGGCATCCTTATCGAACCAAATTGAGCTTTGCGGACCAGGGGTGACTCCGAAATTTTCACCAAAATAATCTACCGGCGTTCCTGCAGGACCTCCGACGGGATTGATGCGGCACAACCCTGGGGTGACAGGCAACGCGTCATTTTTTACAAAGATACCATTCGTATTAGGTATCGAAACCATTTGAGATGTTTTCACCGGCGTGCTCGCCCGCTGAACGATGAAGAAATAATTCCCCGCTGGCGTATTGCCTGGAGGTCCGGTCTTCGGAACTTTCACAATGATCTGGTCGTCACGCCAGAAATCAGTGCTGCACATCGCAGGAAATGCAATATCTGCAAGACAATCATTGCCCGTAGGCGACGGAGAACCGGGGCCGCATCCTGGATGTCCGATGGGGCTCAGGAACACTTTCCCGATCGTCGTTCCAAAATTCGCACCTTGTATGGTCACATAGGTTCCTGATGGTCCGCTCAGTGGAGTGACCGAATTGATGATAGGATCTCCTGCAGCGACACCGAGCACTGCGAAGTCCAATGGGTTCGAATACTGAGTTGCAGCGCCGACACCCACAGAAAATGCAACGGTCGTCGTGCCTGCTATCAGATTCGGGATCATGCCATCCGCATTCTGCGCATCGATAAAGTTCGGGCTGGTCGCATCAATGCCCGGAGGTACGCCGAAAAAGATCTTCTGAGCAGCACCAGACATATTATTTCCGTTCAGATGGAAAGGCGGGGGCAGATTCGGGAAGCCAGATGTCGGTGAAACTTTGCAGAGGCCCGGGCGCACGATATCATTGATCGTAAATGGAACTTGATTTGAATCTCCCACGCCGGTGGTCACCCATACGATGCCATTCGGCGGTGAATCAGGGCCATCTCCTACCCCGCCCACTGGCGGAACCTCCATGATGATCTGGGTGTCTGACCAGTTTGCTGTACAAGCAGGGTTCGATGGGAAACTATTTGGATAATCTGTATTGGTTGCGTCAGGCCACAAAAAATGCAAAACGCTCGTTCCCCTGGCGGCTCCAAAGCCGCTTCCATTGATCGTGACATAATTCCCTTCTTCTCCATTATTCGGATTAATGCTCGAGATGAACGGCCCTCCTGCAGCAGCTGCAACACATTCAAGCATAGGACGGCATTGCAATGAAGGCGTGCAACAGTTAGTCGCACACTCTGATGAAGCGCTGCTTGCCACAGAACAGGTCACGGTGAACGGCATGCCATTGCTTCGCGCTGCTGTAGAAGTGACCAGCACTACATCGCCTGACACTGCTTGTTGAGGGGCCCCGGCTGCCGGCGCTCTGAAGTGCACTTCTTCATTAGTCCACGGTCCGATGAGATTCGCAGCTCCTACGAGGAATCGGTTCGCGGGCGCAGGCGCGGCTCCTTCCATTTCAATATTACCTTGTACGGTGCCGAAGTTTCCGCCTTCAACCTTGATGTCGCCGGTACCGTTTGACGGTCCGAAATTCGGCGTCATACACCTGATGAACGGGCTTGAACCAATGCTGACGTTCGTGACACCGCAATTCCCGGCAGCACATGTAGCAGAATCTGACCGGGTAACGACCACGTTCTGCGCTCCGATAGTGCCCAGCGGTATCGTTGCAGGAATATCTACCACGATAGAACCGCCGCTCCAGCCAGATGATGGTCCGCAAGCGACCGGCGTTACCGCAACGCCGTTGATAGTGACCGTTCCAACGCTTGCTCCGAAGTTATATCCATTGATAACAGCGACCTGTGATCGATAGGCAGGATTGGTGACATTACATACTTTCACGCTACCAGGTACTGTCGGCAATGTGCATCCAGGGATAACGCCTTCAATGGCACAGAATGCAGAGCAGCCATCTCCATTCAGCGTATTGCCATCATCACATTGCTCACCGCCGGTAACTGCGCCATCACCGCAAACAGCAGGAGGCCCTGGCGGTGTCGGGCTGACCGCTCCCTGTAAACTGCCGACGATAAATCCTGCGATGGAATAAGCGGATAATACGATAAGCAAACCGATAACTGCCGATGCGATTATTTTCTTTGCTCTATTGATCTTGTCAGGCTGTCCTTGAGATGTCATCCATACCAGGCCTCCATACAGAACTAATAACAAGAATAGAATTCCGATGAACCCGAGAACGATCCGCACGATATTCGCGATCGTCAATTTCAAATCCTGCGAACTGAATCCGGCAAAGCTGGTCGGCAGATCCACAGAAACTTGTGCGAGAGCACTATGCGTGAAGACAGCGACTCCTCCAGCGAGTACTAGCCCGAGAATGATCTTTTTCAATCGTGATGAAAGCCTGAAATGCATATTAATTACATTCTGCAAGACTGCCTACTCCGTCATAGGGCGGCGCATCGCATTGAGCCGGGAAATAACAGTTTTGGCTCACGTCACGGATCTCTGAACTTGCGCCCGGATGATACGGAGTAAGCGGTTTGAAAATATCATGGCCGATGATCACCTGCGTCTCGGTTTCCGGATCAGTATCTAAGTTCTTTGTATCGTCTTTACTAACCCAATAGTTTATCTGATCGTCCCACGCCGTGCCTCCTGGATACGGATAGGTGCGATAGAAGCCGACATTGGTCGAGGTCAGGCTCGAAGCCGACAATTTTTTATTGAAATCCATGGTGATAGGCTTGTACACATCCACATCAGTCGCATTCCTGCCAGGATTTCGCGTCAGCATCAAAGGCGGTTTCAAGTCCAGGGTATTCGTGGTCTGGAATCGCCAGTCGAAATTACCTCCGGCCGTGCCATCACCTGACGGAAATGTATACGGTGCCGGGAACTCTCCATCGAGATGATTGCCTGCCATATCAGTAATAGCGCTGGTTACCTCGCCATAGATAGTAATTAATCCGGGCAGACAATACACTTTTTCGCCGCAAGAATTCTGACCGCAGAGTTCATTCGAAATAAATTCCGTAGATTGATATTGATTGGCCGATGCATACGTTCCTGCTAAGTAGTAAGCATTCGCTGGTTTTGGAGCTGGTTGATCGTCAAGAGTAATACTGTTATACAGCGAGGCCGGAGTTGACGTTGGAGAATAAAAACCTGCTGCATTGGTCGGATCTACTGGTTCTGAGAAGTTAATCTGCACGATACTGTTGCGAGGCACTATGTCCCCCATATTCGGATACACGCTTATGATCTTTGGCGGCGTTTCATCCAGAACCGAGTTCACGGTGAAGCGCCAGCTATATCCGAACGCTAAGGCATCTTCATTGTCAGCGGTTTTGATCTGATGCGGAACCAAAATCACATTATACGGCACATTACCCGTTCCCGTGCCAAGGTTTGCAGTCGGGTCGAATTTGAAGGTCTTCAATGATGCGTCCGTCGGCTGACAGGTAATTCCCTCAAGCGTATCGTCGTTCGCTGTATCGTTCGAGTCAGCAGGCTCCAGGCTATTCATATCTTTGAGCTGTATGCTTGCCGTATTGACGCGATTTGGATCATCAGGAGTTCCGTAGGTGCCGTCAGGACCCGGATCGCAAATGGTCTTCACATCCATAGCTTCTTTGAACGTGATGTAGATATTGGTATTGCGAGGAATATCGCGGGCATTGCGTCCCGGGTAATGGCTTTCCAAAGCACCAGAGCCGAGCGCATAGCCAAAACCTCCGGGTCCAGTACTTGAGCTGCCGACAGATCCATTCTCAGCGGCTCCGGTCAGGCGCTGCACTATGAAGCTTGCGATGGCATACGCCGAGAGCGTCAGCAATAATCCAATCACGGAGCTTGCGATGATCTTTTTTGCCCGCGTGATCTTCTTCTCGTCTCCGCCTGACGTCATCCATACAAAACCTGCATAGAGCAGCAGCAACAAAAAGATAAATCCGATGAAGCCAAGAACGATGCGAACGATATTCTCGATCGTGGTTTTCAAATCTTGCGAACTGAATCCAGCGAAACTTGTGGGGAAGTCGAGGGACGCTTGCGCAAATACCGCAGTGCTTCTAAAAATAAAAAAGCCTATCGCAACAGAGGTCACGATAAGCGTGAGCAGGATTAGTTTTTTTGTTTTTGTAAGCATGGGTTGAAACGATAATATGTTGCTGTCTAGCTTCCTGCTATGAATTGTTGCACAGCTTCTTTCACCACAGCACCGTCTGCGCGACCGGCGATCTTTTTTACCACCGCGCCCATCAGCATCCCGAATTGATAAGGCGGATGCAGCTGCTGTTCACTCACGACCTCATCAATTATTTTTTTCACTTCATCCGCTGGCATGAATGCCGGCAAATAACTCTCGATCATCGCGAGTTCATCCTGCTCATTCTTCGCAAGCTCAGGACGCCCGCCTTTCATGAATGCATCAATGGCTTCTTTGCGTTTTTTCACTTCCGTTCGCATGACGGCAACGACTTGCTCATCAGGCATCTCTGCAAGATCGAGCCGTTTCTCTATCGCAGCATTCTTCAGAGCATTCTTCATTAAACGCAAAACAGCAGTTTTTGATTGCTGCTTTAAACGCAAAACAGCAGTTTTTGATTGCTGCTTTGCTCGCTGGCTCTCGATTAGGTCTTGTTCTATTTTTTGAACAAGTGTCATTAGCGTAAACTAAAATCGTCTGCGGCGTTCTTGCGTTTCGTCCAATTTGCCGATTCGTTTCAAGTACTCGCGCTGCGCTCGGTTCTTCTTTCGTCGCAATGCGCCTTCTTTCTTCATGAGGCTGCTTTCAGGCTTCGTGAAAAAACGAATTTTTTTTGCCTGCAAGAGCCTACCGCTCTGTAACGTTCTGCGGCTAAATCGTCGGACTAAACTTTCAAAGGACTCGCCGTCTTTCTTCTTTACTTCTACCACGGTGGTCACCTTCCTTTCTATAGTCTATAGTACCAAAATAATAACAACTTAAGCAACTGGTGTCAATGATTCCTGGTCCTACTTTTGCACAGCAGCTAGCGAACATTCATATGGCTTGCTCTATGACGGTTTTCATACCAAAAAACCTCACGCTGCGTGAGGTTTTTTCTACATTTTCATGCATGCGCCCTTATACAGCGGGTGGGGGCAATGAGCGTTCGAGGCGCTTCGACCGGACGCTCTTCTCAAGATGCTTCGATACTTCTGCGACGATCTTCGACCAATCCACTGTTTCCTGATTTCCATTTTCCATATCTCTGATGAGCACCGTATTATCTACGATCTCCTGCTGGCCGATGATCAAAGCATACTTCACGCCGAGCCGGTCTGCAGCTTCGAGCTGGGACTTCAATCCATCCTTCGAAAAATTCTCAGCGACCAGGTAGCCTTGCTCGTTCAGCTGCTTGAATAATTTCAATGCTTTTTTCTTTGCTTCTTTTCCAAGCTGTGCAATATAGACTTCTGCTTTCTGTAAATTCGGAACCGCGATATCATTCGCACGAAGTTTCGTGATTGCTCGTTCAACACCGAGCGCGAAACCGACCGCCGGTGTTTTTGCCCGAGCGCCGATCGTATGCAGCAGCTCATCATATCTTCCGCCGCCGCCCAATGAATCCTGGGAACCGGACTTGCCGCTCTCAAAGATCTCCCAAGTCGTCTTCGTATAATAATCCAATCCCCGGACTATGCGCGGGTTCAGATTATAGGTTACTTCCAGCTCATCCAAATATTCGAGTACGAGAACGAAATGATCCTTGCATTCATCGCACAAATAATCCACGCTTTGCGGAGCCTGCAGGAGCAGTTCTACTACAGCCGGATCCTTGGTATCCAAAACGCGCAAAGGATTTTTCTTCAGGCGCTCCATATCATCCTCGCCCAGGCTTTTTTTATTATCGGTCAAAAACGTAGTTAATTTCTTCACATAGCGCGGCCGGCACACTGAACAGCCGATGCTATTGATATCGATCTGTACATTCAAACCTAAGGTCGCATAAAATTGATACCCCATGCTGATCAATTGTGCGTCGAGAATAGGGCTTTGATCGCCGATGCATTCGAAATCGATCTGCGTATGCTGGCGGTATCTGCCGGCCTGCGGACGATCGTGCCGAAACACAGGGCCGAAAGAAAACAACTTCACCGGCTGAGGCTGATTGAACATGCCATGCTCAATATAGGCTCGATTGATGCCAGGGGTGAACTCGGGCCGCAATGCGATCTTTTCATTGCCCGGATCGACAAAAGCATACATTTCCTTCGTAACGATATCTGAGCTCGTGCCGGTCGAACGTAAATATAAACCAGATTGTTCCAGAACCGGAGGTTCTATTTTTCTGAATCCATAGCGGCGCGCAAAATCGGCGGCGCGGTCATACATGAAATACCAGTAGCGATCTTCATCAGGCAATACATCCTTCATGCCGCGAAGCAGCTGGAATGTTTGCTTTTTTGATTTCGGCGTCTGCGACATATTAATTATAGCTGGGGGCGCCAAATAAACTGATGCGATTAAACGGCCATCCCCTGACCCAAACCCTGCCGATCAGATACTGGAATGGCACCGGACCGAGGATCCTGGAATCAAGGCTATTGGCGCGATTGTCGCCCATGACGAAGTACTGTCCTGCGCCCAGGGTTTGCTCAGGCATCGAAGCCTGCGTTGCAAAGACATCTGAAAGATAGGCTTCTTTCAATTCTTTATCATTTATATACATATGCCCCTGATCCATCTTTATCTTCTCGCCTGGCAAGCCGATGATGCGTTTAATATAGAACTGGCTTGTATTCTGGGGATTCCTGAGGACAACCACTTCTCCGCGGGCGGGGCTATGAAAGCGATAACTGATCTCATCAATGATGAGATACTCCTTTGAATAGAAATTCGGCTCCATTGAGGCGCCTTCGACATAGAATGGCTGGATCAAAAAATACCTGATTGGCAATATGATAGCCAGCGAGATCAACACTACCTTGAATGTTTCGAAGATGAGAAGCCCTGCGCGCTTCAGAAAATCCAATATCATATGAAATAGATGCCTAACTTTAGTGTAACAAGTAAGTAGTATAGCGTATTTTATACTACACGTAAAACCGCTAAAACTTTCAAGCAGAATAGCAGAAAATAGTATCGAGCACAAATTGACCCAAGCGCAGTAACTTTGTATACTGCTTCTACCAGAAATCACTTCATTACATACGCATTTGAACACGCAATCATCTAATCGCAGCAATCGAGGCGTTTCCCAAGGATTCGACACCACGGTACTTGATCAGGTCGCACCGGAGCAGAACCCCAAGGATCGAACGCCGCGCCGGCGCATGAGATTCTTCTCGTGTTTTTTTATCGTTCTCATCCTGATCCTCACCAGCTGCACCACCATCATCTCCCGCTCGAACAATTCATTCTTCGTCGGCGTGAAAAACGGCTTCATCATGCGGCAGTTGACGCATATTTTCTCAGCAGGAGCAAATAAATTAAAAGGCGAAGATAGCGACCGGATCAATTTTCTTCTCATGGGCATCGGCGGTCCCGGGCATGAAGGGCCCTATCTCACTGACACGATCATTCTGGGAAGCCTCAAGCCTTCAACGAAAGAAGTCGCTATGATCTCGATACCGCGCGACCTCATCGTGCCAGACGGATCCGGCTCCTATATCAAAATCAATCATATTTACGCCCTCAGCCAGAAGGACGGGCTCGAAGCAGCGTTCGAGAAAACAAAGGACACGATCGGCAAGACCTTCGGCATACCGATCCACTATATGGGCGTCGTGGACTTCGACGGTTTTATCAAGGTCATCGATACGATCGGCGGCGTGACAGTCACGGTGGATCGTGATTTCAGCGACTCTGAATTCCCGACCGCAGATTTTAAGACACAGACCATTACGTTCAAGAAAGGCAGCCAAAAAATGGACGGACTGACTGCGCTTCGTTTCGCACGTTCGCGCCACGGCAATAATAATGAGGGTTCTGATTTTGCCCGCAGCAAGCGCCAGCAGAAGATCATTCTCGCGACCAAAGAAAAACTCGCGTCATTCAATACGCTCTTCAATCCTCTGAAACTTACTTCTCTATTCGACCTCGTCAATCAATATACCAAGACCGATATGGAGCCGTGGGAATTGGTGAAGCTGGTCCATCTGGGCAAGGATATCGATATGAAAAAAATGTATAGCGCGGTCCTCGATGATTCGCCGACCGGATATCTCCACAGCGGCATTTCTTCTATCGATGGGGCCTATATTTTGCAGCCAGCGACCGGCAATTTCTTGGAATTGCAGACGCTCATACAAAATATTTTCAAAGATAATGGTATTCATAATGAAGACCCGCAGGTAATGATCCAAAATGGAACGTCGATCCCGAATATCGCATCAACCGTCAGCACGTCACTTGAGAAAGCAGGCATGAAACCAGTTGCCGTAGGCAATGCCGCAAAACAAGACTATGCCACGACGCGGATCTATGATTTTACCGATGGCTCAAAAAAACTGACCCTCGCCTATCTCCAGGCCCGTTTCGGCGTGACGGCAGAAACCAATATACCGCTTGAATTCGTGCCGACGACGCTCTCTCGATTATGGAACCTGAAAGATGATGCGGGGAATTATAAACAGCTTGATTTTCTCGTCATTCTGGGCCAAGATGTAGAGCAAAAGGGATCGCTCGAGATCATACGAACATTGACGCCCGCAGAACTGCGAGCTACCAGCACCACAACGTCGACGCCAACCTCGACGTTCAGCTTCGACAAGATCCCCCAATAACCTATCTATGGCTTCACGCGCACGAGTCGCAATCATCGGCAGAGCAAATGTCGGCAAATCAACCTTGTTCAATCGCTTAAGCTCAGGACCCAAAGCGCTGGTTTCTGATATCGCAGGTACGACACGCGACAGAAAAGAAAATGACTGCATTTGGCTCGGCAAAACATTCACCATCATCGACACCGGCGGACTGGATGTCGATACGCATAATCCGATCGAGAAAAAAATAGCAGAGCAGGCAACGATGGCAGCGCAGGATGCTGATCTGATCTTATTCGTCGTAGACACCAAGGCCGGCATTACGCCGGTCGATGAAAGCATTGCACGATTCTTGCGTTCGCATATTCATACTCCTATCCTCCTCGTTGCAAATAAAGTTGACGGCAAGCGCGATGTTGCTTCCATCAATGAATTCTATGAACTGGGGCTCGGCGGCCCGTTCGCAGTGTCGGCGGCAACCGGCTCCGGCACCGGCGACCTGCTGGATGCAGTGGCAAAAAAGATCCCGATGAAAGCTGCAATCGATGAGCCGACTATCACGGTCGCCATCATCGGTAAACCGAATGTCGGCAAATCATCGTTAGTAAACGCATTGGTCGGCGCAGAACGGTCGATTGTCTATGACGATCCGTATACTACCCGCGATGCGACCATGATACGCCTGACCTATGAGAACCAGTCCATCACCTTGATCGATACAGCCGGCATCCGAAGGAAAGCCCGTATTGACCGGGGCGGCATTGAGAAAGAAAGCGTAGATCAGAGCCTTGAGAGCATACGAAAGGCAGATGTTATCATCTTCATGACCGAGGCGAACAAGCGGCTCACTGCTCAGGATCGCCAGCTCGCGCAGCTCATCCACGATTCGAATGCGGCCGTAGTCATCGTCGGCAATAAATGGGACCTGATTCCGGACAAAGACGAGACCAAGGTGAACGAATTCACGAAATACTACAAAAAAGAATTTAATTTCATTGACTGGGCTCCGATCATCTTCATGTCAGCATCTGAGAAAACGAAGCTCACTCGGCTGAAGCAAGCCGTCATTCAGGTCTATCATGAAAAATTCAGGAAGATCGAAGACAATGCGATGAGCAAGTTTATGAAGCTGGTACTGAAACGGCACAAGCCTACGACAGGCAAAGGTACGAATAAACCCTATATCTATAGAGTAAAACAGATGGGCATCAATCCTCCGCAATTTGTGGTTCAGATCGGCGAGGATACCAGCTTGAACTATACGTACTTGAACTACATCGAAACGTCGTTGCGGGATAAATTCGGTTTCCAGGGATCTCCGATCAAGATCTGGGTCGAGAAATACCGCACGCAGGGCGACCATGTGGCCGGAGGCGCGCGTATCTCCAAAAAGAAAAAATAATATGAAACTTATCATCGGTCTGGGGAATCCCGGAACAGAGTACCAGAATACGCGCCACAATGCAGGAGCCCGCGCTCTCGAATTATTCGCATCTGAGCATTCGCTCTCGTTCAAAAAGCATGATGCTCATGCAAAAGCAGCTGCAGGATCTGTCGACGGCGAGCGCATCATCTGCGCATTATCAGAAGACTATATGAATGATTCAGGATTTGCCGTCGGATCGCTTGCACAATACTATACGGTCCAGGCAAGCGATGTGATTATTGTCTATGATGATATTGACCTGCCCTTTGGCAGCATACGCGTCAGCCGCAATACATCGAGCGGCGGGCATAATGGGATCAAATCAATTATCGAACGGCTTGATTCGAGCGACTTCATCCGCGTCAGATTAGGCATCGGGCCGAAACTCGGCGATGCTGCAGGCTATGTGCTGGGACGCTGGTCCAAGGATCAGGAAAAAGCCCTGGACGAATTCTTCGCTGAAGCGGTCGGCGCCATCGAGACCGTCCTGAGATCCGGGCTTACCGAAGCCGCTGCCATCTACAACTAAAAAGCCGCCCTAGGTGCTGGCCACATGGAATATGAGTGTAACAAGGAGGGATGTTACATCAGTTCCGTGACCAACACACAAGGCGGTTTTTTAATGCCGGTTTTTAACCGACAGGCGAACTTATCATATAGATTGAGAGGTGTCAACCCTAGTCATATAAGGCCTGGTTGCCCTTGTCCGGCCTTTTATATAGAATAAAAAGATCGTATGAAAAGCGATATCACATCTACGCCGTCGGGCGTACTGTTTCCAGGTACTGAACTGTATCCGGGATCAGTTCAAGCATTAGTTTCTCCTCCTCCGCTCATATACTATCGGGGTAACGTTACGTTACTCAAAGACAAGTTTTTACTGTCTGTCGTGGGGAGCAGGGTGATGGCTCCGAGCAATCAGAGAAATTCTCATTATATACTTGATCGCATCCTCAACCAGAGTATATGCATAGTCAGCGGCCTTGCGCTTGGCATGGATGCACTTGCGCATCAGATCGCACTTGAGAATAGACTGCCGACCATTGCGGTGCTCGGATCAAGCGTAGAACCTGATGAAATATATCCCCGCACCAATATGCCTCTTGCTGAAAAGATCCTAGCGCATGGCGGACTGCTGCTCTCACCATTCCCTCCAAAGACCGAGATCATGCCGTATAACTTCCCGATACGCAATCAGATCATCGCCGCATTAGGCAAAGCGACCCTGGTGCTCTCAGCCGCGAAAAAGTCAGGCGCACTCATCACCGCAAAACTAGCCCTCGAATACGGCAATGATGTCTTTGCTATTCCTGGCAATGTATTTGATCCGCTCTACGAGGGGAATAATCTCATGCTGCAGCAAGGGGCTTCCCCTGCCCTGTCGGCGAACGACATCTTGGAGTATTTTGGATTAAGCACGGTTGCAAAAAAGAGCTATGCATCGGATGATGCGCATGAACAAGCGGTCATTTCGCTTCTGCAGGAGCGGTCTCAAAGCATGCAAGAGCTGCTGCTGAAGCTCGGTATGAGCAGCGCTGAAGTGAGCCCGGCTATAACAAAATTAGAGATCAAGGGATGGATAGAGAGCGGCGCGGATGGAAATATTTTTTTGAAATAATTTTGTACTATCATTTGACACGTGCTCTTATTGTATGGTATGAAATTACCTCATGAAAAATTTGGTCATCGTAGAATCTCCGACAAAAGCGAAAACGATCAGTAAATTCTTGGGGAAAGAGTTCACTATTAAATCTTCCTACGGGCATGTGCGCGACCTGCCGAAATCGAAGATGGGTATTGATTTTGATAATGATTTCGAACCGCAATATGTGATCCCCCTGAAGGCAAAAGCCCATGCAACCGAGCTGAAAAAAGCAGCTGCCAAAGCAGACCATATCTATTTCGCGACAGACTCTGACCGCGAAGGCGAAGCGATCAGCTGGCATTTACAACAGCTCTTTGAATTGCCCGACAATAAAGTAGAGCGTATTGTCTTCCATGAAATTACAAAAAAAGCAATCCTCGAAGCGCTCACACACCCGGCGAAATTGAACCTGGATCTGGTCAACGCTCAGCAGGCACGGCGTATCCTGGACCGTTTGGTCGGGTACGAATTATCACCGTTACTCTGGAAAAAAGTCGCTCGGGGTTTATCTGCCGGACGCGTACAATCCGTTGCAGTACGGCTCATTTGCGAACGCGAAGACGAGATCAAGGCATTCAAAGCTGAAGAATACTGGACCGTTGACGGTACCGCATCGAAAAATGACAAGACATTCCCGGTTCTGCTCTCGCATAGCAAAGGCGATCGCCTGAAGAAATTCGACGTGCAGGAAAAAGAGGCACAAAAAGCAGTTGCTGAGATGAAAGGAAAGAAATTGATCGTCTCCTCGATCGTGAGCAAGACAGTTCAGAAACAACCATTGCCCCCATTCACGACCTCTGCTTTGCAAATCGAGGCGAACCATGCACTTGGCTTCTCAGCTAAACAGACCATGATGCTGGCACAGCAATTATACGAAGGCATCGAACTTGGTGAAGCAGGTCAGACCGGTCTTATTACCTATATGCGTACTGATTCCCTGAATCTCGCGGATGATTTTGTCAAAGCAGTGCAAGATTTCATTCCGGGGCATATCGGCAAAGAGTACCTTGTCGAAGGCGGCCGGCAATTCAAGAACAAATCAAAGAATGCACAGGAAGCCCATGAAGCTATCCGCCCGACCGATATTACCTTGACCCCGGACAGTGTGAAAAATTATCTTGATTCCCGGCAATTGCGGCTCTATCAACTGATATGGTCGCGCGCGCTCGCAAGCCAAATGCCTGCCAGCATAACTGAAGCAACGACCGTGGAATTCAATGCTGACGGCACTGAGTATACATTGCGGGCATCCGGATCGGTCGTCATGTTCGACGGCTGGCAAAAAGTATATCGCGTGAAGAAAGCTGATGAAGTAGATCTTCCAAAACTCGCAAAAGGCGATACAGCGAAACTTGAAAGCATTGACGCATTCCAGCATTTCACCCAGCCGCCGGCGCGCTACTCTGAAGCTGGCCTGGTAAAGGCATTAGAAGAACGCGGCATCGGCCGTCCATCCACCTATGCGCCGACCATTGCCACCATCATCGACAGGAAATACGTAGAAAAACCTGAAGACAAACGGCTGCATCCGACCCAGATCGGAACCTTGGTGAATGATCTCCTGGTCAAGCATTTCCCGAAGATCGTAGACTATGATTTTACTGCTGAAATGGAATTAGATCTGGATAAGGTCGCTGAAGGCGAGAAGAAATGGCAGCCGGTGATCAAGAGCTTTTATGTCCCGTTCAAAAAAGAGATCGAGATCAAAAATAAGGAACTCGATAAGAAAGAGATAACCGAGGAAAAAACCGACGAGATCTGCGATAAATGCGGCAAGCCGATGGTGATCAAGATCGGCCGCTTCGGCAAATTCCTCGCCTGCACCGGCTATCCAGATTGCAAGAACACCAAGCAGCTGAATAAAGACAATTCAGTGCAGGAGCCTGAAACCACCGACGAGATCTGCGACAAATGCGGCAAGCCGATGGTCGTGAAGCACGGACGCTTCGGAACCTTCCTAGGCTGTTCCGGATACCCTGATTGCAAAAATATCAAGAGCAAAGAAATATTGACTGGCGTGAAGTGCCCGAAATGCGGCGAAGGCGATATCATTCAGAAAAGAAGCAAGCGCGGCAAGATCTTCTTCAGCTGCAATAGATACCCGAAATGCGAATTTGCCCTCTGGCAGAAACCGACTGGCGAGAAATGCCCGGACTGCCAAAGCCTCCTGACCTATGCGGCGAAAGATATGATCGTTTGTTCGAATAAATGCGGTTTCAAAAAAGAAGCAGTGAAGACTGAATAACCTGGGTCATTTCGCGCCGGACCTACCCGCTGTCATTCCGACCCGCCCTGGGCGGGGAGGAATCTCCCTAGTACAGAAACTGTGAGATCTCTCCTCCGCTATTGCGTCGTCGAGATGACGAGACCTCGACTAGCTTGCCGAGGCTCTTTTGTATATGCTACGGTGTCTATATGAAATTGATCACGTGGGAAACATTGCTGGAACTCCTCTACAAAAACTATCCGAATGCTGATTTGACCAAGCTCAAAGAAGCATATGAGTTTGCCTTGCAGGCGCATAGCGGCGTGAAGCGAAAAAGCGGTGAAGATTATATTTATCATTGCTTAGCGACGACCTACTATCTGGCAGAACTCAAAGTAGACATGCCGACTCTTATCGGCGGTATGCTGCATGATGTGCCCGAGGATACCGAGCATACGCTTGATGAGATCAAGAGAGAATTTGGTTCGGAGATCGCGAGTTTGGTCGAAGGTGTCACGAAACTTTCCCCGTTGAAGTATCGGGGCATGGAGCGGTATGCTGAAAACCTGCGCAAATTGTTCGTCGCGATGTCGAAAGACCTGCGCGTCATCCTGATCAAACTCGCGAATAATTTACATAATGTACAGACCTTGCAGGCGCATAGGCCTGACAAGCAATTGCGCATTGCAAAAGAGACCATGGAGATCTATGCGCCATTAGCGAATCGGCTCGGCATGTTCGAATTGAAAAGCAGGCTCGAAGATGCTGCCTTCCCCTACGTCAACCCGAAGGACTATAAAAAAACAGTATCACTCGCACAAGACCGCTTGAAAAACGAAACCAAATATATCGATAAAGTGCAGTATCAGATCGAGCGCGAGCTCGCGAAGAATCATATCCCGTACATAGACATCCAGGGCCGCATCAAGCACATGTACAGCTTGTACAAGAAATTATCGACGCATAACTGGGATATCAATAAAATTTACGACCTGATCGCTCTCCGCGTCGTTGTCACCTCGGTGCCTGACTGTTATCTGGTGCTTGGCATCATTCACAGCAAATGGACGCCATTGAAAGGGCGCATCAAAGACTATATTGCGCAGCCGAAACCAAATGGCTATCAAAGTCTGCATACGTCCGTATTCACTGATTTCGGGAAAGTCATCGAGTTCCAGATCCGCGATATCGAGATGCATGAGGTCGCTGAATACGGTATTGCTGCCCACAGCAAATATAAGGAAATAAATTCCATGCAGTCGAAGAAAAGCCTTGCCTGGATCTCGGAGCTGATCGGCTGGCAGAAAAAGATCAAGGATGACATGGAATACGTGAAAAATATTAAGAACGATATTTTCCAGAATCGCATCTTCGTCTTCACCCCGCATGGCGATGTACTTGACCTGCCGGATAATGCAACACCGATAGACTTTGCCTATCATATCCACTCTGACCTCGGCAGCCATGCATCAGGCGTACGGATCAATGACCATATTGCCAGTTTCGATACGATCCTGAAAAGCGGCGATGTGATCGAGATCATAAAAGATAAAAAAAGAAAAAGCCCTTCTCCAGAATGGCTGCAAATAGCAAAGACGACCATGGCGCAGGAAAAAATACGCCAACAGTTGAAGAAGTCAAAACTGCTGAACTTTAAACTATAATTACTGCAATAAGCTGTCGAGCAGCGCCTTCAGATCTTCATCTGAGGAAAAAGAAATTTCAATAACGCCGCCGTTCGGCAATTTCTTGATGCGGGCTGAGAATCCCAATTTTGCCTTTACTTTTTCTTCCCAGGAGCGAAGTACCGGGTCTCCGCCTCGCGGACTCTGCGGGTTTCGGGGCGGTTTTGCAGATGCTGCCACGCTCAAGCTGCCTCTGATGATATGGTCGAATGCTTTCAGCTGTTCCTTCTCGGTTTGATAGCTCAGAATGACCTTCGCATGAGAAAAGGTGATCGTTTCCTGCTCCAGGGCTTCTAAGACCCTTTTCGGCAAATGCAATAGCCGCAAAAAATTTGCCACCGATGACCGGCTTTTACCCACGCGTTGCGCTACTTCTTCCTGAGTCAGGCTAAATTCGTCCATGAGGCGCTTATAGGAAACTGCTTCTTCCAATGGATTCAAATTATGGCGCTGTACATTCTCGATCAAGGATATTTCAAGTTTTTTCTGATCCTCGATCTTGCGCACTACAGCGGGCACCGTAGCGAGGTTGATGATCTTCGCTGCTTTCAGCCGGCGTTCGCCTGCAACTAGCTGGTACTGGCCAGGCGCCTTCAAGGTAACGACCAAAGGCTGGATGATGCCGAATTCTTTGATAGAACTAGCGAGCTCCTCAAGCTTGTCATGATCAAAGCTCGTTCGCGGCTGCCAGGGATTGGCAACAATTGCATCAATCGGAATCTCTACGATCTGCTCGCCCGTGGAAACCGTATTCATGGTTGCTCCCCATGAAGCGGTACCTCCTCCCTTTGCAGAGCTGCCAGGGATCAGCGAACTTAAACCTCTGCCGAGTACTGGTTTATCTGTGCTCATGCCGTTTCATTGCTAGCGATTATTTCTTGCGTCAATTTACGATATGCTCTGGCGCCTTTTGAATCTGAATCATACTCTCTGATGCTTTTGCCATGTGAAGGCGCTTCAGCGAGCCGGACATTGCGCGGTATCACTGAACGGAAGATCTTCCGCGGGAAGAATTGATACAATTCATGGAACACAGCATCCGCAAGGCGATTGCGCCCGTCGAACATCGTCAGCACTGCTCCCAGGATCTCCAGATCAGGATTTACATGTTCCTTGATCAAGTTGATCGTGGTAAGCAGCTGCCCCAATCCTTCCAAAGCATAGTATTCGCATTGCACGGGGATCAAGACTTCGCGCGCTGCGACCAGGCTATTGATGGTCAGAAGCCCGAGCGACGGCGGATTGTCTATCAAAATAAAATCATAGAACGGCTCAAGATCAGCGATATTCTTTCGCAATACATATTCCCGCTCCGGATGCGAGACCAGCTCTACTGATGCACCTGCAAGATCAGGTGTTGAAGGGGCCACATGCAGATTGTCGTTCACCATTTTGATCACATCCTTCATCGGCAAAGCCTCATCGACCAACACTTCATACACGCCTTTCGGCAAATGCTTATAATCAATGCCAAGTCCCGCTGATGCATTGCCTTGCGGATCAATATCAATGACCAGGACGCGATGCCCTGCGTCTGCAAGATAGGCTGCGAGGTTTACCGTGGTGGTCGTTTTTCCAACGCCGCCTTTTTGATTTACTACTGAAATTATCCGTGCCATAGAGCAATAAGTATAACAAAAAAAGGTTTATTTTCAAAGAAAATGAAGAGCCCTGCGAAACGATGAAACGTATTCCGCAGGGCTCCGAACTTCTACAACCATGCTGGTCAGCGCGTCTGTGCCTCGGCAATGCCGAGATCTCGCTCCATGCCTTCCTGGTCGAATCTGTACTCGCTGCCCAGGAAGCTGACGACGCGTGCCGCATCGCGCACTGCATTGGCCAGACACACGGAGGCGCCGGGAGACGGGGTGGTATTGAAAATGCAGTTGTCTGCGACGATGGTCTTGTCGCCCATCTCGAGCTTGCCCGTCGTGAGGTTCACGATCTGCGGGCGGATGCCGCCCACGCCGCGGCGCAGCTTCAGATCGCGATACCGGAGCGTCGGCACGATGACCCGCGCCTCGCGCAGAAAGAGCAGTTTGCCGATCACCGGCACATCGTACAATGCATTCCGTACGACATAGGTGAAGAGGCGCTTGCTCCAAAGGATCTTCATGAGCGCGATCAGGCCCCGGATGGAAAACAAAGGTAGCTTCGTGAAATCGGTGAACGTGCGGTACCGGTGGCGCTCCATGAGCGGCAGTGGCTTGGTCGTAGGACCGAAACGCGTATCGCTCTGGTTCAGAACGTCGGGGTCGCCATGAATGGCAGCGAACGGCATACCTTCGATCTGGCAGCGGTAGACCTTGCCGTTGAGCAAGGGGCCGGCCGAGAAAAAACTTCCTGCCACGGGAAGGATCGCAAGATCCATGCCGTGGCCGAGCATCTGGGCGAAAAGCAGGCTGTACGAGCCCGCGGCGAAGACGACGACGCGTCCTGAAACTTCTCCCTTGCTGGTCGTGAGGCGATAGATGTCGCCGTCGCGTTTGACATTCAGCACTGCCGTATTCAGGTGGCGCTCGATCTTCATTCTGGACACTGCCGCGTCGCCGAGGAAACTCATGGAGAGGACCTGGTAATCGATCGCATAGCCCTGGTCGCTGACCAAGGCGCAGACGCGCTCATGCGGGTCCCTGCCTTCCATCAGCTTCGGCTCGATGACGCGGAGTTCCTCGTGGCTGACGAGCCGCAGATCCTGATAGTGCTTCTTGAAAGCATCGAAACGCGCCGCGAGCTGAGCAACTTCGTCTGCGCCGACGCCGAGCACCATACGATTGGTGATCTTGAAAAGTCCCGGGACTTTCCGTTTCTCGACATAGGCGCGCAATAATCGCGCGGCGTGCTGTACCTCGAGCGCGTGCTCGAGGTTATAGTTCGTTTCAGTGCCGCCGTCATGCGAGGTCTGGGCATTGTTCAGCGGATGCGAGTTGACCTCTGCGACGTTCGCGTTCTTTTCCAGAAAAGCGATACTGCCGATATTCGTGTAACGACTCAGAACGGAAAGAAGCGCCGTGCCGGTGACTCCGCCGCCAACGATGACCACGTCGAATAGCATGGGATTTCCCCCTATGGTTGTTGTTGATGAAAAGGACGCAATTTGAGGACTTACGATTATACCAGTTTGTAATAAAAATGTCAATATTCATCATTTGCCAAGCTGAGTAAGAGATCCATAGAATAGTCGTCGAATATAGTACGTGTCCAGTGTCTATGAAGAAGAATCATAGAACAAGCGAGCCCTTTACCCCACCATTTTCAAGGCGGACAATCCGTAAGCAGGTATACATGCAACTACGGTACCGAAGAAAGCGGTGGGGATGGGCAAACGCTTTTTTTAAAACATTTCTTGACAAAGAAATTGTTTTTTTGTATGGTTGTTTTTCTTTCTAGCGCGTTCATTCAACTGAACTTACTGCGGATCTGGAGGACGCATCCATGCTTCGCATACTGCAGCAGCTGCTCTGCATCTTCAGCTTCCACAAATGGAACCAGAACCCGACCGAACAGAGGTCAAGCCATTTCAGGGAGAATTTCTTCATCATCGGATACCGGAACATTGAGCTGGCGATCCAACATTGCACAAGGCCAGAATGCACAAAACAGCGCCTTGCATGGCGCTGGGTCGAAGGCACGATTATGGGCATAAGCGGCACTTCCAAATGGAAACGATGTTCGAATCGAAAAGCGAAGCGTATACGGTCGCTTCCAGAATTCAAAGGCTAGCTCACCCTTTGCAAAAACGGGAGGCATCCTGTGCCAAAACATTTGCAACGCCTGCTCTGCTTCATGGGTTTTCACCGCTGGGAGAAAGATCCTGCAGAAAAAGACTTTGTTCGCGGAACCGGCATGCATGTGTGTTTCGTGAGCGAAGCGCTACAACTGGCAGTCCAGAAATGCACGCGACCCGAGTGCCAGACAAAACGCACCGTCTGGCGTTGGGGCATGTGTGGTCTGGGAGGATTTGCCGGACCATGGCGCCGCTGCTCGAAGCAGCGCGAAGCACTGATCAGGTCACTGCCCAATGTATTCGCTGCATAGCTACCGAACCCGCTCCACCACGTGGAACGGGTTCATTTTTTACCAAAGAAAAACGACCGTTCTCGGTCAGCGAGCTCATAGATATGAGCGAACCTTCGTTCAGCTTCGTCTGGATTCTTGGAGCCGCTTGAATTCTGCCGCTGCCAACTGCAGAGCCATGCCTAGCTGGGCAGCAGTCAAGCCGGAGCGTGCCTCCAGAGCCCGTTGAAAGCCCCGGAGTTCATCGTTGGCCTGCGGCCACATGCGGAGAATCTCCTCCTCTGTCCAAACCTTCTCTTCTCGCGGTTGCGGCGCACCCAAAACATCCTCTGGCCTCATGATCCAAACCTCCTATTATAAGTACCAGATAAAACCTACTGAAAAATAAGGTTAAAGTCAATTTGTATTCAATCTGCGCAGCCACTCGTATGCGAGATGCGTGAGCTATTTTCCCTCGGCAGCTTCTTCGAGCTTCTTGAGATCGAACTTTTTCATCTTGAGAAATGCTTCAGTGACGCGTTTCACTTTTTCTTTGTCATCACTCTTCAGCATGTCTTGCATATTGACCGGAGCTATCTGCCATGAGAAACCATACTTGTCCTTGAGCCAGCCGCATTGCTCTGCTTCAGGTACTGCAGAGAGCTTATCCCAGTAATAGTCAATTTCTGCCTGGTCTTTGCATAGTACCATATAGGAAATTGCTTCATTGAATTTGAAATCATGTTTATGTCCTCCGTCCATGGCAGCAAACCACTGTCCTACGAGCATGAAATCCGTGAACATTAAGCCTCCTTCAGTATCAGGGTTCATTCCTTTCGGATATGGTGCAAGTGTGCCACGTTTCGAATTCTTTCCGCCCGAGGCGGATCCGCCTTGGACGGAAAATACTGAAAGATAAAAATCAGTTGCTTCTTTTGACTTGCCGCTGACATCGCCGACAAACATTGCTGAAGGAATGATGTATGGTCGATCTTCCCCCTCAGGATTGGTCAGCATGAGTTGCCAGGTGACTCCGAACTTATCCTGTACCCAGCCATACCATTTGCTGAACGGATACTCCGCTAGTTCCATGAGTGCTTTACCGCCAACAGATAATTTCTCCCACATGGCTGTGAGGTTTTCTTTTGCATTCTTGTCTTTTGACGGATCGAAATTGACGAAAAAAGAAACTGACGGGTTGATCTTGAAATAAGGACCTGCGCTGATCGCCATGAACGAGTATCCATTCAGATCAAAGGCCATGACATCCGCATTGCCAGAGGGTGTATCATGCAAGGTTGTACTGCTCGTTATCTTCGAGTTTGGGAAAACAGACACATAAAACTCAGCAGCTTGCTTTGCCTCTTTGTCGAACCAGAGATGCGGGATTATTTTTTGAGTCATAGATTTTTTTGTATCCTTGTCAGTGGAGCCTCGTCAGCACTGTCATTCCGAAGCGTAGCGAGGAATCTCCCTAGTACGAAACTTTGTGAGATCCCTCCACGCGGGTTCGCGTGTTCGGGATGACGAGGCTTCGTTTGCAATGACAATATTAATTAAAAACTCTCTGTATGCTTCTTAAAATTATCCATGATTGCCTGCCAGCCCTCGCGCTGCTTGTCCTCAGTATTCTCCTTCTCGGCGTCGAATGTTTCGGTGACCTTCACTCCTTCCGGCGTTTCTTCAAAGCGGACGATTACCTTGCGGCCATCCCCTATCGTATATTCGATCAAGCGATGTTCGACGACAGCATCATATGTTCCGCCGAAATCAAAACCAAAACTGCCGTCCTTTGCCTGCATGCGCGTGATGAATTTCCCGCCGACCCACAGATTATTGACTGCGCTGGGCGCTTCCCAATCATCGGAAGCAAAAGCCCATTTCTTGATATGTTCGGGCTCAACCCAGCATTTCCATACCTTATCGATGGGGGCTTTCACTGTGGCCTGTACTGTGATCGATTGTGACATTTTACCTCCGTCATCTCGAGCGAAGTCGAGCGATCCCGTTGAGCTTTAGGTATCCAATATAAGATCCTTCCACTCTGGGTTTATTGTATTGATTAATTCTTCTTTCTTTTTACGGCTCCACCGCTTAATCTGCTTTTCACGTGCTATAGCCCCTACAGCAGCCTGAAACAGTTCATAGTACACCAGTTTATCAACATTATATTTTGACGTGAAGCCCTTGAAATACTTATTCTTGTGCTGCCAGTTTCGCCTTATTAGGTTATTCGTTACGCCAACATACAAAACAGTGTGACGATCCGGGTTGGTCGTGATATACACGAAGTATAAACTGCTTTTCATACTGATAGTCCACCACTATCTCATCGGGATTTCTCCGCTCCGTCCTCCTCAGCCGGCTGGCTGATGGCGGACTACGGTCGAAATGATATTACATCTTTGGCAAATCCAATACTTCCATGACCTCTACAGAACAGCCTTCCATCTTTGCATTCGGATGATCCGTGAACATCTTTGCTGCCTCCTCGATCGACTGTGCTTCAACGACCATATAGCCGATCAATTCATTCTTGCCATCAGCTATGCCTTGCATATCTACGCGCTTGGTTTTGCCTAATGAGGAGCCTTTGTCTACGGTCATGGATGCATGAGCTGTAAACCACGCATTCCATTCTTGCATACCTTCCTTCATATCTTCCTTATCCATTGCCTTCCATGTATTGACTGCTTCTGCCGATGCAAGGAAGGTTACAAAAAATTTTTTCATACTATTGTTTTTAGTTATTATTTATTTTTTCATTGCCTGCAATAAACTCACGCGATTTCCCTCAGTGTCATTGAATGACACATACATTCCGATGCCCGGGATCTCGATGGGCTCGCCCAAAACTTCGCCGCCAGCGTCTTTCACCTTCTGCATCGCATCTTTGATATCATCCACTGAGACCACGACTGATGGATACTGTGCCGGCCAATCTTTTTTTCGCGGAAAGAATCCGCCATTGATAGTGCCCGGCGTTTTCACCATTCTATTCTCATCAGTCTCCGTGGTGGCTGCCGTAACATAGTTTCCCATTTCTTCGCCAAACTTCATCATGCCCCAGCCAAAGGCAGTTTCATAAAACTTCGCCAGGCGATCTGCGTTGTCATATGGCATTTCGAAATGCACTACAGGGTTTCTTTGCATATATTTTTCCTTCTGTCACATCGAACGAAGTCGAGATGTCCCGATGAACTGAAGCGGGGTTTCTCAGCTCCGGTCGAAATGACCATTATTTAAATGTTGTTACTTTGACTATTCTTCCATTTTTATCAATTGTTGCCCAAGCACCGACTCGCTTACCCATATCGAAACTCCCCGTGCGCATCTTGGTTCCATCTTTTCGATACCATGTCCATTTTTTTGCATCTTGCCATTCAATAAATATCCTTTGGCCCAGAGTGTGCCGTCTGCGTGACGATGGGTATATGGTTTTGCTTTGCCAGCGGACTTCATAAAAGATCCTTTGTCATTTCTTAGCTGTAATGTTTACCA
Source organism: uncultured Gammaproteobacteria bacterium (assembly GCA_964402565.1). Taxonomy (GTDB): domain Bacteria; phylum Patescibacteriota; class Patescibacteriia; order UBA1558; family 2-01-FULL-52-15; genus CAYRBH01. The sequence continues at coordinate 385,747 of CAYOCJ010000002.1, read as the reverse complement.
TCCAATGAATGCCAAACTTATCAACGAGCATGCCGAACGTATCGCCCCAGAATTGTTTTGCCATTGGCATATCGATCTTGCCGCCTTCAGCAAGTTTCGCAAAAATATCTGCAAGACCATCTTCTTCTGAACCCTGCAAGCTCATATTGAACTCATCGCCGAATTTGACGGTACCCATATCTGGCCTGGCATCGCTTGCCATGATAGTGATAGAACCGCTGGTGAGAACCGCGTGCATGGTGAGCTTCTCATGCTCAGGCTTTTGAGCCATTTTCGCATCACCGAACGTCTGGACCCGGAGATCTCCACCGAGTACTGATTGGTAAAACTTCATTACTTCAGCAGCATTGCCGTTGAAAGTAAGGTAAGGGTTGAGGGTTTTCATATGTATATATTAGTAAACGTTATTAGGACAGTATTCTCTCAATTTTTTCAATATTCAGCAACTCATAAATAATTAATAACTAAATTCCCTAATTTTACGTATCGTCTTATCCAAACTTGCTGAAGAGCTAGCTGCCCTTCCAGCGTCCCAATTATTAGTAACAAAATCTATTAAATGTGTATTATAGCCTGGGCCAACCTTAGTTGTGGCGCCCAATTTAGGTAGTAAATCATTCTTTATTTTTTTACTTCGAGAACGACGAACTAGATTTATTAAAAATTCTTTTGGATTTCGTATATTATCTGTTGATTGAGGTATTCGATCATAGAGTATCGAAAAAAACTTTGCAAATGCTAATCTATCAGCTAATACCCATGATTCAATTTCTGTGACTACAAAACGGAAAATGAGCATCTTATTTTTTCTACCACCTAGCCATGTCGACACTAACTCTATTGGACAGGCACTCAAGCTATCAGAATCAGCAAGAATAAAAACCGGTTGCGAGCGAGCAACCCGATTTAACTCTGCCGCTTTATTTCTAAGATGGCCTGATCCTTTACGTCCTATTACCTGATTTACGTGAATATCTGATCTTGTCGAGGCAATAATTTTTTTTGCAACAACTTCACTCAAAAGATCCTCAACAGCAAGAATCATGTGATTAGAGCAATTTTAATTGCGAGAGATTTTCTATTTCTTTTGGTTTAATCCTAGACAGGACTACTTCACTTACATCAAAGCCATTACTAAGGAGCGTGCGAATCTCTGTGATATCTGAAGCAAGTATTGCTGAAGTGCCCTCTGATTTGGGGATTAACATTAAAACTTCACTACCATCAATACCTTTTTCACTAAGTAATGAATCACTATGTGTACTAATTATGATCTGTCGCTTACGAATTCGTTGAGCTTTATATATTAAAGATGCAAGTTGGGATACGATACCTGAGTTGAGTGAAAGCTCAGGTTCTTCAAGTAATAGAAGAGAGTCGCCCTCAAGAAGTGCCCAAAGAAATCCTATCAAGCGTAGTGTACCATCTGAAAACTGGTCCTCGCGTTGCTTACCCGCATCTGGACGCCAATGCTGGTACAAAGCCTGTAGATGAGGTCTACCAGTTACATCATCTCTCACGAACTCCAACTTATGTAATTGAGGTACAGCAATTTTGATCGCTTCTTCGATTTTATTCAAACGTTTAACTCTTGTTTTATCAGGGGTTTTCGCAATACGCTCAAGGAACCCTTGTCCAAAAGGGTCGTCTTCAATGATACGTCCTTGAATTCTATCTGAATAGCGTAGAAGTTGAGGTACTAAATGTGAATATGTTATAGATTGCAAAAAACGAACAAGTTCTCTGAAAGGTGCGTTTGCATTAATCTGTTCAAGAGATGTTTGCGTCAAACGTCTTTGATCCTTTTTATCATCAGCATCTGGCCGCTCAAGAAGCAGTTCTCCATTACGTTCGACTTTTTCATAGCTTAATTTTGATAAACGATCTCCGCGTACTTCTTGTATAATACCAATTGAATATTTCCAACTAGATTTAGAGTCAAAATCTTCGGCGACGACAATTTCAATTGCAATTTCGGGATTTTTACGTGCAGCAAAATTTCTTACCCTTGAAACCCCGCCTCTATCTTTTAGCGCCTTTTGAAGTCCACCGCCTTCCGTCTTAGCTACATCTCTCAAAAAACGAAATAGGTCTAAAAGGTTCGACTTTCCTGATGCATTCGGGCCGACTAAAAACTGCCTTTCTTGGAGATCAACGTCTATGTTCTTAAAATTTCTCCAATTTTTAACTTTCAAATGCCTAATGATCATATACACTATTATTATGTTTTATCGAGCTAATTGGATAACTTTACATTCACTATAAAACAATACCCTCTCCTATAGTACCTGACAAGGCCCTTTCGAGATCTTAATCAAACGGCGTCTTAATCACTTTTTCTTAATAATAGCGCCAGCAAATAACCTGATAGCGGCGCGTTTCTCTTTTTTATAAATAATAGGAACTCCAAGAAGTGTCTTGCATTTTGAGCAGATCAGCTTGGCTCCTGCGGGCGGCTTTTTTGTATCCTGTATTCTATCTGTATACAGACGCTTGAGAATACCTGGTCCATCTTTTTGGTAGATAAAAAGAAACGCGCCACAGCTTTCACAATAAAGCTTCAAGAGCTGAGCTCTACCTCCTCGGGCTTTCCTATATCTATCGTTCTTCAGTTTCATTGTCAAAAGTTTTTTTATCTTTCGCTTATGCACTCCCACGGCTGTCTCCAGCCATTTATGCTTTAATCACCAAATCCTACTCCCTCCATATACCCCTGACAAGACCTATTGACCTTGTATAACAAAAGCAGTATAACGGACTTTCGCGAAAACCTAAGGAGGAGGCAATGCGACGGTTCTTTCCACTGTGTTTGCTGACAGCCAGTGTGGCTTTCAGCAGCGCTTCGTTCGCTCAACAAACCATCTTCAATGTGCCAAGCGCAGACATCACGCCGCGGAAAGGAATCTACCTGGAGCATGAGTCTCAGTTCCGCGCCTGGGGTAATGGGCGGTACTGGTACGGTACCGACTACCTTGCGGCAGGCGTCGGCTTCCACACCGAGATCGACATGACGCTGTACAATACTACCTCGCCAGCATCAGGCAACCGGACGATCGGCGTGGGATTCAAGACCGGCATTCCGGTCAGAAAGGCCGATCCGAATGCTCTGCAGATCACTGTAGGCTACCAGCAGCTGTTCTCACTCGACCACCAGGGCATTGGCTACTGGGCCTACTCGCATCTCAGCGGCAAAGTCCGCAAGACCAATACACGCCTGACACTCGGGACAAGCGCTGGCACCAAGCAGCTGTTCGGAATCAGCACGACGCATGTCATCACGGGCTTGGAACAGCCTTTGTCTCAAAGTGTCAGCCTGCTTGTTGACTGGTACTCTGGCCGACACGGACTTGGCTTTGCCACTGCTGGCGCGAGCATCGCGCTTCCGAAGACGCCGCTCACGCTCTATGTGGGTTACCAGGTCCCGAATCACGGGGCCATCGCTGGTAAGCAAGGTCTCACTCTGGAGATCGGCGGATCTTTCTGAAACACGCAGCTACGAGGAAATTCGGCCCCGGCCACACGAACGTGTGGACCGGGGCTTTTTCTTTTTCAAAAAATATATATGACTGGTCGAGTAGCAAGAGGATATTGACATTTTTATCAATATATGTTAATATATATACAGTACACTAAACCACCAAAAACCACTCACCTATAAAGGGTTTCGGAGGCTTCATGAGCGACTTGGGATTTTCCCGCGAGACTTGGGCAGCTCTCAGAACAGTTCCCACGCCTGTCCTCGAGTACGTGAAGTGCTTCTACGTTACGGAGCACGTGACCGGGCCCGGCAGGTTCCTCATCAGAGTCCTCGATCACAAGAAGGACCTCGTCGAGGAGTTCAGTGGGACTCACAAGGAAGTCCACGAAAAGTTCGAGGCTGCCGGCTACAGGCTCGGCAAGAACTAGGAGCGATCTCTGAGTCCATCGGCCCCGGCCACACAAACGTGTGGACCGGGGCTTTTCTTTTTCAAAAAATATATCCTCGGCCGAGCGATAAAATGACGTTGACATTTAGACGCGCCGGTGTCATATTCTGATGTCCATAGTACATTGTCATTTCTAGTACAGTAGCTTCGAACTCGCAGGGAAAACCAAAAATAGGAGATCGCGCCATGAAACTGCTCATCGTAATCACGCAAGAGCTCGCCCGTCAAAGCGGACGAATGTCGTCGATTGCTGTGGCACTGCCCAAGTCATTCGCTCAAGACCTGCAAACGCGTGTTGCGCAGGTGCCCGCGAACTTTCCAAAACTTCGGATCAAGCTCGATCTGTCTTTGGTGACGGACGACGGCGAAATCGTGCCGTTGAGCATCTCTTCCAATGACCTCGAGCGATTCATCTCGGCGCTCAAATAGCTTCTCTTTTTCACCGTGCTCTGGTACAATTTCTCACGAAAATAAGGAAAACGATGAAAAAGAATGCACTATCATTTGTGGAGATCGTCCTCTCGCTTCTGATGATCGGCTTCTTGTCACATCTCTTCGCCGAGCCGGTCCGGGACATGATCCACCGCAGCGCTGAACCGGAGCTCGTCTCTCTCTTCATCATCCTGGGCGAATTCTTCATCCTGAACGTGCTCAGCTACTATGTTGCCCGGGGCAGAAGCGTGCCGTCATTCGTGATGGCGCTCCTGATCGGTATCGCTGCGAAACCAATGCTCTCGCTTCTGGCAGAGCACTCCGGAGCAACGGTCATTGCAGTGGCTACGATCAGCGCTATCTACATACTCTTCCACGGAGGAGTCGGTACTGCGCGAAAAAACTTCCAGAGACTATTCTGGAAGATCATCGCACTTGCCGCACCCGGCACTTTGATGACAGCGTTTCTCTTTGCCTTAGCGCTAAACGTTCTCGGCGCCATCCTCGGCACTCCTCTTGGTCCGACGACCTGTCTCCTGCTCGGCGTAGCTCTGGCATCCACAGATCCTGCTGCAATCATCCCCCTGATCGGGCCGATGCAGTTCAAGGACGACTCGATCAAAGACATCGCAATCGGCGAGAGCGCCGTGAACGATGTGGTTGGTGCGATGCTGACACTCGCCGCCCTTGGGATACTCTCAGGTTCTGGAACCGGCTTCACCAGTGTCACGAGCGGATTCGCTTCACTGTTCTCAGTCGGGAGCGCGCTGATTCTCGTCGAGCAAACATTCTACGGTGCCCTCGCCGGTATCGTCGGCTGGCTGCTGCTCAGGCTCTTCAGCTGGCGCAAGCTGCATCACGGATTCGAAGCCGGTGCTGACGGGATTTTCTTCCTGTTTATCCCGCTCTTCGCCTTCGTGGCAGCACTGCTCTTCGGAGGCAGCGGCTATCTCGCGGCTTTCATCGCAGGCCTTCTCTTCGAGCTTTCGAATCACCTCGAGAAAACGGGTCACTTCCTCGAAGAACATGTGGTGGACGGCCTGGCGAAGCCCACGATCTTCCTCCTGCTTGGCTCGCTCGTAGATCTTGGCTCGCTCGGGCAATACGCTCTCATCGGCATCATCTCGGCACTCGTTTTCGTTTTCGTAGTACGACCGCTGACGGTGTTGGTCATGCTTTCGGTCTTCACAACGAAGCTCACCAAGGAACGCCTTAGCTGGCAACAGCTCGCCTTCCTTGCCTGGGTCAGAGAAACCGGTGCAATCCCGGCAGTACTTCTCGTCACCATCGCGAGTCGCGCTATTCCCGGTACCGAGGCACTCGTACCGATCGGCATGTGGGTGATCCTGCTCACACTCATCGTCCAACCTCTGGCCACGCCCTGGTTGGCACGGAAACTCCAGTTGGTCTGAAGCAACACTGCATTATGATTCATGAGGCCGTATCTCCCGATACGGCCTTTTTCTTTTTCAAAAACTGCTTTCTATTTCCAAAACATTTCTAACAATTTGTACACGAGTATTGCCGGCCAGACTAAGGCTTCAAGAAAACCAAGCAAGCCACCCCAGAACGATTGCGCATGGCCGATAAAGTAAACCAATGCTCCGATGAGACCAAGTCCATATACTGCTTCGCCGCCATGCCGGTTTTTCATATGTGTGCTTTAGATTATTTAAAAATAGTGTTCTGTATGCTTATACTGTAATACGCAACGATATCTGTGACAAGGATATTTTTGATAAAAGAAAAGTGCCCCGGGCGTGAAACGCTCGGGGCACAGCTTACAATTCGAGAAATTACTCAGACGCTTCTCCTACCTCTTGACGTATTCGGTCTTGACGACGCTCTTGCCGTCAGGCCCGAGCACCTCTCGCTTGTAGGTGTGGCCGTTTTTCAGGAGCCACTTCTCATCGTCGCGACCGTCGCGATCGAGGTCGAGGCGGACCTGCGACCACTGGTCAGGGTCATTCGACCATTTGACCGCGTCCGCTTCTTTGAAACGGACTGCCGTCGCGCGGAAAGGCTCCTCCGGCATGCAATTCACCCATTGCTGGCGTCCGCGGTTCTTGCCGTGAGCCGAGAGGAAGCCCTCGATCTTGGCGGCAAGCTCATCGGTCGAGTACATGCGAGAAGCGGTGAGCGGCCCCGAGGCAGCCGCCGGAGCGACGTGGCGAACCGGAGGTTCAGGGTCGGGTGCGCGGACAGGAGCCGGCGGGATATACGCCTGCGTCACCACCGTGCCGGTCTGAACCTGGGCTTCGGCCGAAGCATGGCTGCTCGCACAGTTCTTCACGCAATAGCCCATCGAAATGACGAGCACGATCCCCAGAACCCAGACCACGCGCACGAACGTCTTGTACGTCATCGGTCTCTTCCTCCAAATGGAAATAGAAACGTTGTAGGTTTAGGAGTTGCCGCTGCGATCGGCGTGCGCGTATGCGTAGTCAGCTTGGCGCTGATCCTCACGCCCGTCGCGGTAGGCACGGTCGCTGGAAAAGTGATTTCCCATCTCCGTGTACAGGATCATCGGCAGCAGCCAGCTATTGTCGTTCACGTACACGGTGTGCGAGCTGCCTCCGGATGCGCCGAAGGGCCTGGTCTGGCGAATCGCCTGCAGGTACTTGTCAGGGACTTGGTTATCCCTGCTGCGCGTTGCCTGCGCTTTGATCTTCTGCATGCTCGCGATCTGTTCGGACATCTTGCCTTGGGTTTCCTGAAGCTTCGAAGTCTCGTCCACCTTGGCCGCGATCTTCTTGTCCAAGTTCGCGATGTCGGATGCCCAGTCAGGCATCGGATCCAAAGCATCGAGCTTCGACCTGACCTTCACTGAGATCGTCTCCCGCGCTTTCTGCGGAACCTGGTCCAGCGCAGCCTTCGCGTTCTCGTATTCGTCGTGCAGGGAAGTCAGCGTTTCGATCTGCTTGCGAACTGATGCGACTCGCGCTCCGACGGTGATCACGTTGCCGGCTGCGGTACGATACCGTGCAGCGAGCTCGACCCAGTTCCTGACGTTTCCAGCCCGCTCGACAGCCGCGTCGGCTGCTTTCCAGTCGCGGTAGTACTGGCTGTTGAGGAAGCCATGCGGGTAGGCATCGGTGCCATAACCGCTCTGCATGAGACGCGAGAGATCCGGGATGGCCTTGAGGCCGTCGAGCGGAGCTTTCACATAGTCGAGGTCTCTCTCGGCTTCCTGGAGTTTGACCTCCAGGCCCATCTTGGTTCCTTCGTAGGACTTGGGGTCGTAGGTCGTGAGCAGGCGGTCGACCTGACCTTGGTAGGTCTGCTTCATTCCTGCGATGAGCGACACGACTTGCTCCGTCGTGGCAGCGCCTGGAAGCTTCGCGTTCAGCTGAGTGATCGAGGCCGGACTGAGGTCCGGCAGAATCTCGTCGATGTACTCGCCGATCCGCTTGCTGCGAGTTTTTCGCAGCGCGTCGAGATCGCGACCGTTATCCTGGATCGTCTGGCCCATCTGTTCGAATGCACGTCGCAAGCTGTCTGCGTGAGAGTCGAGCTCGGTCAGAAACACCCGTTTGTCAGCCATGGGTCCTCCGTCATATCGTTGCGGTTAATGGTCCGTCTTCTCGCCGGCTCGCGAAATACATGCCGAACCAGCGAATCAATTCCTCAGTTCGACTACTGGGCTTCAGCTCCAGCGGTTTGCCGGGATGCGAAACCAGATCAGTGTACGGATTGAACTGCAGAGCTTCGAGTTCGAGATGGCGTAGCGAATATTTTCGATCCGCGAGCTCTCCATGCCACAGATGCAGCACAGTGCCTGACACTGCCTGCAGCTTGCCGCCGACCGACTCATAGAACGACTCGGCCCAGTCGCGGTAATGCCGCTTGAGCGTAGGGTTTCTGCTCATGTGGCGAGTGATGCACACTGAATCGAAATCACCGACCGCAGCATGGGCCATATAATGGTCCGCCGATCCGGCTATTGCTGCTTCGTAGAGCCCGTGTTTGTCGAGGATGTCCCTTCGCGCAGCCCAGCCGTATCCGGTGTGACCGTGATTCGCGAAATTGCCTGTAGCGTACTGTGAAGGATCCTGTGACAGCACGCTGCCGAAGGAAGTGCAGATGTCTCCATGTGCAGAGGGATCCGCATACTGCTGCGGCAAGCGGTTACAAGTCTCGAAGACTTGAACAACCGCTGCATCGTGCAGACGCGCCACAGTCTCCTGAGCCCAGTTCGGGTTCGTAAACATCAGATCGCAATCAAGCCACGCAACTGCGGTGCAGGATGGCGGCAGCCATGAGATGGCGAGATTGAGCAGACGCTCTTTCTGCCACAGCATGGACTCGCTCTTCAGCCGGATCACGTCCGGTGACTCAGGAAGATCGAACTTCTGATCGCCGAATACGCATTCGACCGTGATGAGCGGAATGCCGGAGTTTCGCAAGACGCGAGAAAAGATCTCGTAGTTGCGGCGCCGGGTCTGGTAGCCCATTGGATTGTAATACGGGGTGATCACCCACAAGCCCGGGACATACCGATAAACGAATTCGTCGACAGGCTTACCGAGGATCATTTGTATCACGAGAAGAACCTCCGTTTTTTTCAATATTTTCTCGAATAGCGTGTTAAAGAGCAACCGATACTTCTAACAAATATTGATAAAAAAGTCAACCATTTCGTTTCCACTATTATAAAGAAAAGGTGCAGGCATTCCGAGGGGAACACCTGCACCGATAGTAGACCGGCCTTTGTTAGGCCGGGGTTGCGGCATCTTGCGATGCGGCGAGGCTCTTCAGAACCTCGTCCACCGCAGCGGTACGCTGCTGGTTGTCGTATGCCTTGACCGCTGCCGCTGTCGGATCCTCGTCGAGCGTTGCCTCGGCGTCGGCCTTGCGCGCCTCCATGGCGACGGCGTTCGTCGCTTCCGCGAAGCTGCTGTCGAGGCTTGTGCTGTCGAGCGTGCGCATGGTCTCGTTGTAGACCCTCTGCGCCTTGGCGCGTTCGGCTTCGCCGAGAGCATCCATGGCCTGGCTGTGCATCGCGTCGACCTTCTCCTTCCAGTCGGCGTAGTGCTGGCGGGCTTGGTCCGCCCGTTCCTTCGCGGTCGCGAGCTGTGCGTCGATCCTGGCCGCTTCGGCCCTGGCGTCGACAAGCTGCGTCGCGTAGGCGCGTGCGGCCTCGTCGTTTTTGCCGATGGCTCCGCGCGCCTTGGCCTCGAGCGCAGTGACCTTCACCTTCATGGCTTCGCTGCGGGAAAGCAGATCGGTGTAGCGAGCGATGGGCTCGGCTGTGGCCTGGCGCACCGCAGGCGCCTGGTCCGTGATGCTGTGCATCACGGCACGGATCTTGTCTTCGGGATCCTGAGCCTTGTCGACGCCGGCGCTGAGCTTGTCGTGAAGCAGGTCGTAGAACCGTTTCAGGAGCGGCATGGGCACCTCATGTGTATTGGAACTCATCATCCGTGATTGGACGATGATCAAAGACTTATACACTTTTCAGGCAACATTGTCAATAACATTAAAATCAAATGCTTTTTTATTAAACGTGGATAAAAAAATTGACATTTACTTCATTTCCTGCAAATATTTGCGGTTTCTTGCATCGCAGCAAGAAGTCGCACTTTAACTGCCAAAAGGCAAAAAGGAGAAGGCGTGATCGCAACCGAAAGCCAAACCGTAGTCACCTATCCGATCGTAGCGGCCCTGGTCGCAGCGGAAGAAATGCCTGGCATGGGAGCTCACAGGCTCTGGTCCCCGAAGAACCGCATGCAGTCGAGATTCCTTGACGAATTCTTCAGGCGCAACCGCGACGAGATCGGCAGGCTGCCGGAGATCGAGAGCCTCGCTTCGAAAAGCGCTGACGAGATCAACGCCTTCCTAAGGAAAAAAGGCTTCCGCATCCAGCTCGATCGCTTCGACCCGAACGAGTTCGGCGTCGCGAGCGTACTCGACCTGCTCGTGGAATGGGAGGCGAAAGGATCAGAAACTCAGATCGTGACCGCGGACGATACGCCCTACCCTGCCGTGCGCATGGACAAGGGCCACATCATCTATCGCGTGGCGAAGCACCGGCATCCGGTCATCATGATCAAAACCAAGTCCGGAGACATGGTCCACCTGTCCATCGTGGATGATCCTCCGAAGGATTTCGACCTCATCAGCCTGGCAGACAGGCTGCTCGAACCGGACGATATCGACGATGAGCACGAAGGCGTCATTTTCCCCATGGTCGATCTGAACCAAGAGGTCGACATCTCGTGGCTCCGCGGACTGAACACCAAGGGCGTTGACGGTCGGCCTGCAATCGTCTCGCAGGCGAAGCAGCAAACCAAGCTTCGGATGAACGAGGTCGGCGCGCGAGCCGAGAGCGCTGCTGCGATCGGCATTATGCGTCTGGGCGCCTCGAAGCCGAAGACGGTCTACATCATCGACAAGCCTTTCCTCGTCTGCTTCACCAGGCATGGCTTCAGCAAGCCGTTGTTTGTCGGCCACATCGGTCACGACGACTGGAAGAAGCCTTCGGGCCTCGCATAACTTGCGGCCCCGGCCACACGTTCGTGTGGACCGGGGCCGTTTTCTTTTTTATCGATTAACGAATTGGATTGACAAAAATCATTTAATATACTATATCTTTATGTTTTATCAGTCCCTTAAAAATTATGGAAATTACTCACATTGTCCCAATTACGACGATAAGTCGTTGGATGTATAAAGGTCAGAAGGTCTATAGTCAACAGGAGAAGCCCATGATCGAAAAAAGGCATCAAGGATACGTCGTTGGGGCCGACCCTGCATCTCGAGCCACTCTTTGGAAAGTGCGAGTCAAAGACACCACGAGTACCTACGACGGGCGCAAGTTTATCGTTGCTTCTGTGCACGAAAACATCGCACTCGCGCGCGGTCTCAACGTGACGTTCCTTATCGGAACGGTCGATGACGAGAACGGAACAAAGGTGGAACGAGCTGTCGACGTACGTTTGCAGTAAACGCAACAAACAGGTCACAAGGAGACTGAGGCATGTGGTCCAACAAAAAAACCCCCAAAGCAGACCATCCTCAACAGAAGACAGGTGAACATCATCGACAAGAGCACGAAGCTCCAGCTACGATCGTTCAAGACGACACTCTTCCGTCTCGTGCGTACGTTGCCGAGCTCGAAGACAAGCTTGCAAGATATCAGGAAGTTGACGAAAAAGAAGGCAAGGATGCCTTCAGGCTTCGTGAAGCTCTGGTCCTGGCAAAAGAAAAGCTGCTGGAGCAGAACTCTCGCCTGAAGCAGCTCACGGCTCTGCCGATGCCCATGGCAACAGTGATCAGGATCATGCCGGCCGATCCGGACTTAAGTGCTTTTACAAAAGGCACTCGTGTTCGTATCTCGAAAAATAGCGAGTACTACTATCAGAACGCTGGGATCGGTACGATCTTCCGAGAACAAGAAGGTAGCCTGACAGCGGTAGTTCGTTTCGCTGACGGCTACGAAAATTCTTACAATTGTGACAGTCGTTATGGCCCCATTGACTTGGATCTTGTCGACGGTCTCCCGGTTCCGTCAACGGCTGTGATCTACTTCGACGGTACGTTGATGGAGGTGATGCTACCCAAAGACGAGGACGTCCGCGCAGGTGACACCGTCAAGCTGTCGCCGGAGTCTCGCCAGATCGTCAAAGTCGTGGAAGGCTTCACCAACGGCGACATCTCGACGGTGGTACAACGGCTCGACAACGACTTGTGCGAAGTAGAACATCAAGATCAAAAACGTGTCGTTTTATGTGGTCAGCACTTTCACCTCGAGAAAGGCGACCGCGTAATCCTCGATGCATCTGCTTCGATCATCATCCAGAGACTCGACCGTGAGGAAGAATCTTTCACGCTGACGGAGTTATCCGACGTTTCGTGGGATGACATCGGCGGACTCGAAACCGCCAAAACGGAAATGATCGAGGCTATAGAGTTGCCGCTGCGTGAGCGAAGCCTATATCGCCACTACAACAAGCGGCCGATCAAGGGCGTTCTGCTCTACGGACCTCCGGGCTGCGGCAAAACAATGCTTGCGAAAGCAACGGCGACGGCGATGTCACGGCTCCATGGCGATGGCAACAGCGCCCCGAGCGGCTTTCTCTACGTCAAAGGTCCTGAGATCCTGACCCGCTGGGTCGGCGACTCCGAGGCTGCGATCCGGCAGCTCTTCGCGCGTGCACGTAAACATCGCCTGGACAACGGTTATCCGGCGGTGATCTTTATCGACGAGGCTGAATCCATTCTGCGAAAACGCGGTTCCGGCGTCAGCTCTGACATGGAGTCAACCATCGTTCCGATGTTCCTCGCTGAAATGGACGGACTCGACGATAGCGGTGCGATCGTAATACTCGCCACGAACCGTTCTGACGTTTTGGATCCGGCGATCGTTCGTGATGGTCGCATCGACCGCAAGATCAGGGTTACGCGGCCGGATGTCCGGAGCGCAACTGACATCTTCTCGCTGCATCTCCGTGATGTTCCTTTCGACAACGGCTACACGCGGTCGAACATGGCTGCCTACGCCGCTGAAAAGCTCTACGCCGAGGATCTCGCCCTTTACGATGTTTCGGTGCTGAACAAAGGAGTCGTCAGCCAGAAACTGTTTAGCCTCCGGCACATCGTCAACGGAGGTATGATCGCAGGCATCGTCGACCAAGCAACATCGCTTGCCATCCGTCGTGACATCAAGAACCGAAAGCAAAGCGGTATCTCGAGGCACGACCTTGATCATGCAGTCGCCAACGTCTATGGACAAAATCTCGATCTCAACCACCAGGATGAGCTGACCGAGTACATGCGTGACTTCCGCAACAGCGTGGTGAAGATCGAGAAACACCATCTCGCGGCGGTATAAGAGGACGACATGGAACAGGAACGCAAGAAAAAGAAAACCCAACGTCCTGCGGGAAGCGGGAAAGAGTCGGTGCTTGATCCGACAAGCCTCGATACTTCGCTGCCATCCATCGATCAAGCCCTCGAATCCATCGACGCCGTCCTGAACGATACCAAGGACAAGGCAGACAGACCCCTCAGGGGCTGCTTCTGTTTCCGCTGATGAAGGAGTAAGGATGAACGAAACTTTCATGCACTTCCTCAAGATACTAGTCCTTTCCCTGTCTGTGTCCTCGATCTCGATGACCACAGCGAAATCTCCGATCTTCGAGGGATTCCGCTCGCTGATCGAGCGCATCAGCACCTGGCTCGGTAAACTCGTGAACTGCCCGTATTGTACGAGCCACTGGCTCTCACTACTAGCAGTGATCCTCTACCGTCCAGTTCTCTTCGAACAATCCCGATTCATCGATTACATCGTCGCGGTCTTTGCGATCGTGACGCTTTCATCGTTCTGGTCAGGGCTCATCTACCGAGCCTTCAAGACGATGGAGTAATTTTCCTTCCTCATCCCCGGCCCCGGCCACACGAACGTGTGGACCGGGGCCGTTTTCTTTTTATACTCGTTCCTGAGCTAGAGCACGTTCACTGTCTCATCTTTCAAAGAGGATAAAAACTTTTCCAAAGCATCCAGATCTTTTTTCTCGCGATCATAGAGATACGTTTCAATCCCCACAGAACGTGCGCTCTCAACGGCATCGGGATTATGCTCGACATACACGACATCATCCGGTTTCATATGGAAATGCCTGAGCATCGTCGTATAGTATTCGGGGTTTGATTTTTTGGGATCGGATTTCAACGTAAAATATTCATACGGCACCTTGTCTAATCCATATCTCTCGATATCCTCATCGCGCGCGCCAGTGAGTAAAATTTTTCGGTTCGGATAACTCTCAAGTAACTCATACATTTCAATAAAAATACTAAAACCGCCTTTGCTCTCGACAATAAAACAGTATACTGCGTCGATCAAAAAGGTTTTCATCGGTGCGGTTATTTCTTTTTCTTGAGGCGTCCCGGCCAGCATACAGGACATGGTCCAGGTGCCATGAACTCATGCCCGCGAGAGCATATACGCAGAGCCTTTTTCACATTTTTTTCTACCGCAGACTTCAAAAGTTTTTTGATCAGCGGGATGGGCAGTGGTTTATCATTTGGAAATTGAATGGTCGCGGTTGAAGTTTCGTAATTCTTCAGCTCTTTTTTGTGCTCTGCGATCATGGGCGGCATCAGATACAAACCTACATGTTTTTTCGCTGCAGCAAAATATGCAAGTCGCCCATACAAACCATAGTAGGGCATGCCATAACTTATCTTCTCCTCTGCTTTCGGCGCGGCTTTTTTGATCGCGGCTCGAATTGTTCGGAGCCGAGTACGCTGCTCCTTCGGGGCATGCGCTATATATTCTGAAACAGTTTTTGGGTGTTGCATACACCTATGGTAACAAAAGTATCAGAAAGGGCAATTTTGACATTCTGCTAAAAAATTGATAGGTTCTCTATTCAACATGTTCTCTCATCTCTAAAAAAGTTTATAGTACGCCTTCACAGTCGTCAGACAGCTATCGAGCAGATCGTGCTGCACCGCATAGCATAGTTTATTTGCTTCTGTGTCTGAATGATAATACGAAACAAAATCTTTTACCGCTCCTATCATGCAATGCTCCCGCTGCATACGAGTGGTGCCCAAATTACAGAGCTTCACGGTCTCATCGATAGAGCTCAACGTCTGTCCTGACGCATCGCGTCCAACTCCTTCATAGCATATGTCCTGATATCGCTCCGATACCGTTGCACAGAGTGCAAACACTTTCGAAAAATCCCTTTGCAGTACCGACATCATATACGAAGTCTGCATGACATAGCATTGCGGTTTATATTTTTCCTCGACATCATTGCACGGATATACCGGATCATCCGGATGCAAATATTTTGTCCCTTCTTCACGAGTGTCCAGCATGACATTTTCCATAAAGACTCCGCCCGAGCATGCTTCTTGATCCCATCTATCACTGAGTTTTCCGCACAGAGCTAATGCATCAAAGAGCTCATTATTTTTGATAGCCATGACGCCATGCCCAAGACCATGCACGCAATTATAGTAATAAAAATCCTGCGTGCTTCCTTTTTTCATGGGAGCACAAATCGTATTCAACTGCTCCGGTAATGCTTCTATGCCGATCTTCTCGACGACTTCCTCCATGACGCCGTGATAATAACCGGACCAGCAAAAGCTGTCTCCATGCGCAAAGGTATCTGCAAGGCTTGCACTATCCTGCAATGCCCCATGTCCTATGGCATGCGTGAGCTGATGACATTGGCTATGGGCATACGGATCAACTACATACCGCTGCTTCAGATCCTGGAATGCAACAGCAGCACCCTTCTCTCGAGTGAGATTTTCATAGAATGCCTGATAGCAATTGAATTTCTGAACTCCCTTGGTTCCCGGGCAAATACCTGGTGCACCGGCTCCCAGCATCGGCTGCAATGAAGTGATCACATCTGCTATATGTTTTTGCAATTTTTCGCGCTCAGGCTTCACGGCTATAAAAAAAATACTGATGCCTATAATTTCTATGGCCAGCAACAGAAAGAGGCGTTTCGATCGATGTATCTTCATACCTATATACTATAGCATGTTTTGCTTATAGATATTGACTTTGCGCATCCAACTCGGTATAGTACAATCCGATAAAAAATGCCGGAGTGGTGAAACTGGTATACACGCACGACTCAAAATCGTGTACCGAAAGGTTTGAGGGTTCGAGTCCCTCCTCCGGCACCAAGCTTTCAATTCATATCACTATGTTACGGGGTGTGGCGCAGTTGGCTAGCGCGCATGCATGGGGTGCATGAGGTCGCCCGTTCAAGTCGGGTCACCCCGACCATTTCTAGAGAACTTTAGCCGATATTTAGGATCAATGGATCAGCCCTCTACACACGCAGATCAAACCGGAAGCGGACGTCAGAATAAAAGGGCTGTTTTTTTTATTTTCGGCATAGCGCTTGTCATTCGCTTGATCGTGCTCATCATCTCAGCGCATTCTCTTGGATTACAGCACGAAGACGGCTACTATGAGATCGCCGACAACCTCGTGCGAGGAAATGGCTATTCGTATGCAAGCGAAGCTCCCTTTTTTTTGGATACCTACCGCTCTCCTGGTTTGCCGCTCTTGCTGGCGCCTTTTATGATGCTGCCGAATGGCGCATGGCTGTTCGTGGTCTTGCAGATCATCGTCGGCAGTACACTCCCGGTCCTGACAAGGCGCATCCTGCTGAATGGCGGAGTCCCTGAAAAAATTTCTACCATCGTCGGTTTTCTTTTCGCATTTGAACCTGGCGGCATTCTTCTTTCGGTGAAAATTCTGACCGAGACTTTCTTTACCTTCGCCTTGCTGCTTTTTTTCCTGCTTATTCAGAAGATTATCTCTATGGTACGGTCGGGCGAGACGCATGCATTGACGCGTGCTGCTGCATTAGCCGGCCTCATGCTCGGTTGCACAGCCGTATTCAGGCCAACGACCTTCTATATGCCGATCCTGATCCTGCCTTTTTTCTTGGCAAGGAGCTTCAGAAATAAACGAGCGTTGATTGCAGCTGCCACAGGTATTGCAGTCTTCCTGCTTTGCGTCATACCATGGTCATTGCGGAATATGCGCGTCTATGGCGTCGGGTCATTTTCCTCTATCAAAGAAGCTGCGCTGTATATAGAGCTTGCTCCGTCCGTGCTTGCCGTACAGAATCACATAGACGAAAAGACGGCCACCTTAGATTTTTATCATGCACATGGTTTGAGCGCACAGCCCTCGATCTCCACAGCCGATGCAAAACAATTTAGAAACGATGCGATCGCGGCGATACGCCCCTATCCCTATGCGCTCTTTAAAGTCTTTCTTGTGAATAGCGCCACATTTGCAACGCATGACGGCATGATCGATCTTGGAAGTATCGTCGGCTTGCATGTCGAAAAATCTGTCAGTAGCGAGATACGGACTGCACTAACCGATCCGACCATGTCTTCAGCATTTCATGCATTTTCACTTTTTGCGAAATCACCCCTGTTATGGATCGTTGTGTTGCTGCGGATCATATGGTTCGCACTTGCAGCCCTATGCATATGGGGTATCCTATACCGGTGCATCAAAAAAACATTTGACCCGCTGGCTGTCTGCTGCATACTTCTCATCGGATATTTTGCACTGACGACCCTGAGCGATGGTTTAGCGGTAAATGCACGATTCCGTTTTCCTATTAACAGCATCATTGCACTATTCGCCATCCAAACGATCTGCATGACGGGTTTGCGGCCGGTGCGATCAAAACATACTGCATGAAACTTTCGATCATCATTCCGGTCTTTAATGAAAAAGATACGATCGCGCATCTCGTCGACCGCGTGTCTGCTGTGCAGCTGCCTAATCTGACACAAGAGATCATTATTATTGATGACCATTCGACCGATGGAACGTCCGACGAGCTCAAGAAACTTGAATCGCGCGTGGCCCGCGTGCATTATCAGGAAAAAAATCAGGGCAAGGGCGCTGCGGTCCGCAAGGGATTTGATCTGGCCACTGGCGATTTCATTCTGATACAGGACGCAGATCTCGAATATGACCCAAATGAATACCCAACTCTCCTCGCTCCTTTGATTGATGGCCGTGCAGATGTTGTCTATGGTTCCCGGTTTACCGGTTCAGGCCCGCATCGCGTCCTCTATTTCTGGCATCAGGTCGGCAATCGCTTTTTGACTCTGCTGTCGAATATGTTCACCAACCTGAATGTCAGCGATATGGAAACCTGCTATAAGGTCTTCACGAAGAAAGCGCTTGATTCGATCAAATCAAAGCTGACATCCAATCGATTCACCATTGAAGTAGAACTGACGGCCATGATCGCAAAACAGAAGCTCAGGATATTTGAAGTAGGCATTTCGTACAGCGGCAGAACCTATGCCGAAGGCAAGAAAATCAACTGGAAAGACGGCATCAGCGCCATGGCAGCAATTATAAAATTTAACCTCTTTCGATAATCTATGTTTCATTTCGAACGGCACAAGCGATCCATCGCAAAATCCATTACGTACCGTATTGTGATCATCATTTCAGATTTCACGATCGTATATCTGTTCACGCATCGGGTCGATGCGACCGTAGGCGTCATTATCGCAACGAATCTCGGCAGCGCTGTTCTGTATTATTTCCATGAACGCGTATGGAACGCTTTTTCATGGGGCCGGCTAACGCGATAAGACGGGTTGACTTCGGAGTCAAGAACATTTACAATGATTCGCGCATTCATTCCGCGATAGCTCAGCGGTAGAGCAATTGGCTGTTAACCAATGGGTCGTCGGTTCGAATCCGACTCGCGGAGCCATGAAAAAATCCAGTCGCCATAAGGTGAGTGGATTTTTTCATTGATTTGGATTTTCAGAGGATTCGAACCGGATTTCCCCCGTGGGTGGAAGGCAGCGAGTGTAACGAGCGTCGGAAATCGAAGGTGTCCGAGATGGGGGTCGGGGGAAATCAGAAAGGGTCTAGCGAAGCGGAATCCGACTCGCGGAGCCAAGATAAAACCGTCAGATTTCTTCTGGCGGTTTTATCTTTTTTGCGACGCCCTGAGCTTGCCGAATGGGCGGAACCATGAAAAAATCCAGTCGCCATAATGTAGCTTCGAGCAAATCTTTTTGAGTAGATCATATCGCACACTACATTCGATAAGTAAAAAAAGAGGGATTGTGTAAATCCCTCTAGATTTTTTCATTTGACTAATACCGCGTCTACTGCACATTTGGCTAAGAGAGCCTTTCTCCGCTGTCGTATTTCCTCCAACACTTTTTGCCTAGCTTCAGGCGGTAGTGCTTTTGATTTCGATGCCGCATCGTATATCCACTGCAATGCCCGAGCGCCATGGCAGGCTCCAGATGGAATAGCCTGTACGGCAATGAGGTCTGCGGCATATTCGACTTCCTCGAGGCCAATCGCATGAGCAAAGTCCCTCCCGCTGAGAGCAATATGCCCGGCCTCATGGCCAAGCACAAAGAGAATTTCATATGGCTCATCCGTAGAATCAAGGAAGGGCCTGCTCATGATAATAGCACATGTCAATGGGCACCAGTTTGATGAAATCCAATCAGTGGGCTCAATGCCAATGACTGATGCGTTGATTTGCGGATGCAGCTCACCGTAACAGTTGGTGAGGTTTTCTTTCAAATACCCCTTCCAGAAATCATCGGTCCGTTCCTCTTTCGGAGGTAGCGGCGCCGGTGAACATTGGCCGCTCGCCAAAGCGTTGCCGATCCCCGCAAGTCCGAGAAACAATACGCATGCGCAAAAGAGTCTCATGGTTTCCTCCGTGTTTGAAAGATCGTATGATGCACAGTACCTCTCAAAATGATACTGCGCAAGAGGATATACCGCCCCGCCGGGATTTCGAATTTTGTTCAGCAGGCTGGGAGCCAAATCGAAAGTTGACGAATAGGCCGTGCCTGTGAAAGGCGCGGCCTTTCGCGTTTCGAGAAACTTTTTTGTAAAAAAAGAAGGCCAGTCTCTCGATGTTGAATCGAATGATTGGCCTTCTTGAAGGTACCGATAGAAATTCACTTTGCGTCAGGCCTTGAAGCCCGCCGCCTCCCGTGCTTTTCTGAAGGTTCCGAACGCTTTCAGGAATGGCCCTAGCCCCGGGAAGGCTCCGCTTTCTTTGCTTGCTCGGTTTACATCGATGCTATACGGTGGCCTCCCCAGTTTGCGACCAAGCTCCTGCAGTGAATGGATGAGCCTTTGATCTGTGTACTCGTGGATTCGGTTTGGGGTGAGGCCAGCCTCTTCAAGCGCATTGTTGAATGACCCGAAGACTTTATACAGCATGGATGTGCTGCCACACTCGTGTCTCGTGTAGGCAGCTTTTACATCCTCTACGAAAGGTGTTCTACCCAGTTTCTTTGCGAGTCGCTTCAAATCGCGAATGTGTTGTTTTCGTGTTCGCTTCACCTCAACAACAATCTCGATCCCAGCAGCTTTTTTTGCCGCTGTAAGAGACCCGAATCGCTTAGCGTAGGTAGAGCTACTCAGACACAAGCCCTTTCGCGCAGCAACATCAACGTCCTTTCTCGAAGGGATTCTACCAAGGCTCCGCTCGAGTCGTTTGAGGCAGCCAAGCACAAACTTGTTGCTGGCCTCGCCTTTACGATGGGCTTTCCCCCCCTTGACCGGCTTTATCATGTTAGTCGCGAGGGTGCCTATCGCAAGAAGAGCTTTCGAGAAAGAGCCGAAGCGCTTGATCACGATGTGAAGACTCGGACCTTTACCGGCTGCGTGACGATTCGTTATTTCCGCTCTTGTTGGTGCTTTTCCAGTTGTTCTTTGAATCTCCTTGAGCTGTTTCTTGATCTCGCTTGTGGTGTAGTGCTTAGGCTTGCGAGTAACAAGGCCCACAGCTTCGAAAGCAGCGGTGACAGTTCCGAAGATGCGTCGAATGACGCCTTCGTGAACAATGTCGCCTTTCCTCCAAGCGGCTCGCAACTCTTCGATCGTGGGTGTATGCCCAAGTGCTTTAGCGACTGCTTTGATTTGGAGCTTGACCTCATCTTCGGTCGCACCCCAACCTCGTGTTGGCCTGAACCCAGCAGCCTTGAGTGCAGCATGCAGGGTGCCGAAATGTCGTAAGATCGTAGTCGGATTTGCGCACAAACCTTTTTTAGACGCCTCTCGGATATCGTCTGTCATTGGGGTCCTATCGAGGTGTTTTCCAAGGCTTCTGAGCTGAGCAATGATCACTTCTCGAGTATACCCTTCTTGGATGCGACCCAAGACATCGAGAATCCGTTGCGCGACATGCGAGAACTTCACCTTTCCGATGTCCACTGAAACAGCTCGGTCCTTGGTTTTCCCAGCGCTTTGTCGCTTAATTTTGTCGACAGAACGCCAGAGAGTATTCACCATTTGAAGTCGCTCACAGTTTGCAGCGAAATCTAGGACGAGGACGTTTCTCTTGCCACGAAGCTTACGAAGCCCGCGGCCGAGCTGTTGCAGGAAAATCCTGCGTGATGCTGTGGAGCGAAGGAAGACGATGATGTTCGCCTCAGGGATATCAATCCCTTCGTTGAACTTGTCCACCGTCAAAACGGTTGTGTAGTCGCCTGTCCGAAACTTCGCCTGACGATCGGCTTGTTCCTTGTCAGTGAGTCTCGAGTGAATTGCAACCGCATTCGGTAAGTGTCGTTCGAGACGGGTGCAATACTTGATCGAAGGACAGAAGATCATCATACGTGCATCAGGCTGACGCCGTGCATGCTGGAGGATGATCTTTGCAATCTCGGCGTCACGCCTTGGAATAAAGAGTGTCTTGTTCAAACGTTTGACGCTCAATCTTCCGATCGGTGTGTCGAGAATGCTTAGCTTGTGCAATCCATCCGTTACGAGGCGATAGTCCACAGGCGCGAGCAAACCTCGCGCAAGACCTTCCTCGAGAGGGAGTGAGTACACCTCAGGGCCGTAGAGATCGCGTATGTCCTGAAGATCTGCTCTGTCAGGTGTCGCGGTCATAGCCAACGTGAAACGCGGCTTGAAGTAGCGAATGACCCGTCGGTAGGTGTGTGCATGGCTGTGATGCGACTCATCGATGATGACGTAGTCGAATCCATGTCTTCCGAAGGGTCGACGCTTTTTTCCTTTCTTTCCGAAAAGCACTTTATCCATGCTCTGGAATGTTGCGAAAACTGCGTCTGCCTTTGTCTCCTTGAAGACATCGTTAAACATCCCGCAGCTGATCCTGCGACCTAAGCGCATTTCGTAAGTTTCTCGCGCCTGATCGAGCATGTGGGACTGGTGTGCAAGGAAGAGCAATCGGCTTCGCTTGCCACGACGGAGCATTGACCTTCTGAACTTCTCATACTCGAGTGCTGCCGTGAGATTTTTTCCTAAGCCCGTTGCCATGACCATGAGGCCGGCGTGCTTGCCTGACTCACGTGCTACTGTGATGGCAAGCTGTGCTTGGCGTTGATGTCGCCAAGGCTTTAGTACCTTTGCTGTACGCATTATCTCCCTCCTCAGGGTGTCCAGAATGGTTGGAGACAACCGCACAGACGGTTGTCAATGAACATCAAAAAGACTTTCGACCGTACCAAAAAAGTACCGAAAAGTCAATGTTTATTGAATACAACAGTGAAGTTAGGATTCATATAGAGTTGACTTTTCCTAGAAAAGCTATATTATGCGCTGTTAACCTGGAACCCAAATTGCTTGGGTATTCGGGCACATCCATTCCTATCACAAGGAGAACATCGCATGGATGACCGGATCTTTCAATTTCAGGTGGAACTTGAACGAGCCCTTTCCCAACTGAAAAGGAAGGGACTCGGCAAAGAGGCGATCACGTCTCTTGCGCGCACACTGCAAGGTGAATTGGCGGGCGATACAAGGGAAACCAAGTATCCGCACGCGCGATCACTCGAATGCATCATGCGTGCGGTCGCGGGGACACTTGAAATCGAAGTGCCCCCGAAGCCTGGCTGGACTCGCTATATCCTGGGAAAACTCCAGATTGGCGTTCAGGGACTGGTTATGTCCCTGCAAGGAAACGGGTAGCTCCGTTTCAGTCCACAGGATCGGCAGCTCGGGCTTTGCGCTCGGGCTGTCTTTTTTTATTTTGTAAAAAGAAAAAGCCGCGCTCCGATAAAGCAATTACACGGTAACGCGGCTCTTGGTGACAGTCGGACAAGTCCCGGCACAAGCTATTAAAGCTAAGGCAGAACACCCTCTCTAATAAGCGTGATGCCTGCCGAAGTTCCATCGTACTCAGCAATCGCGCAATTTTTGTACTTATCTCCTTTGTAGCGAGACTCGAATGCAATCGGCGAACGATTGCAAACAATTCTCCAAAAGAGCAACATCCAATTACCATGAGCCGAGATGAGGACGTTCTTGCCAGCGTAGTCGGCCCGCAGACTCAGCAGAAAGGAGTAGATCATCAGTTCAACGTCCTGGCAGCTTTGGCCCCCAGGAGGACGGTAGTGGTACTCGCCCTCACGTTCCCGTATTCGAGATTCTTCGGGATATAGCTCCAGGACTTTTTCACGCGACATCGTATGCCAAATGCCGCGCCATAGCTCGTTGAGCCGAGAATCAATGACAGGTATTGCTGAAGGGTAGGCGAGAGACAATGTCTCTTGTGTTCGCTGAAAGGTTGAACAGAAGTATGAGTCAAACTCCGGCCATCCTCCGCGTAAACGCATGCCCGCGGTTCGAGCTTGCTCCCGGCCTTTCTCAGTAAGCGCAAACGCATGGTTTGCTTTATCTTCAAAAGAAATATCGTCTGACGACCGAATGTTCCCCTCGGACTCCCCGTGACGTAAAAGGACAATTCGTTTCGGCCAACTCATACCAACCCTCCCTTATTTGCGTGTATTGGCAATGGATAAAATTACCAATCGAGAGGTGTATTGTCAAACGTACTTCCCTATAACACTTTAATTAACAATTGCATTCCTAACTTCCACCACAATTCGGCGCCAAGAAAAAATAATCAGACATTATATACCGCCAGGTGCATTGACAAGTTAGCTTCTTTTATGTACAGTATCAGGTTATTTAAAACCGAAATGCAAAAGAATTTCTAATACATTTTCCAATTAATTTTTTGGATGAGCGACGATAAACGACCAATTGCAATTATAGGAGCCGGACTAACCGGTTGTTTTTTGGCTACGTTGCTCGCAAAGCGAGGTTTAACGGTCATTGTATATGAAAAGGCAAGCCGGGAAGATGTTCTTGCGCGGTCTTCTAAACGCAGTTTCAATCTCACCTTCCGGAGGTATGCACGGCGTGCATTAGGCGAAGCCGGGCTCTGGGAGAAAGTTGAGCCGCACACGCTGAGCTTGAAAGGATTCATGACCGAGATAAAAAAATCCTCGAAGCCTATCTGTACGTCCTTGGACGAAACAAAAGATCCCTGCTATACGATAGGGCGCGCAACACTTTTGGAAATTATCCTGAACGAAGCAATGAGCTATCCGAATGTCAGTTTTCAGTTCGGCACTGCTCTCGCAGGTATAGACTATGCTCAGAAGGTCATTTGCATCCAGCATGAAGGTTCAAAAAAGATAGAACAAGTGCCGGTGCAAGCGGTGTTAGGAACCGATGGTGTTCATTCGGCGACCAGGACGGCCATGCTCCATGGCCTAGATGCAGAGCACTCTGAAGAATATGCTGATTGGAGTTATAAGCAGATCTTGATCCCGAAAGAGCTGGCACAAAAACTTGGATTAGAAAAAAATATCTCATACGCCTGGACGCGGACCGATGCTGTCCTTCCGTCACATCCGGACCGTAATGGTTCACATGTTGCGATGCTTGCGTTGCCTAAGGATGGGGAAAAGGGATTCGCTGCATTGACAACGCCTGACGCGATCAAAAGCTTCATTGAAAAAGAATTTCCAACATTATTGCCGGCTCTTCCCGTCATCAGCGAGGCCCTTTTGCACAACCCTGAGGGCAGTTTTGTAACCGTACGCACCTCGCACTGGCACCGCGAAGGCTTCAGCGCTATTCTCGGCGATGCAGCCCATGCGTTCTATCCGTTTTACGGACAAGGCGTGTCTGCGGGGTTCGGCGATGCGCTCGAATTAGCGAACCTGGTAGATGCATATCATTGCGACTGGAATAGTATCCTGCCTCTGTATGAAAAAAACAGGAAAGTGCATATGGATACGCTCGCTCAGCTTTCAAAAAAAGAATTTGATCTGTATAAGCGAAGTTCGAGAGCTGACTACGGGGTTATCTACGACCGCTTCGAAGGCCTGTTACATGCAATGCTGCCAACGCTCGTCTGTCCACCATTGGAGGACATGATCACGCAAGACCCTGGCAAAGCTGCGGACTATGTTGTCATGCGAAAAAAACTGCGAACAGCTACGACCTACTTTGGAGCTCCTGTGCTCGTGGGTTTCGTCACCGCCATAGTTGCACTGTTTGAAACTATCGATAGGTTATTCAAAAAGCCCCGCCAGGACAATGATCAGCGCTTACCGGTTACTTCTCAAGTGGCGAATATACAGGCTTCTATCCATCATCAGTTAGATCCCGATCTGATACACGAATGGGAACAGCTTTGGAATAGCTCCGAGAATGCGCATCCCTTCAATTCATATGCATGGTTCGCTGCATGTCGTACTGCTTTTGATATTCGCGAGTTTGCCGTCGTGACCGTGTACGAAAATAATGCGTTGCACGCAATCCTGCCGCTTACCATCGAAAAGAAATACGGATTACGTTTTTATCGATCGCCGGGTTCGCACTTTTTAGATAAATCATCTTTGCTTACGAAAGACAGCAATGAAGAAGTGCTGAAAACTCTATTCAGCCAGCTCACGCTTCTCGGAAATGTATATATCGCCGAGCTTGAGGAACGATTTGCGCTCCCTCTTGCATCGGATCAGCCTGCTGCGAGCTTGATCAGTTCTTCGGCGAGCCTTTATGTATCATTGACGCAGGATCCGTATCAGTTAATGTCGAAGAAGCACAGAGCAATGCTGAAAAATAGAGCCGCCGCATTTGGCGACCGACTGCGGTTTCAGCTACATGCAGGCTCTATAGCTTCTGAATTGCCGGCGATGATCGATATTGAAAACAATAGTTTTAAACCAAAAGAGCGGACAGACCTCTTTTATGAAAAGGCTGCCCAAGATCTCTATCGGGAGCTCATGTCTGCTCCTGCAGCCAATTGCGTTGTCGGCTTGCTCTATCTGGATTCCAAGCCTATTGCTCATTCATTCGGCATGGTCAGCCATGATACTTTTTATGCCACTCATTTGGCGTATCGATCAGAGCTTCGATCGCTGATGCCGGGAAAGCTTGTTGCAGGACAACTCTTATCTGCATTGTATGAACGCGGCATTGCGAAGGCTGACCTGTCCCGCGGGAAGAGCTCATTTAAGAGCCAATTCGCAAACAATGAGTATAGCCAATTCGACCTCTATATAAGCAAAAACATTTTTGTCCTGCGCTATGTCCGCTCTATCCATTGGATCTGCGGCAAAATAGAGAAACTGCCGCCGCGATTGGTGGGCATGCTGCGGTATTGGATACGGCATCTGCATACTGTCTGGAATCCGGCCTAGAAATAAAAAACGCGCCTGCTCAGGCGTGTTTTTGTGTCTCAAGAAATATGCATTCCGATCACGCTACAATGTTGACGCAGCGAAAATTCGTACGTCATCCAGATAACCGACCAACATAGCGCCTACAGCGCCTGATTCATTGCCTAAGAATAAAGGATAATTTAAAGTAGAAGGCGGATTCGCATACGTGCTGCGATCTACATTGAACGTCAACGCGCCATCCACATACCCAAGAGCTCGTTGTTTGACCCAGTCGTTAACCTGCACAATATAATGCCACTTTGTATCATTGATATATTCTGTCCCTGCGTCTTGTGTGCCGCCTGTATATCCATAGGCGTGGCCTAATACATTGGTAACAGTAAACTTTGAATTATATTCTCCAAATTTGGATACAATATACCTTAGCACTCCTGCATCATTGCGTTTTACCCAAAAAGCAATGATCTTGTATTGAGCGCCGCTATAGCCTAACGTATTCGAATTCCCTGCATCAAAGTACGAAGACCCGTCAAAATAAAAACAGCCCTCATGAACGCATGAGCTGCTTGTTCTCCAATTTTGGTTGCCTGTTAAATTGGCATTATTGCCTGTGCCGGAAGTATCTGCGGCTACGGTGCCAGCTGTCTCATTTAACTTCCACTCGCCGACTAGATCCGAAGTATACGCGTGGTTGATCGTTGCTTCGAAACCGAGTGCGCGAGCCATTCTGGCTCGTTCTCTGGCAGCGTTAACATTGACCGTGACTATTGCCGCCAGAAGGCCAATAATAGCTATGACTACCAGCAGCTCGATCAAAGTAAAGCCAAGTGATTGATGTTTGTTTTTCATTGGTTACTTTACCAGTCTAACACATACCTCGCTGTTTTAAAATGTAACCAGCATACGTAGCTCAACATTAGCTGTTTCTGATATAATGATGAAAACTCATGGCCGAATCAAATCCCAATGCACGAATTGAAGCATTCAGCGACGGCGTGTTTGCTATTGCCTTGACGCTGCTTATTATTGATATAAAAATCCCTTCAGTTGCCGTCATTCATTCGACCTCTGATCTGTGGAATGCATTGCAGGCCACTGCTCCGTCTGTATTTGCTTTTATTCTGAGCTTCGTTGTTATTTTCATTACCTGGGTCAATCATCACAACAATTTTAAATCTCTTCGCAGCTTCTCCATCGCATCGATCTATGCCAATGCTTTTTTGCTGCTTACCGTTGTCGTTATGCCATATCCTACTGCTTTGCTCGGCAACTATATTCTCACTCCGTATGCTGCGCCAGCGGTTGTTTTGTATAATGCCGTGCTTGCTCTGCAGGCTCTTGGCTGGGTATTACTCGGTCGAGCTTCTATAGCAGGAAATCTCGTAAGCGAAAATTTGCTTAACACCGTCCGCAAAAATACCGGCTATGGGTATTATGGGTTCGTCTTGTATACCTTGTTTTCAGTATTGGCATTTTGGTTTCCTGTCACCATTGCGGTCCTCACTACGATTACCTGGATCTTCTGGATCTTCGTTGGCATCAACACAAAACAAAGTTAGATTCTTCGGTCCATTCATGTTACACTACTGCCATAATAAATAAGCTAATTTTATTTCTATGGGACAAAAGAAACTGTGGCCGGTGATCACCACAATTGTAGCTGCTGCCGCAGCATTTGTTCTTGATCGCATTATATGGCCTGATCTGCCTGATGTGATGCAACCGAGTTCAGCTCAAATCCCATTCTTGATGGGAGTCGCTGCTATTGAAGCGATAGGCTTTGGCATTGCTGTAGCATTTCTTATTTTTGGATGGAAACTGATGCGTGGTCGAAGCACGAAAGACTGGCTTGTTTTCTTCTCCATAGCCTGGTCGCTCGGATCCTGGTGGCCGCATGACAACCTGCACCGCACCATGCATATGGGCGATTATAATCAGCTCATCCGAATTGAGTACGGTTTCCATTTCACGCTTATACTCGCGGCGGTGATCATTGCAAAATTCGCATGGAAACAGTGGAGCGCTTCTCAGCAGAACGCATGAGCACAAAAAAAATCTCTGGCGGAGTCGTACATGCATTACCGCCAGATTTGAGGAAGGCATTAATATCGGACGCCAAAGCCTTGACTGCTTGGGAGGATATTACGCCGCTCGCGCGCAATGAGTGGATATGCTGGACCATTTTCGTAAAAAAGGCGGAAACCAGAAAAGAACATGTTGAACGTGTTCGCAAGGAACTGAAAGAAGGAATGCGCCGTCCATGCTGCTGGCTTGGGTGTTTTCATCGAACCGATAAGCGCATCAGCAGGTCAGTCCGCTATGTTCTGAATAAAAAATCTACATTAAAAAAACGATATGCGTAAAATCATAGTCCTCAGCATGATCTCGCTTGATGGCATACTGCAAGCGCCCGGAGGCCCCGAAGAAGACAAGTCGGGAAACTTCACATTCGGGGGCTGGACATTTCCCTATATGGATGAGTTCGGCGGCAAGGCGGTTGCCGATGAAATGAGCAAACCATTTGATCTATTGCTCGGCAAAAAAACATATACTATTTTTGCAGCTTACTGGCCGCACCACCCGAACGATATCGGTAATCTGTTCAATAATGCTCATAAATACGTTGCTTCGCATAGCCAATTCGAGCCATCGTGGGAAAACACCACGGTCCTTACCGGAGACATTGTCGGCCAGATCAAACAGCTACAGGCAGCAGATGGCCGCGACTTACAAGTATACGGCAGCGGCAACTTCATACAAACCTTGCTTCAAAACGACTTGATCGATGAATTGTGGTTAAAGATTTTTCCAGTGACTTTGGGATCAGGGAAACGCTTATTTGCCGAAGGAACCATGCCTGCGGCCTACAAGCTGATCGATTCAAAAGTTTCCCCTGCCGGCGTTATCATTGCCTACTACAGCCGTGCAGGAGAAGTCAAAACTGGTTCGCTTGTTTAATTGATGCGTCTCTAGTCACATCAAAAACGCCGGATATCTGTCCGGCGTTTTTTTAAACCATGCAAAGAATGCTTACCCTTTCTGAAACAATCCGATGATATTGTTATCCGGATCTTTGAACCAAGCTGCTTTGTCCTTGCCCCAGGTAGCGATGCCATTTTCGGTGGTGAGGCCGGGCATATTGTAATCTTCAAACTTCACGCCCTTTGAACGAAGCTCGTTCACTTCTGAGTCAATGTCGGACACCATGAATGAAGCGACTGTATGGTCAGCCTTTGACGGAGCACGCTTATACAAATAAATACTTGACCCGCTCCCCGCCTCGAGAGCCACTCCGGCTTCATCTTCATGCATTACTTTGAGACCGACTTTTTCTGTATAGAACTCTTTGGCGCGGGCGACATCTGTCGTCGGCGCGGTAGCAAATATCACTGATGTTGAAAGCATAGTTACCTTTTAATACTTAGGTTCACGCGACTAGTATATAGTAAGGAATGAAATTAGCCAAGTAAAAAAAGAACCCGCCAGGTCATGCGACATGGCGGGGAGCAGCAGGTCTGCTCAGTCCTTTTTAGACAGTGTTATTGAGAAAACGCGGAACTTACTTCTTCTTGGGAGCCGCAGGACCTGCAGGCGGGATCTCGTACCAGGTGAGTACGCCGTGATCGCCGGCCTCGACGAATTCCCAGTTCGGCGAATGGCCGTCCTTCAGCTCACCCAGGTGGGTATTGAAGCAATCCCTGAACTTGCGCTGCATGTCGATCATGGCCGGCGTGGTGTACTTCTTGGTCATGAGCGTGGCCATGGGCGCGAGTGTGTGCAGCGGGCCGCTTGTCAGGCCCGGGTAATTCACCGAGGCCGGACGATACACGCCCTGGACCTTGTTCTCGATCGTTGCGCCGATCGGGATGAGCTTGTACTTCTGCTTATCCAGTTTTTCCAGGTTCGGCAGCGGAGCTGCTCCAACGAAAATCGCCGCAGCGATCTCGCCCTTGTCGAGCGCGGCAATGACTTCATTGCCGTCATTGTATGGCACGACGCTGAAACCGCCTTCACCTTGCCCTTGCAAGATTCTGGCGGTCACGACACCGCCACCTGCTGCACCGACCTTGTAGCCCTTGGTCTCCGCAAGACTGCCGAAGGCAGCCTTCCCCCAGTGAAGCGCGCCGTTCTCCGTGGTCTTCGATACCTTCAGCGCCAACACGTGGATCGGCTCGGGATAGAGCGCGACCAAGGTCTGGAATCGGTTGTAATTCGGGTCGGCCTGTGCACTCGACATGAACACGTCGGAATGCATGAACGCGGCGTTCACCTTGTTGTTGTAGAGCGCGTCCAGGTTGCCGACAGCCCCGCCCTTCACGTCAGCGCTCACGATCTCCAGCTCGTCGCTGTTGCAGACGGCAATGATCTCGCCGAGCATCCTGTCGTACGTGCCGCTCGACGAGTTGGACGCAACCTTGAACGGGGTCTGCGCGAAGAGCTGCGTCGAGACGCAGACCAGCGCCAGGGCGAACATGATGCGATTGATGGACTTGCTCAGGTTCATTTCGTTGGTCTCCTTGTTCAGTGTGATCAGCTCAGTGGAGCCGAATGCCTTGTTCGTCTTGCTGAGGATCGGACGACTGCGAATTGCTCTGGATGTAGACGTAACAGAGGAACAGGATGAGGAGCAGGAGCAACGTGATGCCGATGCGATACTTTTTGTTTCCCACGTTCACTCCTTATCGCGAACGCGCGGAACCGGAACCTTCGCGGGATTCGCATCAGTGGACATGTCGATCGTAGCGGGACGACCAGCGCCAAGCGCTTGCCGGCCCATTCCTGCAACCGTCAATGCGGGGCGGGCAGCCCGTTTCGCCATCGCAGTGTTGAGCTGCGAAAGCGACCGGTTCAGATTGGTGCGCACAGAATCCATGGCTGCCTTCTGCCTGATGTCAGCCATGACCGCCTCTTCTGCGGTCTTCGAGAAGCTCTTGACCCGTTGTGCGGCGAGCGCCATTTTGTAGAGACGCTCCATCTTGTCGACGGTTCGCTTCGCTTCTTCGAGATCCCAACGGGCACGCTGTTGTTCCTCACGAGCCTGCGTCAGACCAGTATGCATCTCCTCGCTGACGCGCTCGAAAGAGGCAGCCTCATCCGGATAATCCCGCTTGATGCTGACGAGTTCGTCGTCGTATGTCCGAAGCTCGGTATCCCAGTCTTCGAGCTCTTGGTCTTTGCTGTCGATAGCTTTGGCAGCGTCGAGCGTTTCGTTGCGCAGGGTCTCGATCGGATTCTTCTCGGCTTCGTCGATGATGAGCTTCATACGCCAATTGGCGAGCTTCATCGCAACGACCGGCGCGAGTTGAATGACCGCGAAACCGATGCCGACTGCCAGCGCAAGCCCGACGATGCCTTTCACCGCCAAAAAAACGACAGGCGAGATGATCGCAGCACCGACAAGACCCAGCCCCCATCTGAAGATGGCGGCCAACTTCTGCCTTCGGATTTCGTTGTTGTCGTCCAAGATCCAACTCCTTCTGTTTTCTCGATGCTAGTTGCTGTCCACATGCCGGAATAGCATGTGGGAACTACCGATCAGTCGGACGAAGGAACCGTGCCTGACCAGCCCGCCATCCGGCAGGCTTTGTGGTGATGTCCTCCAGCAGGAGTATTTCACCTCGCTTTGGATGCCTTGCTTCGAGCCAGACATTGTCTTTCTCTTCAAGCGAGACCGTGATCGAGCCTTCGATCTTGCCGGATTCATCTACTGTTACAGCAAAAAAACCGTGCTTACCGTTAATCACGTCATGGACGCGCGCTTCAGTAGGAGTATCTGCTCTTGTCACATCTTTTTCTCCGCTCGTGGAAAAACTACCATACCGGCGCCGAAATTAACTGTAACACCCCCTTTCAGTTGTTTCTCAAAACACGATGTTAATGGACAAAAGAAGACAGCGAAAAGTACCAAAAAGAGTTAAAAAAGTCAATGGTATTAAAAATAAAAAGGAACCCTTATCGACTGGCGTACCAGCGGGTTCCCATCCATTTCAGGATGACGCGATCCTCGCGGATCGATTGATGCAATGAACGATGAGTCTAGCTGCCGGACTCGGGCGGCGTCTGAGGCGACGCCGGGGGTTCCGACGGAGGCGTCTGACTTTCCTTCACCTTCTTCTTGCGATTCGCCCTGTGCAGAGCCTCGCTCTCCGCCTTGGTGCCGTGCTTGTGCACCAACTTCTTGCCCAGACTCGCCAGGCCGGATTTAAACCTACGCTTGAAGCGCTTGACCTCCGGATCGGCGTGGAAGTCCTCGTGAAGCTCCCTGGCTCCATCGACCACCCGGTCGATGTGCCCCTCCGCCTTGTCGACGAAGTGCTTGAGCTCGGCTTTGGCTCCGCCGAAGAGGCTCGCGAGATCGTCCTTCATCTTCTGTCTGCGTTCATTCGGATCGGTCATTGTGCCCTCCTTGAGGCAGGTGAAAGGTTTCTGTACTCCCAGGCGGCTTTGATCGTTAACGCGGGGTGGTCGGCGGGCGGATTTGAGGCTTGAGGCACCAGAAGCCGCCAGCGATGCAGAGTGCAGCGAAGACCAAGAACAGGATCGAGCTCTTGCTATCGAGCCAGATCCCGAACTCAACGCCGAGTGCAACGAGCAGCGCTGCTACCGGGATATTCCATGCGGGCTCTTTCCAGCGCCACGCGAAGTATCCGATGACCACGATGCTGAAGCAGAAAATGCCGCAGAACATGAGCATGACTGTCTCCTATTTCCGCTCTATCTCGGCAGAAGCAAGTGCGGCACGCGCCACATCCGCACCCGAGATTCCCTGGTACACCCTGAGCTCGAAGTACGGAAGCGCCGCAAGCAGATGATCGAAGATCTCCGCCTGAATGCGCTCGTGCTCCGGCCAGTCGGTCGTATTCGTGGCCGCATAGATCTCGATGGGCAAGCCGCATTCTTTCGGCTGCAGCTGGCGCACCAGAATCGTATGCACTTGATGAATGCCGGGATGTTGGCGCAGGTACAGGTCGACGTAGATACGGAACAGGCTCGTGTTCGTCAGGGCAAAACCATGTACGAACGGTTGAGCCGGCGCGACTCCTTTCTCCGATCTGTGCATCGAGGCTTCGAGCTCTGTATCCAAATACGGTTTCAAGAGCGGGATCTGTTCGAGGCGGACAAGCGCGTCGCCACTGAGGAATTTGATGGTTCCCATGTCGATCCAGATCGAACGCTGGATCCGCCGTCCTCCGGCTGAAGTGATGCCGCGCCAGTTCTTCACGCCCTCGCTCAGGAGCTTGTAGGTAGGAAACGCTTTCAGCGTCATGTCATTCTGACGAACGACGATGGTGTGAAGGCTGATCTCGACGACCTCGCCATCCACCTGGCAGCTTTGGATCTCGATCCGTTCGCCCTTGCGGACGAGTTGATGAGAGACGATCCACAGACTGGCTCCGAAATTCTGGATCGGTTCGCGCAAGAGCAGCGCGAAGACCGCAGCGGACGCGATGATGCCGCCGATCAAAACTCCGAACGGCTTTGCGAGCGCGATCGACAGCGACAGGATGCTGGCCAGAATGACCAGCAGGATCCTCGCCGTCTGGATAAAGCTCGTGATGCCGATCCGTTTCGAGATCGGATAGCGGTCGTATACATCGCGGACAGCATTGGTAACCGCCCACATGATCGAAACGCTTACCCATACGACGTACAGGCCGACAGCGCGCTCGATGAGCGACTCGAGAAATGATGATGGCGGAATCGCCTGAGGTGCGAGATACCAGATCACCAGAACCGGTACGAGATGCGAGAGCCTGGTGAACACTTTCCACTTGGCGAGCACGTCGTCCCACTGGTTCTTCGTCCGGCTGACAATGAAATTCATGACCCGAACGATGATCCGTTTCGCGACCAGATTGGACAGGAAGCTCAAAGCCGCAACGAACAAAACGGCGATGACATGAGTCAGCGCCTGGGCATAGCTTTGCGGGAGGCCCAGGACCGATACGTATCTGCTGATAAACTCGATCATCTGGCACTCCCCTTTCTTGGGAAAGGACGATTTTCTGTTTAAATGTGAACTTGATAGAGTACTGTAAATTATAGATTTTGTCAAGTACTGGAAAAGAAAAAGCGGGACCCAAGTTTGGATCCCGCCGCGCTTCATGCGCTTATTATTGAAGGTGCGAATTGT
Organism: uncultured Gammaproteobacteria bacterium; assembly: GCA_964402565.1. Taxonomy (GTDB): domain Bacteria; phylum Patescibacteriota; class Patescibacteriia; order UBA1558; family 2-01-FULL-52-15; genus CAYRBH01. The sequence goes on along the minus strand of CAYOCJ010000002.1, from coordinate 351,286 downwards.
GCCTCTACTTCCAGATATCTTTCATCTGGGTTTCGAGGTCTTGTGCCCACGTTTCCGGGTGATGCGAGTCGACCCAAGTAGGCATTTTCGTGACGGTGTCGGTGAAGACGATCTCCGGCACCGTGCCCGCGATGTAGAACTGGGTAGAGTCCTTGTTCCCCTTGGCGTCGACGATCGGGTCTTTCATCGTGATGACCGTCGTTTTCCAGAAGAAGCGTCGGCCTCCAGCCATGTCCTTGATGTAGGGCAGGTGTTCCACCGGCCGATGTCGCGTCCAGTCGTATTGCTTCTTGGATTCCATCACCTTAGCGGCGATGGCCGAGACGCCGGATACGACTCCTCCGCGTTCATTGTGCCGATAGTAGTAGACAGAGCCGATGCCGTCAGCAGGGTAAAAGATCGAAAGCGTCAGACCCTGCTTGTCAGCGTCGTAAGGCTCCATGGCGAAGTACTGATAGAGCTTGTCTTGCCCCTTCGCCTCGCTGAGACGGAAGAAACAGGTATACGGCATGGCGTTCTGATCACCGGGTAACTCCGGAATGCGAATGTCGTTGTAGTGATACCCGGGAGCAGGAGCCCAGAAGCCGTATTGGAACCGGAAGCTTTCTGCCGCGAAACGACTGATGTCGAACGCGACCGTGTTCTGGCCGATGAGAAACGGATGCTCAGCCAGACGTTCCGGTGGAACCCATGTCCCGCTGCCCCAGAGCGTCCTGCGAAGCGCTTCGGCCGGCGAGCTATCAGCTTGCGGCACGATATACACTCCGCCGAACTCCGGACGCGGGAACAGGATGCCGGTCCAGTGGATGAGCGATACGACTTGTACCCATTCTCCCTTGTCGTTCTGGACGCGGAAGACATCGGATGGCTCATAGGACCAGAAGAGCGAGGGGCTGAATGCTCGCCGCACGGAAGTGAAGATATTGTGCGACAAGTACATCGTCTCGCCTTCATTGAAATGAACTTTGATACGACTCTCGGGAGCGAAATTCGCCGCCGGAACCGTACCAGGAACTGACAGGAGTTCGGTGATCGATCCCACAGTCTGCCTGATCGACTTTGCTGGCTCGATCGCGGCAGTGAAGTGATACTCGTCACCGATCCGGACGAAGTCGAACCGTGTCGGCCGTTCGACATCCGTCATGTTCTCCAGCGCCTGCGTATACACCGAGTGCAGTGGCTGGATCCGCTCATGATCAGTAAGCGGCAACTGCGTGAGCTCTGTCTTCGGGAGATCCCGATATCTGAGGTAGAGCTTGCAGTAGTGGTAGGCGCCCGACTCCCACTTCCAGGCACCGCCGATCAGGGCGATGATGACCGCCCAGATCAGGATCTTGAAGTGCAGTGAGCGCTTGCGGACCGCCCATGAAAGGAAGAAGGCGATCGGCGCGAAGAGCGGAACCAGGAAGCTGAACTTGCGGACCCCCAGCACATAGGGCTGGTAGAGAGGCCGCAGCCAGAACGTGATTCCGACAAACAGTACGAGGAAGATCGTTCCTGCGAACCAGTGACGGCCGTAGAAGCGACCAACTCCTCCGAGCACTCGCCTGGCGAACCAGTAGAGCGCTCCGTGGTTGTCTTTCTCTGCCTCGATCGCTCGAGGCTTCTCTTGAAGTGAAGGGCCCATGTCAACGACTCTTGATGCCGTACTTGTCGTTGAACTTCTTCATCCCAGCCGTCGGATCTTCTTCGGGCTGGGGTTCGGGAGCAGCCGTGCTGTCGTTCACAACGACGGGCGCGGACTCCACCGGCACCGGAGCAGGCTCAACGGACACAGGCTGAGGCTTTGGTGCCGCAGCCAGCTCGTCCTTCAGACCGCGTGCTCTGCCGGCGACGGTAGTCGCAATCCTGCGAGCTTCCGCGCTGAGTGTGGTCTCGCCGGACTCGAGTGCGTCGAGCTTCTGATAGACATGCTCGCGCTTGCTCCAAAGGTTTCCCAATGGACGACCCAGGATGTGCATGCCGAAAAGCATGCACGGAACCTGGACTGCCCAGGCGAAGACCTCGACGACGATATTGACTGAGTGGCTGTAGTACATCACCGCGATGCTGAACGCCGACGAGATCAGAACCGCCCATACTCCCTTCACCTTGGTCGGCCGGCGAAAGATGAAACCTTTCTCCTGGCCGTCAGGCAAGGGGCTCTTGTGCGTGAGGTTATACCACCACGTCACGACGGGGACTCCGAAAGCGATATCCAGGTTGTACAGGATGGCGCCGGAAAGGAAGTAGAGAATCACCATGGACAGGAGATAGCTCGCAAATGCCGGCATGTCATTGCTCCTTTTGCTGATCCATGACGCGACGATACCGCCGCTGGATCAGCTCGATGGCCCAGCTTTGCATCGGCTCGGGCCAGTTGGCGATCTGTTCCACGAATTCGTTCCGTCTGTAGAAATACTGCCGTGAAACATTCCACGGCTGATAACCGGCCAGCAGCTGCCAGATGACGCGCCTGCTGCCGTTCAACACGGTAGCAGCCGGATGCATCAGCACATGCTGGAGATCTGTCGACAGCACCGTCGGCAGCGCTTGCGAATCGCTCTTGAGCTTCTTCATGAGCCGCTCGAGGTCGAAGATAGCCGGTGGCGCCGATGCCTTGAGCGACAGCAGCAATTTCTTGCGCTGCGTCGCCGGCACATCGTCCAGGACCATCTCAGGCCGTTCGCGACACAAGAAGTCGCCGACCAAACTGTCGTACAGATGTTGCAGTTGCTCGGGGTGATCCCGATACCACGCGAGGTCGATGTCGATCAATCCGCAGTCGCGGAGTTGATCGAGCGCTTTGGTAGACGTCGTGGTGTACACGACAACGCCTCGACGCTTCGTTTGTGAGACAAGGCTCGCATCTTCCAGTACGAGGATCTCGGGGCCGCCGTGGCTCCGAAACAGGTACGCGCCGCCGAACGCACGGGTATAAAAGTCCCGCACGTCGTCATAGCGCATATCTGGAATCGTTACCTTGCGGTACCGTAGATCGCCATGCTGTTTGCCGCTGTCGATCAGTTGCTGGCGGATCGCGGTGTCGAACCAGGTTTCGTCGTCCGCCATGAAGCGTCCGACGATGTCCTGCTGAACTCGCGCCTCCTCTGCCAGCTTCCCGGCTGAGGAATGCACAACGAACTGATTTGTCAGGAGGAGATCCAGTGGCGTTTCGTAATCCGTCACGCCCTGGTCGATGTCGAGGACGATCGGTGATCGCCTCGTCACATCAGCGATCTCCTGCGCGAACCGCTTGAAGTAGATGCTCATCAGGTCTCGATCGAAGCTTCTGAAAGGGAAGTAGATCGGTTTCCCTTCCTGATCAGGCGACAAGATGATGCCGACCTGATTCGGCAGACCGACCGACAGGTAGAAACGGTTATTGCATTCCGTCGCCACCTCCGGACTCCAGCCGATGCCGTCGATCGTGAACGCAGTGAGCTGTGTCCTCGATACGCCGCTCTCCTCGAGCGCCTGGTTGTATCGATCCACCATCGCTGGCGAATCGACCGTGACCAAGCCATCTCCGATGAGGCCGGCTTCGATGAGCTTCTGCATTCCTACTCCTTAGGATAGGCGCCAGAGCGAGTTTCCCCGCTCTGGCTACCTGGTTACGATCGCGAACTGACTCGCCTTGTCGCTTCGGCTTGCAGCCGAATGTGCTCGGCCATTCTCTTGATCTCTCGCTCGCTGCCCGTTTCCTGAATTCGCAGGAACTGGACGAGATAGCGATAGGTCTCCTGCCAACGCACCTCGGCGAAATGCAAGCCGCGCATGGACTCGCGCATGAGCTCCTTCAGCATCCCGAGCTTTGTGGCGTAGTCCTTGCGATAGAACATCTCCGGGTCCTTGAGCCATTCGGCTGGCAACCCGAAGTCCAGGATCCGCTCGCTGATGAGGGTCTGGATATTTCGAACGTCCCTCGAGGAAAACCCCGGGAACGCTTTCTTGAAGGCCGCGAACAGCCGGCCATAAAATTCATGGCCGTGCCGCGGATACTGTGATTCGACTTCCGCAATGATGCGATCGAGCTCCTTCACCGAAGGTGTCACTTCCTGGGTCTGAGCCGAGTAAGCGTCAGCCAGGCTCGCTACCACCTTCTGCTTCTCGAGATAGGTGAATCCTTTCGGATCCTCCATGTCGATGAACGTCGGATCTACCGCCTTGAGCTTGCGCCACCAGAGATAGTCCTGGTCCACGAAGTCGTACCACTCGAGCGCACCGCCGATCACGAACCGGTCAAGGACTCGTGAAAGAACGGCCGGATCGATCTGGTCCGGGATATTCGTGAAGAGTTCGATCACCGAGTTGCCCCGCTTGATAGCGTAGGCGCCCTCGGTATGGCGCAGAAAGACTCCGATGACCTCTCGAACGCCGGCGGAAACTCCCTGCCGTGTCCGGTCCTCGTAGTTATTCTCTGCGTCATCGGCCGGCGCATAGATGATCCGCTTCGGATCGAAGAGGGGCTTCATCCAAGCGATAGCCCGTTCTGCTGAACCGCCCTGGAACGTTGAGACGATGTTATCCGGCATCGGATTGAAGAAGAACGGTATCCCGAGTGCCGTACACCAATCGTACAACATGGTAGCGGTCGCAGAGATCTGCATCGTCTTGCCCGTACCCGGCACGCCGTGGCCCATGCGAACGAAGGCCAAGCCTCCGAGTTCGCTCATGGGATTCCGCTGCGCCACCAGGTCGTAGCACATCAATCGTTCGGCGAGCCGCAACGCTTTGTGCTTCGCGTCTTGGTTGCCGACGATGTCGTCGAGGTCGACGCGGTTGAACTCCACGCTGCCATTGCCTGCCTTGAGGTCGGCCGCGAACCCGTTGATCGAGAACTCGCTGCCGGCCAAACGATAGGTCTGGCCTGTGAAGGATTCCGCCTGCCTGAACGATTCTGCTTTCCGCTGGATCTCGTCAATGACGGCCTTGAAATACAGGTTCGTCATCGCGATGAAATCCAGCTCGCTCGCAACTTGCCCGCTCCGCTCCAGATACGCGGCGTAATAGAACACCATGCACTGGAAGGCGGAAACCGGATTCACGAGCGCAAGCTCGGGTAAACCGTCGAGCTTGATATTGACCCCTGAAGTCTCATCCGTTCTGTAGTCTGAAAGGCTCCAGACCACATAGTAGGCTGAGGAAAACGCAGCGACAGCAGCTGCCGTGACCTGCATCTCGCTGAAGCGAGTTTTCTGCTCGCCTGTCAGCGCGCCGCGCTGGTTCAGCCGCACCAGTTCCTCCAAGCCGGAGAATCTGGTGTACTGCTGGCACAGATGCATGCCGAGACACAAGCCTTTGCGTACGATGCCCAACACGTGGTTGAAGCCATCGGGCAGCAGAAGCGCATCATCGGCGAGCTTCCGTGTGAAGGAGACGATCGAAATCGACTGCTCAGCGAGCGGCAACGTTGTAGAGTCGCGCCACCCGCCTGCTCCTTGCTCTTTGCTTTTCGCGAACGGATCCTGCTTTGGCTGCCATTTCGCTGCAGCAAGCAGGGGGTTCGCACGGTCGAGGAATTTCCGAACATCGGCTTCCTCGATCGTTACACCGGACTGGCTAGACGCCATAGAGTCCTCCGTCTGCCGAATACGTGATCTTGCCGAACTTCTCGAAGCCGGGCAGGGCAGAATCGCCAAGCCCGTCGATATGTTGCAGCAATGCATGCGACAGAATGACGCTTCGATGCACGACCGAAGCGCGGCTCTGGTAACACTCGGGGTCATCCACGGGAATGTGGAAGATCTCCCGGACGCGGGACGACGCGAACAGCTTTTTTGTAACCTGCTGCTCTCTCGAGAACACTACCTCTTCCTTGAAGGCGAGGAGGAACTCGTCGTCGGCCTTGCTCTGTTGGTACAGAAGTTCGGCCAAACTGCGGTAGAGCGGATCGGTCGTAACCTCTGAACCGTGAACCACTGAGCGTGAGAACATGGGTCCGATACACACCCGCTTGATGACCTTCGGATGAATATCCTCGAGAGCGTCGTCGATAGACGCAGCGAGGATGGCCAGGTCGGGTGCGCGGGAACCCTCGTGCTTGACCACCTGCATGAAGTGGGCATAGGTCGGCCCTTCCAAATGCAGCGGGTCGCTCGATCGGTCTTGGGTGAACGTCATGACGTGCACGTAGGGTCTGCTTTTCTGGAAATCGTAGCAGCCCCACGAGAACACATATTGCCGTTCATTCACATCCTGGCCTCGCTGTTCGAGCTTGCCAGGACTGAACGTGAGAAACACTTTATCCGGATCCAGCATGGTCATGTAGGCACGTTGAGACATCTGCCACAGAAGCTCGCGCGGTTCGACCCGCTCCTTGAGGAGCGTATCCAACATGCTGAGTTTCAAGAACGACGCCGGAGGAAGGGCCCTCAGGACCTCTTCCTTTCGCGCGAGATCGGTTTCCAGGTGCATGATCTCCATGGCTGCGGGAAAACCCGAGTCAGTGAGATCGACCTTGAGTCCGTGCTCGACGCTGTACGTGTACTTCATCCGCAGAACGCGGATGGTGTAGAGCAGACGCTCGACGAATTGCTCGATGACCCCTGCCTCGTATTGCCCTTGGCTCGCCAGTTTTCGATGCCACGCGACGAGCCGGGACAATACGACCGTCATCAAGTTGTAATACTTGGCGTATTCGTCCTGACTCGCGAGCAGCACGATATCCGGCTCGCTAGGGTTCAGTTGATCTTCCGGCATGGATCTCTCCTTAGAAGAGTCGTATGCGGCGACCCTTCGATTTCTCTCAGGGTCGCCGCCATTGGGTCAGACTACTTACTGACCGAGCACGTCCGCACTGGACGGCTCGCCGGCGCTGCCCGAAGGGGCACCGCTCGTCACGCCGTCGTTGTGGTGCGCGTAGGTGAAGAAGGAAGTCGACATCGGGTCGATGCCGTACTTCTCGCGGAAAACCCTGAGCACTTCGGCTTCGCGCTCGCGAATGACCTGATGCGCCTGAGCCTGGGCGGCCGCGATCTCCATGAGCTTCTTGACGATCTGCGGATGTTGTTCCATCCGGTCGACACGGAGTCGATCGGAAACGGCACCGGCCTGAGCCATGTATTCGGCGTTGTTCCGGTCCATGGCGACGCCCAGCTTGTCGAGGTCCTTGGCAACGTCCTGGTCGGACATGGCCTTCATGGCCTCGAGGCGGGACTTGAACGTGGTCACGCGCGCTTCCGTATCGCTACGGAGCAAGGTGATCCACATGGTCAGGTTGTCGCGGAGCTTCATCTGCGTCCGCTCGTGCGTCTCGAGTTCGATGGCGAACCGCTCCTTGCTCTGGAAGAGCACGTGCGCGGTATTGCGCCGCCCGCGAAGCTCTTCGACCTCGGCTCGCTTGTTCGAGATGATCTCGGTCTGCTTCGCGTACTCTTCGGTCCCGTTGGCGAGACTCGTGAGTTTTTCTTCCTCGTCCTTCAGCTGGGCTTCCGCCTGGTTCAGCTTCGCGTCGAGGTCCTCGACGGCTTTGGCGGCCCGCTCCTTGATGTCGAAGCTCTGAGCCTTCCGCGCCTTCACCGAGGCGATCTCGCCCTTCACGACTTCCACGCGCCGCTGCATGATCTCGATGGTCTTCGCGACGCGGACCGTGAACTCCTGGATGGACGCATCCATCTTCGCCTTCATCAGGCGCTGACGCTGCATACGCTTGGATTCGGCCTGAGCCTCCACCAAGCCCTGCTCCGCGTTCTGGACTTGCGCCTCCGCCAGCTTGATCTGCTCCTCGAGCTTGGCCCGGGCCTTGCGGCGCCGGAACTCGAACCACATCTCGGCGATATTCGCCAGTTCGATCTCGCGATTCGGAACGGCATTCTTCGCTTCGGTGAGCCGAGCCTGCGCGCGGGTGATGACAGCCAGCTCTTCCGGAGCCTGAACGTTCAGCACCTTGTACTCGTCGCCGAGGGATTCGATCTTGGCATTCAGGCCGAGAACGGCCTGGGCCAGATCCTGCTCCTCCTGCGCCGCGTCTTCACGCAACTTCTCGAGCGTCGTGGTCAACACGCGCACCCGGATGTCGCGCTCCTTGTCGTCCTTGATCTGAACAGCCCGATCCATCTCGGCCTGGAGCTCTTCGAGCTTCTGGTCCATGGTCGGTCCTTCGGTGCGCTGCTGGATCTTCGAGAGCGAGGAACTGGTGTCGCGCTCCAACTGGTCGAGGATGTCGATCGTGCTACCGCCTTGCGGCTGACTGGTCGGCATGTCAGTTCTCCCTTTTGATTTGCTGCTCGTTGCTGGTTGCTTGTTGAGGACTCGAAGGCCGGAACATGCGAGCATCGAAAGCTCGCCATCCCTTACGCTTGCTGGACAAGTTGCCCAGCAAAACGTGCGATCCTCCAGTCAATGGCGCATCATTCTTCCAATAGCGAAGATGAAACGTGACCGAAGTATCGACCGGTAGTGCATTGGGAAAATCTTCGATGTTGACTACTCGGCAGATCGCGAACGGCCCATTATGGCCGACGTCGAAGTCTATGACAAGCGCTACTACGAGATCGAAAACACTCTCTACGTTTGACACATCAGTATCTCCTTCCGATGTAGGAAAACAGTTTCGTTCAAACTTCAGATTTTTTTGTTTTTTCTGTTATTTCTCCTTATCGAATTGTCAAAGTGCTTGCGCAAATGTACCGATATGGCACACTCTGCAAACTATATATCATAGACTAAATCATCAATTTTGTCAAGGTTAACAACTAAAAAAATAAAGCTAACTTTAGCAAAAAAGCATAAAAAAATTTTGGCTAACAATAGATAAAATCGTCAATGGGTTAAAAAAGCCCATTTTTTTGAATGTACTGCGCTTTGAATAGATATCGATCGAATAGATTTCAAACTCAGTCTTTGCTATACTAAAAAAATGCAAATGGTCTTTTACGCTATACTCTCAGCGTTTTTTGCTTCATTAGTTGCCATTTTTGGCAAGATCGGCATCAAAGGTGTTGATAGCAATTTGGCAGTTGCAATACGAACTTTGATCATCGTTGTTTTCGCCTGGATGATAGTCTGGGCGCAAGGCAATGCATCAGAAGTATTCAAAATATCCCGCTACTCATATACCTTCATTATTCTTTCTGCATTCGCAACCGGGCTTTCATGGATGTTCTATTATAAAGCGCTCCAGCTGGGCGAGGCTTCACGAGTTGCGCCGATCGACAAGCTCAGTATTGCATTAACTGTTATCCTTGCTTTTATGTTTCTCGGAGAAAAACCAACCGTCGGCAATGTCTCGGGCGCCGTGCTTGTCACCTTAGGAATTCTTGCCACCGTATTCATTAAATAATTCCCTATGCTGGATATTTTTATTGACACCATACTGGACGAACAGCCTGCGGCTCATGAAACTGAGCATGCTGAGACAAAAAAACATGCTCATCATAAGGAGCCATCAATTGAAGAGCAGGCAATGTCTGCAGTCGAGCTTGCTCAGAGCGTCTATACGCTCCACGGCAATCCAAATCCGATCCAAATGATTAAACTTTTGAGCAGCCTCGATAATCAATTTCTTTCGGCAGGCACAATGGAGAGTGCTGATAAGCAGATCATTGAAGACTTGCTTGGCATGCTGCTTTAATAAACACGATCATGAAAAAAATATATATTGTTCTAATTGCAGCCATTATTGTGGCAACGGCATTCGCGTTTATTCGAATGCAACCAACTAATACTACTATGACTTCAACAAATACGAATTCAGCCATGCTCGATACGCAGCCTTCGATGCCGGTCACCACTGAAGATGTGACATACTATAATTCAGTACATGGTTACTATGCTCATCCGCAAGCAGAAGGAAAGTATCCCGGAGTGGTCATGATACACGAATGGTGGGGGCTCAATGACAATATAAAAACCATGGCACGACAACTTGCAGCAGAAGGATATCAGGTATTGGCGGTTGATCTTTACAATGGCGTTGTCGCGACGACTCCCGATCAGGCAATGAAACAAGTGCAAAGCGTCAACGCAGATGAAAAGAAAAAAAACATGCTTGCTGCGGTGAACTTCATGCGGGAGAAAGGTGCAAATCGCATAGCCTCGATGGGCTGGTGCTTTGGAGGCGGACAATCACTCGCATTAGCGCTCTCCGGTGAACAACTTGATGGCACCATCCTCTACTACGGCACGCCGCTAGTCACTGATGCTGACAAATTACAGGCTATCAATTGGCCCGTGCTTGGAATTTTTGGCGATAAAGATCAGGCTATCCCCGTCGATACTATTCATGCCTTTGATGCCAGTTTAACGAAAGACGGTATCGACCATGAAGTAGCAATCTATCCAGGATTAGGTCATGCATTTGCAAACCCCTCGGGACAAAACTATGCGCCGAATGAGACCAAGGATGCATGGGCAAAAACCGTAGCTTTTCTCAAAAAAAACCTGCAATAGTTTTCCCTTGCGCCTTTAAATCTTTTTCTATAGGGTGAAGAAGATACGATCTTTTTTAATTGAAAAAACGTTTTGTTTTGAGGATCACAGGAGGGATCGCATGACAATGACGAAACGAAGATTGAGCAGTGTCCGGTATCACAAAGCTGCCGAGGAGCTTTTACGAAGCGGCAAAGCGCATATCCACCTTCCCGTACGTTCGGAGGTAGCAGCAACTATCCCGCTTTTTCTGGCGTTTCTCGCCGAACCTGAAGAATACAAGCTGCAGTGGACCTTCAACTTTCAGCGGCCCGGCGATGACGGCGAGCCGGACGATGGCTATGTGCGGCGTGATGGAGGCACGCACGACTACAAGGCCTTCTTCCACTATCGGCCAGCTCTGCAAGCCGCGCTCCACAATCGTGGCGTTGACCTGCGCAGTCACGAGCGCTTCCTAGCCAAATGCGGGCTGCTCTTCCGGGACTGCGACAGCACCATGAAGCTATTCGCAGCAGCACTCGACAGCATCTTGCCGGGGTTCTCTATGCGCGAACGGCTTTCACAGCCTGCAGCTGAAGAGCTGCATGTTCTGAGGCTGCTCTACTATGACAAGCCTCGTGCCGTCGGGGGTGTGATCGGAAAAGCCCATACCGATCGTGCATTCATGACCATTCACGTGGACGAAAGCCACCCAGGCCTTCGCTTTGGAGCGTCACGCGAACTGTATCGTGCGCAACCGGATCACTCGCTGATCTTCCCGAGCGACAAGGCGTCGCGACTGACCAGGGGCAGGCTTGCAGCCCTCGAACATGTCATTACCGACGAGCATGACGGTGTCACCGGCGCATTGCCGAATCGGTGGTCGATGGTGTACTTCGCCCATATCGACCTTCCGCTTCCGAAAAAGCAGTAATACCCTCAACATGACGCGAAAGCACTCCTTCACCGGGGTGCTTTCTCTTTTTTCTCTTGTTTTTTCCATCAAGAGGCGTATACTATTTGCTGTTATGCGAACCAAGATCATAGCAACTATTGGGCCACAATCAGAAAAACCAGCAATTTTGAAAGAGCTGGTCGCTGCGGGTATGGATATTGCCCGCATGAATTTTTCTCATTGCACCTATGCTGAATATAAAGCTCGCGCCAAGCGATTGAAGCGCATGCGCACGCCACATGGCGAACCTATTCGCATCATGCAAGACCTGCAGGGTCCCCGGATCCGCGTCGGCTCGCTTCCCGCTGACGGTATTTTGCTGCACGAAGGCAGTACCTATACTTTTTGTGATGAAAATCGTATCAAGCGATCAAATAAGAACTGCATTCCTATTGATGATCCATTTTTGCATATCGATATAAAAAAAGGCGAACCATTGCATTTAGCAAATGGCGACCTCGAGCTCGTGGTAACGTCAGTGAAGCATACGATCATTACTGCACGTGTGCTACGCGGAGGCGTGCTATTCTCGCATAAAGCTATTAATGTGCCTGATACTGAGCTCCGGAGAAGCGGATTAACGAAAAAGGATATCAAGGATGCATTGTTTGCCGTGCGACAGGGTGTCGATACCATCGCGCTCTCGTTCGTACAATCTGCAGATGATGTCTTGAAGCTGCGGCACACCATCAAGGCATCGAAAGGCACCAAGATCATAGCGAAGATCGAACGAGGCCAGGCTTTGAAGAAGATCGATGAGATCATCCAGGCTTCGGACGGTATCATGATCGCTCGCGGCGACCTGGGTATAGAGATCCCCGTGGAAGAAATACCTATCATTCAAAAAAATCTCGTTCGCCACGCGCATTGGCACAATAAACCCGTCATCATCGCTACTCAAATGCTGACTTCGATGATCAGATCACCGAAGCCAACGCGTGCAGAGGTTTCAGACATTGCGAATGCAGTGTTTGATGGAGCTGATGCGGTGCTCTTGTCCGATGAAACTGCTGCAGGCGAACATCCGGTCAATGCCGTATCTATCATGCGCAAGATCATCAACCGCACTGAGCGCTATCTGCACTCAGAAAATCCCCTCTTTTTTGACTAACGATTTCAGTCTTATTGAGACAGGCTGCCTATCTTGAAATTGGCAAGCTCATTTGCTGGCCGCGGCTGATTGCCGTGCTGCTGATTGAATGCTGATGAACCATCTTTCCCGCAAATGCTTAAGATGCGCTGCGGACCGCCCGGATGTTTATCGATCCAGTCGGTAAGATCATAGACCTCGCCATTGATAGCTGAGTAGCAACTTGATTCAGAATTATGTTTTGCCACATCAGCCATAGTGAATGTCTTCGGCCCGTTCGATGACGATGCCGATGTACAGCCAGCCAGAATAAATGGCAGTAGTGTAAATGCTAACAATTGAGATCCTTTCAGCATGTATGTTACTTTTGTCTGCTAATTTGCAGGAGTTGTTGTTGCCGTTGGCATTGGAGGCAATGGCCGAAGCTGTATCGACTGAGCATTGATGCTGCCATCTGAGTTTGCGGAACCTGCTATCATGACCTCTTTACCGACTTCGAGGTCTGCCGCAGTGCCGTCTACCATTTTACCAACCATGGTCGAATCCGAATAAAACACTATTTTCGATCCGCCATCTCTGAGTTTGACGGTGATACTTTTATCATCTTTAGAAAGTATCTCTCCTGCAGTAAAGCCTCCCATACCGCCCGGGCCTCCTGCACCTCGACGGAATCCGCCCTGACCATTGCCGTTAGCTGCGAATTGTCCATTTCGCTGGAAGTTGCCGCCATTCGCTGGTCGTGCCGATGACTTCCCGTACATCATGCCGCCGTAAAATGATGCGCCTGCAATAACTATTGCAGCGACGATGAGCATTGGTAATTGCTTTTTCATATTGTGATAAGTTAGTTAGTAATTAAATTATTCATAGCGCAACGCTTCGATCGGATTCAGCCTGCCGGCCCTTCGTGCCGGATAATAACCGAAGATGATCCCGATCGCTGCAGATACGCCGAATGCCAAAATAACTGAGAGCAGAGAAACGGTGGTCTGGATGAATCCGAAATAGTTTATCCCGAAAGAAACAGCCCAGCCCAACAAGACCCCGATGCAGCCGCCAATGAAGGTCAGCATCACTGCTTCAATAAGAAATTGAATATTGATGTCGTGCTGCTTCGCGCCAATAGACTTACGCAAGCCGATCTCTTTCGTTCGCTCAGTAACGGTCGTCAGCATCATATTCATGATCCCGATGCCGCCCACCAGGAGCGATATGCCGGCTACCGCAGCAAGCAAGATCGTGAACGTCTGAGCGATACTCGAAGCAGTCTGCACAATATCAGCTTGATTTAAAATGTTGAAATCAACTGCGGTTGGATCGCTGATATGGTGCCGCGTCATCAAGAGATCAGAAATTCCTTGCTGCACATCGGCCATCGCGGCAGCATTTGAAGCTTGCACGCTGATCGTCGATACATACGTATCACCTGCGAGAAAACGCTGCGCGCTGCTCAATGGTACGAAGATCATGTCGTCCTGGCTTCCGAAGCCTCCTCCGCCTTTCAGCTTCGTAATGCCGATGACCTTAAATTCGACGCTTTTGATACGAATGGCCTGCCCGATAGCATTCGCCCCCTCACCAAAGAGATCATCTCGCGCCGAAGGCCCGAGGACAGCAACCTTAGCAAGGGAACGAATATGCTGATCGGTAATGAACGAGCCTTGATCTATCTGGACATTTCTGACAGACGGATAGGCCGCAACTGTTCCTACAACCGAAGTATTCGTATTCTTTCCTTTTGCCGTTATCTGATATCTGCCCGAAAGCTCCGGCGCAACCGCCTGCACATTGCTGACAGACCCAGGTATGGCATCTGCGTCCTCTTGCGTCAAAGAACGCGCTGATCCGCGCCCGGCACTGACTTGGAAGCCAGGCCCGCGCTGCGCCCCTGGCATGACTATGATCAGATTTGAACCGATGGATTGTATATTTGTCTGGATCGATGTTTGTGCCCCCTGGCCTATGGCGATCATAGAAATAACGGAGCTGATCCCTATGACAATGCCGAGCATAGTCAGAGCCGTTCTGACTTTATTCGCTGAGAAAGAGATATACGTTTCTTCGAATGTATCTATGACATGCATACCAAAATGTTAATGCCTGACCGGCTGATCGCTCACGATCAAACCGTCTTTGATAATAATGATCCGGTCGCTATATGCTGCGACATCTGGTTCATGCGTGATGAGAACGATGGTATTCTTCTGCTCGCGGTGCAGCTGCTGAAATGTTTCTAGAACGATCTGGCCTGTTTTGGAATCCAGGTTTCCTGTCGGCTCATCCGCAAGTATCAGTGCCGGATTATTCACCAGAGCTCGTGCAATAGCCACGCGCTGGATCTGCCCGCCTGATAATTGGTTTGATAAATGCTGGAAATGGCCCTCATCGAGCCCTGCTGCGATCAATGCTTTCTCAGCGCGCTTTCTTCGCTCATCGCGGGGCACTCCGGCATACATGAGCGGGAGCATGACATTTCGAATCACTGTTGCCCGCGGCAGCAAATTAAAAGCCTGGAACACGAAACCGATCTTGTCCTTTCTGATGTCCGCAAGCTGATCATCAGATAGCGTTGAAACATTCTTTCCGTCAAGCAAATAGGTTCCGTCTGTTGGCGTGTCTAGCGCGCCCAGGATATGCATGAGCGTTGATTTTCCCGAACCCGACGGGCCCATGATGGCAACAAATTCGCCATCGGCAATAGTAAACGTAACACCCTTCAAAGCTTCGAACGATGTGTCTCCCATGTGATACGTTTTTCGAACATTGGTAACTGCGATCATATTAACGACCTACCCGGAAATTTCCGCCTCCTCCGCCTCCTGCTCGGCCGCCTGCTGCACCGAATAAGCTTGGAGCCTGCGTTGCTGACTGCGTGGTCTTGGATGCAGTGATAGTTCGTACGATGATCTTATCACCTTCCTGCAAGCCTGAAGTAATTTCAGTATTCACATCATCGACGAGGCCGGTTTGGATCTGCTTCTGCGAAGGTGGGGTCTGCGAAACAACCCCGGCTGCGCTCATGTCCTGCACTTCAGGCCCTAGGACCTCAACATAGGACGAGGTCCCCTGTGTCGTGATCGCTGTATTTGGAACCAAGAGCACATCTTGTTTCGAATCAATAATGACAGCTGCGCTGGTGCTCATGCCTGGTTTGATGCGATCATCCTGCGTATCAAAAACAATATTCGCTGAATAAGACACGACGCCCTGTGAAACGGTACCCAGCGTGTCTACTGAAGCAACTTCACCAGTAATGCTTAATCCATCCACTGCGTCGAATGTGAGCGTCGCCTTCTGGCCGACTTTTATTTTGGTGGCATCAACCTCATTCATCGAAATGCTGGCGATCTTTTGTTTCGTGATAAGGGTTGCGATCGTGGTACTGCTCGACACGGTATCAGTTTTTTTCACCGGAAGCGCGGCTATCGTGCCGTCGAATGGCGCTTTCAGTGTATAGTCAGCAAGTTTTTCTTCAGCATCACGTAATGCATTTTCACGCTGCTGAACAGAGATTTCAGACGACTGGATATCTAAGACGTCTGCACCTGCTTTCAGTTTTGCCAGCGAAGCGGTGTTCTCGGCTATAGACCTGTCTGCATCAGATACAGTGGTCCGATCGGACTGGATAGTATTCACATCTCCCAAAAGACTTGAGAGGCGGGAATTCACGGTCGTTGCATTTGACGTCAGAGTTGCTAAATGAGTTGTTGCCACCGATGTCGGTGTCTTTCCTTGTTCGGTCATTTTATCTTTATAAAACTGTATAACGTTGCTCATATTCTTGAGCGCTTCTGATATATCCTGAGCGGTGCTATACGTTTCTTTCAACAATGCATCGATCTGAGCGGTGTCAGCAAAACGGCTGGTCGCCTTGAAATCAGAAAAATTCGCATCGAATGCAGCTCGTGCCTTTTCATATGCCGCAGTCGCATCGGTCCTATTCTGATACGCGAGCGAGTTATAGCTGGATACGCTGTCAGTATAAAAATCTAGATTCGATTGCCCGACGCCTAAGCCCTGCGTTGAGTTATACATAGTATCGTGCAAACTGGTCATGACGTCAGGGAAACTTAAAAAAGCATTCGATATATCAGTATAACTATCCTCGTATGTTTTCGCGATATCGTCCTGTGCTTTTTGCTTGGACTCCTGATTACGATCTAATGTATTTTGAGCTTGTAAAATAGAAAGCTGATCAGCGGGCTGTTTGATCTTTGCAAGCGAAAGCTTTGCAGACGCAAGACTCACTTCCGCATCGCGGACCGCTTTCTGCGCATCGCGGGCATTGATATAGGCGATGACTGTTCCTGCGGTGACTTCCTGGCCATTTTTGACCGGAATATCTGATATATCCCCCGAGGCTTTCGGCTTCAGATCGATCTGATTCGATGCTGAGACCTGCCCAGTGCCTGTCACTGAAACGATGACCGAGCCTTTCTCGACAGTGCCCAATACATACCGAGTCGGCGCGACCGAACTATGCATCTTCGCGTATGCCATATATCCGCCGCCAACCAACATAATAACAATGATGACACTTGCGACTTTATGCTTGCCTATGATAACGAATATTCTTTTTAACATATCGACTTTATACTACTCCGTTCTTACAAATAGTACATCTCTGCCCGAACTACTCGACAGGCAGAGATGTACTGGTGCTATATATACATTGACGTTACCGATGGAAAGATCTGCTTACCACATTCCCATGCCCCGGAAACCTCGACCCATACGATGGCCTCCCTGGCTCAATTTATTTTGCATTGTGGCAAGTCGCTTATCAGCCTGAGCCTGCGTAATGATGCCCTTATCGACTAAGGTTTGCAGCTGGGATTTCATCTGGCTGTTCCGCAGCTCTTGCATCTTAGTTTGCAGCTGCTCCTGCGTGATGCCCTTCTCCTGAGCAAGCTCCATCAATGTTTTTCCATCAGCCCATGCGTTCTTCACATCATCGACGCTGATGCCCAAGATGTCTGCTTGTTCCTGGAACATCGTTTGATGCTTCGTCGCTAGTTCGTCAGGCGAGACTGCGCCCCATCCTCCCATAAATCCATGGGCAGAAACCGCTTTCACTGAAACGATGCCCAAGCCGAGAACTGCAGGCAAGAACGCATACACTAACATGTTTCTTTTCATACTGATCGCTTTTACGTATTAGAACCGTGTTAAGAACGACAACGAACATTGAGAGCGTGTTGCACTATCGCCCACACGAGAGGGCCGAACTAAAGGGTCAAAGAAAAGCGTACATCTCTCAGTCGGCCCTATGCCTCTTCGACCCTTTGCCCTAACTACTACAGAGGGGCATTCGCGAATATTTCATTACTCGTTCCAGTCCAATACTTTGCGAATTCCGAACGCGCGTATCGTATCATTGAAGCGCTGCCCGATCACTACGATGTGATCGCCGATGAGCAGCGGCATGCCGACCGGCATGCGAGTCTGAGGAGTTATAAATACTGAGAGCGTATCGCCTCGCAGATCTTCCATGTCACAACCATCATCATTCAATCCGGTGACGATGCCTGCATGCACCTGAGGCAACCGAGGCCGCCCGTAGGCGCGATACATGCGGCCAGCGAAAGGCAAATTCTCATCGTCAGCGGATCGCATCAGGCGCTGATGCAACGGCGTTTGATTCACGATGACGCCGCCGACAAAAATAACAACGACGATGCTCAAGAGGCTGTACAGGAGCGGGAGTCGATATGCGAATGCATAATGCCGCACGAGCAATTCAAGAATGACTATGAAACATAGCGACAAAGCGATCAATAACCACGGCAATGAAATAAGGAATACATACCAGCCCTGCAATCCAAATTCCGGTGCGAACATGACGCCAGTCCTGTGCAGGCTGTAATAGATAAAGCTGCCCAGATACACCAAGGTCATGCAGACGATGAGCGTGCCGGTAATGAGCAGTCCTGCATTCAATGCAAAATGCCACTTCGGGCGCATCTTGATGCTCCCTTTCTTGATCTTCTCCAGTATATCTACGCTGGATTGTTTATGTACATTATTGTGTTCCATGTTCCTCCTTTCCGCGGACCAATGACTGCAAAGCTATTTTTCCCCGACGCAACCGAACCCCGACGGTCGCAACCGGCAAATGCAAAATATCTGCGATCTCTTTGTAATTCATATCTTCAAAATAATACAACACTAATGGCTCTCGATATTTCGAGGGTAATTTTTCGAGCGACGTATCAAGTTCGCGCCGCAGTTCTTCTTTATGAATATCGCTATCCGTTGTTTCAGGAGCTGCCAGCTGAGGGATCAATGTGTCCAGATCTATATACGATGTCTTTTCCCGACCGCGTTTCTTGATCGTATTGATGAACTCATTGTGGGCTATGCGATACATCCACGGAGAAAATTTACGATCCGTATCGAAACTTTGTATGTTCACGTAGGCCTTTATGAATGATTCCTGGACCACATCATCGACATCTTCTCCGGAAAATAAAAACCGCCGTGCATAACGCTGAATCTTGTCTCGATACCGATCAACCAACATAGCAAATGATTCAATATCGCCGCGCTGTACGCGGGCTGCGATTTCTTCATCAGTAAGCTCAATCATAGCTACCCTATATCATAGTACAACAGAACAGACAAGATGTTTCAATGGCGGAGAAATTTTTTTGCCGAGGGGCATATGTCTGCCAGCACACAGCTTCCGCACAGCGGATTCTGTGGTTTGCAGATCGCGCGCCCATGCGTGATAAGATATTCGTTCATGCTGAGAAAATCTTTCGGATCAAGCAATTGCTCAAGGTCAGCTGCAATATGCTCTGGCGAATGGCGTTTGGTCAGGCCCAGGCGCGGCGCCACGCGCTTCACATGCGTGTCAACGGCTACTCCCACATGTTCGTTATACAATTTCGACATGATGAGGTTCGCACTCTTATGCGAAACGCCGGGCAGCCGCAACAGGTCTTCTTTCTTCCGGGGAATCTTTCCTGCGAATTCGTTTTTCAGCAACAGCCCTATTCCTTTCAGATAGCGGGCTTTACTCTTATAAAAACCTGTTGAATATATTTCTTTTTCCAGCGCGCGGATATTAGCGTGTGCATACTGACTCGCGGTTCTGTATTTTTTAAATAATGTCCTCGTCACCATATTCACCCGCGCATCAGTGCATTGTGCAGACAACACCGTGCCCACGACCAATTCTAAAGGCGTTTTCCATTCGACAAAAGGACCGGGTTTCTTGTATTCCTGCTTTAGTCGCCGCAAGACCTCACGGGCTTTCTCTTGTTTTGTCATGCATGCAGTATACCTGAGCATCAAAAAAAGTGAACCTGGTTGCGAATTCACTGAAATGCCTTATACTAGGCACATGGAAATGATACTCGACCTTGTTTTGATCGTCTTGATGAGTGCTTTTATTTTTACTTTTTTACCAACGTTTTTTACTGGCGCCCCTTTCGCTCCAACCAAACAAAGCGGCTTAGCGGGGATTATCAACCTCGCTGCCGTCAAACCAGGCGAACAAGCTATCGACATTGGTTCTGGCGACGGCAGACTGGTCTATGCATTAGCTGAGACCGGAGCTGAAGCGTATGGAATTGAAATTAACCCTTTTCTTGTTATTTGGAGCAAGATGCGAATACCAAAAAAACTTCGTTCAAAAATTCATATCATGAGAGGCTCTACCTGGAATCATGATTTTTCTAAATACACTGTCATTACGATCTTTGGCATTCCGTATATCATGAAGCGTCTAGAAGAAAAATTACAAAAGGAATTGAAACCAGGCTCTCGAGTTGTCGTGAATCGATATCCATTTCCTACCTGGAAGCCAGAGGTTCAACAAGGGAAGCTGTATCTCTATGTCAAAAATTAGAGAAACAAAAAGGCGGGTCATCCAGTGAGAACCACTGAAGCCCGCCGTACCCCGAAGGGCATTTCCTAGTTTGCATTGCCACCTCTCACGATCGGCCGCATGCCGTTCTCGATTTCCCTACGATCACGGCCGAAGGTGAAACCAAAGCGCCCGGTTCCGAGCAAGAGTTGCAGCTCGGCGCTGCGTTCCGTCGCGATCGCGACCTCATCGTAGAGGCGCTTGTTGGGATTGTCGAAAGGCCGAGACTCCCTGCTCCCTCCGAACAGGAAGGTCATGATGATTCGGTTGAATCGCATGACATTCTCCTTAGAGGAAAGTGTTGGGACGACGATGGGCGTCCGACTGTTTGCTGTACGACGAGATCATCGACATGTACGCGCCGATGTACGTCACCAGCAACGAGACCACGAATGTGGCCACGATGAGGGTGAGGTGCGCGAACCAGGCGTAGTAGAGGTACTCACCGCCGCGTGTGAGATCATGGTTGATGAAGAAGCTGGACGATGAGTGTTGCCACCGATGGAGCAAGATCGCCTGGATCACAGCTCCGGCGCATGCAGCGGCAGTGAATACGATCGCTTTGTTCGGCACGGGCTTCTTCGGCGAAGCGACGAGCGCCATACCGAGAATGCACCCGACGATGATCGCTGCGGTTCCGTAACTGAACATGAAAAGTTCCTGTCCCATGGGAGTCCCCTTGAAGCGCCCTAGGCGCTGGAAGTTTTGACTAGGATGTCTAGTATTGCAAGCAGCTCCGATGTTTCGCGGAGCGAAAATCGGAGAGCCGGTCGTATCTAGAAAGATGCGCATCGGCTCTGGCGAGCGCCCAAAGTTTGTATGGGGCGCATGACCTTTCCGCGACCCATGACAGGTTGGAGAAAGGCTTTGATGCCAGCTAGTTGCAAGACTAGACTTATTTAAAGGAACTTTATGCTAATATTAGTATAATACCATAATATTAGCTTTTTGTCAATATCTACTTAAAGGCTACTCACCGCCAGATAACCTCGCAACTAATACAATAATCTCGTATACTATACCCATGATAATTGGCATTGACGCGACCCGCGCAAATAAAGCTAACAAAACAGGCGTCGAGTGGTACTCCTACTATCTGATACGAGAACTCGCTTCACTTCCGGCGAAGCATACCTACCGTTTATATTTTAACTCCGCGCCTGAGCCAGGCCTCGCTAACCTCGGTCCAGCATTTGAATATCGAATTCTCAAATGGCCTTTCAAATATCTCTGGACGCAATTTCGACTTTCATTTGAGATGCTGGTGAATCCTCCGGATCTTCTCTTTATACCTGCGCAAATTATCCCGATCATTCATCCAGCCAAGACCATCACGACGATACACGATGTTGCCTATCTTCCCTATCCGGAAAGTTACAGCAGAAAGAGCCGGATGTATCTGGACTTTGCAGCAAAAATTGCAAAAAAACTTCCGCGCATACTGACCGTTTCTGAATTCTCAAAAAAAGAGATCACGAAATACTATGGGATTGATCCAAAGAAGATCATAGTAACGCCGCTGGGCTTTTCTCATGAGACAAAAGCAAATGCGCAGGTGGTGATGACCAAGTATGGCCTCAAAAATCCTTTTATACTCTATGTCGGAAGATTGGAACGCAAAAAAAACGTCGCCGTGATCGTCGATGCATTCAATATGATTAAGGATGAATCATGGGGCCGCGATTTCGAGCTTGTGCTGGTAGGAGTCAAGGGGCATGGATGGGAAGAGATTGAAAAAGTCATCAATGCTTCTCATTATAAAAATGATATAAAAATTGTCGGCTGGGTAAGCGAACCTGAGAAGCATACGCTCCTTGCAGAAGCTAAGGCTTTCATTCTTCTTTCGGCGTACGAAGGTTTCGGGATCCCATTGCTTGAAGCTATGTCAGCCAGAACCCCGGTCATTACCAGTAACCAGGCTGCTCTGCCAGAAGTTGGAGGCGATGCGACCTATATCGTGCCTCGAGGCAAGCCCGGCAAGGTGCGCGATGCGCTCAAAGACATCCTGTACAATAGCGAAATGCGGGAGAAGCTGATAGAACGGGGAACTGCGCGGGTAGAATTGTTTTCCTGGAAGAAAACTGCAGAAAAAACGCTGCAAGCACTGGAACAACTGCTGTCATCGCATGAACGCCTATGATAGAACTCATTGAGCTTGTCGGGATCACATTATACGCATTGCTGCCGGCATATGGCGCAAATATGGCGCCGGTCATTGCAGCGCGCCTGAATTTTTTGCCCTATCTCGCGATACCTGTTGACGGAGAACAAAAACTTTGGGGCGCGCGTGTTTTCGGTGATCATAAGACCTATCGCGGTGTGGTAATAGGAGTCCTCACTGCCATGTTCGTCGGCGTCATTCAATATTTCCTCTGGATATTCCGTGTCATTCAGGTGAATTCATTCATAGACTTCGCGCATATCGATCCGCTCATGTTCGGATTCATTGGCGGAGCAGGCGCTCTCGGCGGAGACTTGCTCAAAAGTTTTGCTAAACGCCGCTTTAAAATTCCTTCTGGCAGCCCGTGGCCTGTATTCGATCAGCTTGATTTTATCATAGGCTATATCGCCACCACATCTTTGATCGTTCCCTGGCCGACGCGGATCATCATAGTTGCCTGCGTCATGACCTTGATCGCCCATCCGTTGACGAATATTGCTGCGTATATACTGAAAATTAAAAAGGTGTGGTGGTAACATGCAGAAGCTCTGTATCGTCTATAACCCGAGTTCAGGCAGGCACCGCGTAGAACATGCGTACCGAAAGCTCATACGCATGCTGCCGCATGAAGAATATGCGGTCGACAGCGTGAATATTCGCGAAACAACAGTGACATCAGAGCATCTCAGGGATCATCATTGCATTATCGTTATCGGCGGCGACGGCACTCTTCGCACGGTGGTACAGCTGCTCCAGGAATCAAAACTGGATATTCCTATTGCATTGATCCCCCGCGGTTCTGCCAATCTGCTCGCGAAAAGCCTAGGCCTGCCTTTCCTCGTATCCGAGGCTGTGCAAAGCATACGTCGTGGCAAAACCACGACGATCGATGTCGGAAAACTTTCTACCGGAGAATATTTCATCGGTGCATTCGCGCTTGGTTACTTCAGCCATCGTATTGCCAGTACCGACCACCAATTGAAAAAAATAATCGGCTTTGCGGGTTACTTCTGGTCATTTATACGCGAAATGAAACTGCCTCAGCATACCTTCATCTTTACGGTCGATGACCGGTCCTACTCTGAGATCGGGCACAGTTTATTCATCGTGAACACGTCGAATCTATTCGGCATACATTCTGCGCGGGTGGCCGATTTTCGTGACGGCATCTTTGAGCTGGCAGTTACCAAAAATAAAACATTTTTTTCAATGTTCGGCCTGCTCATTGATTTCTACCTCAGGCGCGGGAAGCCAAAACATTTCGTCTTGATCCCCGGATCGCGTTTTTCGTTGCGTGACATAGGACGGTCGCGCCCGCAAATAGACGGCGAACCGCTGCTGGAACAGCCTTCGCTGGATATCGAGATCATTCCTCGTAAACAACCATTTATAACCCCATAATACTATGCGCAATCTTGATTCTTCATTAAAACCGATCGTCGACATGATGCCCATGGCATTGCGTCCAAATCATCTCGCGCTCATTCGCATCCTGCTGCTCTTTCCGATCGCATTGGCAATTATTTATGCAATGTGGATTTTGGCAGTCTTGCTTTTCATACTTGCTTCAGCCCTCGATGTGCTCGACGGGTCAATGGCAAGACTGAGAAACCAACAAACGGCCTTAGGCGCTGCCCTTGATCCCATCGCCGACAAACTTTTTTTCATCACAACGTTTATTCTCCTCGGATTCAGTATGCTGCCGGCAAATTTATTTATTGCCATCATTATTGTCGAGATCGTGACGGTGCTCGGCGCTGCATCAACGTCTGCAGTCTGGGTATTCAGATACGGCAAGGAGCCGCGCATCGACGCGAACATGTTCGGCAAAACAAAAACAGCGTTCTACTTCATCGCTACGCTATTGCTCTTCATGTCAGCCCATTCGCTATCGATACTCGTCGCTTCTATTTTCATATACTACTGCGGGTTGCTTTGTGCGGTCTTGAGCATCGTCGCTTACAACCTCAGCATTTCAAAAAACTCCTAGGGTGCGCCGGTCAGGCCCTGGTATATGGTTTTCGCATTATACGCCATGGTAAGGTCATAGCTTTTCCTATCCTCAACCCCGCCGTACACATCGAGGTTATACACTGAAAAATACTTCTTGCTCATTGCCGGCAAGAACGCAGTCGGCGATAATCTGATGTCAGAGAAAATAGCGATCAAGCCATTATCGCTCATTGTCTTTCTCAATTCCTCGACCCGCGCTTCGCTGATATCGCCTGCGGGTTCATAGGCTGCAATATCTAAACCATAATCCTGCGCGAAGTAGCCCCAATCATAGCCATAGATAACCAGAGACTTTCTTGGAACTTTGGCGAGCAGGGATGCTATTTCTGTATCGATCGCGGAGAGCTGTTCAATAACAATATCGCGCTGTTTCATGTAATAGTCCTTCGAGCCAGGATCAAGTTCAGCGAGCTTGTCTGCAATGGTCTTTGTCATCTGTTCAGCGTTACGGACTGATAACCAGTAATACGGACTGCCTACCGAGCCTTGTTCCAGTAATACGTTGATATCCTTATCCAAGGTCGTGAGCTTTGACGTCTGGTCTGGCGGAAGACCTGCGGTATCATAATTCAAACCAACGGCGAAAAGTGCACGGCTCTTGCTCAGGTCAACGCCATTATACAGACTCGTCAAGACATCCGGGCCATCGCCCTCAGGCAGCAGTAATTGCACATTCACTTTTTCGCCGCCGACACGGCGGACCAGATCATAGACCGGATAAATCGTCGCTGAAACCGGCATGCCGGCAGGCGTTTTTGTTTTCGGTTGTGCGCCGTAGAGGCCGATGATGCTGTAGACGATAACCAATGCAAGAGCGACCAAGCTTACCTGCAGCCAGACGTTCCGAGATCGCAAATACTTTTTCATAACGATTATACTATCACAAGTCGAAATGTTGTACCAACAGTATCTCCATGCTACACTCTGGGCATGCTGCAAATAAAATCGTTATCTGAGGCGATCAACGAGCGCGATGGCAAGCGCATCCTGGTAAGTTACTATTGGCCGGATGCCTCCCGCGAAGCAAAGGTGGATGCATGGTTTCGCGAGCTCGGAAGCCCGCTTGAACTCATGGCGAATTGGAAAGGAACCAAATACAGCTGGGAATTGTTCAAAGAAGAATATCTAAAGCAATTAGAGAACAAGAAACTGCAACCGTTGCTCGAAAGTCTCTATGAGGAAAGTTGCTACAATACCCTGACCTTACTCTGCCATTGCAAAAAAGATGGCTATTGCCATCGAAAGCTGCTCAAAGAATTTCTTGAAAAAAATGTTTAGAGCCCCGCGCAGATTATTAGTCTGGCACGGGGCTCCTCGTGTTGGCGTCCCCTCGATCAGCTCGAGAGGTTACCGTGGTTGAGAACGTTGTTGTAGATGTTACGCATCTCGTCGTGTCCGCCGCAGACCGCGTGGAGGATCGGCGACCCGGAAAATCCGCGGGAACTGATCACCTCCCTCTTGGTGCGAGCATTGCAGCTGCAGCAGACGAAGACGGCACGGTCAGGCGTGAGGCCATGATCCGCGGCGAGCTCGATGACCCGCTCTGCTCCGTCGCTCCCGACGTAGAAGACGACCTTCTCGATCGTCGGCAGCTCGCTTTCGAGCTGCTTCCACAGCGGGTCAACGATGGCGCCGGCCTCATTCGACCATTCGCGGGGCGTGAGGCCGAACTGAGTCAGGCCCCACGTCTTGCCCGACGTGTTCTGCAGCAGCAGAACGGCATTGTCGCCGTTGGTTTTCCAGCCGTTCGCCTCGCGGATCACGAACATGTTGTACGAGATCATCGCGATTCTCATGCACTTCTCCTTTATCCTTGGTTGTGGTATGACCGTCGATCCCGTTCGAGGAATTCGTAGAGGGTCAGAATGCTGCGAACGCACGATCAGGCGACAGGATTTGCCGCCCGATGTGCTCGACGACCACGTTGACGTGTTCGACGAGGCTCGGGAACATGTTCGCCGAATTGTAATTCAACGAACCGAAGTGCTGGGACACAAGATGCACGTGCTGCTCGAAGGCGGCGACCGCATCGTTGATCTTGCCGTCAGGACCGACTGCCGGCGGACCACCGTTGGTCGAGATGCTGCGCAGCACATTCACCGGAATGACATGCTTCAACTTCTTGAAGGCTGCGTCGATATCGTGCTCGAACGACTGGATCCTGCCGTTGGCAGCGATCAGGATGTCGAGCGACGAAATGAACGCGAGCGAATACGCAGCCTGGTCCTTGGCGACGTAGACCGGGATGTCATCGTCTTCGACGTAGAACATGAAGTGCGGACAACTGTGCCCGAGCTGAGGTCGATTCAAACCGTTGGCAACCTCGATGATCGCCCGATCGACTCCCAAGTCCGAGGCGCCGTGTGCGAAGCGAATGTCGACACCCGGGAACTTCGCCTGAAGCAGCTTGGTCGTTGACCGAAGGATGGCCGCACACGCAGCCTCATATCCTCCGGGCTTGACGCCCCAGGCCGCGCACAGCTCGTCGGACAAGCCGCTGTAGCCGTTCATGCCCAGGACGACGATGTCCTTGCCTTTCAGCTGTTCGCTGACTGCTTGGTCATACTCGCCGGGAAGGTAGACCTTCTTCTTGATGAAGACCTTCTCGTAGATGCGCTTTTCTTCCTCGGCCTCCGGATCCAGACAGCGAACGCCCGGCAGCGAACCGAGGCTGCTATGCCCCTGGATCTGGACGATCGTCTTTCCATCCTGGCGAAAGATCTTTCCGTCGTCTCGCATGATATACCCCCCACGCACTATGATGCGTTTTGTGAAATAACAGGTTCAAGTTTTGAACATTCAATAGTAACACTTTTTTATGTTTTTGTCAATATTAACAAAAAACAACCCTAAGGGCTGATTTGGTAGCGGGGGGCGGAATCGAACCGCCGACCTCGGGCTTATGAGTCCCACGCTCTAACCGACTGAGCTACCCCGCCAGGTACCATTCGGCTCACTTCCAATTTCTTCGAAGTGAATCGGTTGGTAGCGGGAGGGGGATTCGAACCCCCGACCTCCAGGTTATGGGCCTGGCGAGCTGCCACTGCTCTATCCCGCGACGAATCCGCCGGCTGGCGGATTAGTAGTCCTTTAACTTTTTCATGTCTCGATGCACCTGTATACGCTCCAATGCTTTCGCTTCGATCTGTCGGATACGTTCGCGCGTTACGCCGAATTCCTGTCCTACTTCTTCAAGCGTATGCGCGACTCCATCAGTAAGGCCGAACCGCATGGCAAGAATTTTCTGTTCGCGAGGTGTCAGATCTCTGATGATGGAGAACACATGATCCTTCAATAGCTGCAATGACGCAACGCGATCAGGCGTAATGGTCCGCTCATCTTCAATGAAATCTCCGAGCGTTGAATCTTCATCATCTTCGCCGACTGAAGTCTCCAGTGAAACAGTTTCCTGTGAAATCTTAATGATATGCCTGATTTTGTCAAGGTCTTCGCCCATTTCTGCGGCGATTTCTTCAGGCAAGGGCTCACGGCCAAGATCTTGTATCAGCCTGCGCTGCACTTGCTGGAAGCGATTGATCGTTTCTACCATGTGGACCGGAATGCGGATCGTGCGTGATTGGTCTGCAAGTGCCCGGGTAATCGCCTGGCGTATCCACCACGTTGCATAGGTTGAGAATTTATACCCCTTGCGATAGTCGAATTTATCAACGGCGCGGAATAAGCCAATATTGCCTTCCTGAATTAGATCAAGCAAGGTCAGAGATCGGCCGGTAAATTTCTTTGCAATTGATACCACGAGTCGCAAGTTGGACTCAACGAGTTTTTTTCGCGCCTCAGCGTCTCCCTTTTCTTTCAACTTCGCATAAATCACTTCTTCCTCCTGGTTCAACAGCGGCACCTTACCGATCTCGCGCAGATACATCTGAATAGAGTCGGCCGATATATCAGAAAGGTCCATGCGCTTCTTATCGCGGGCAATGCCTGCCTCGCTAAATACCTTGGACGTACGATCATCTTTGCCAATGTCCAAAATACCACCCTCCATGGACACAACTTGTACTCCCATGATGTCCAGATCATCGAGGAAATCCTCGAACTCATCAATATGATCCTCGACTTCCACGAAAACCCGTATCAGTTCATTCTCAGTTACGAAGCTTCGAGATCTGCCTTTTTCGATCAACCGGTCAACTGCATTCTTATCCAAAACAGAGCGGACCCGCGGCCCGGCATTGCGAATTTTTTTTGCCGATGAACGCTTTGATTTCGCGTCCTTGGCTTTCTTCTTTGCGACGATCTTTTTTTTGAGAGGGTTCTTTTTCTTTGGCATAGAGTGCTATCTACTCGCTCTTTTTTTGCTTAGTGCATGATAGGCATGCATCAGCGTTTCGACGCTACTCTGGTCACCGGCCTGCTCTGCACGCTTGATCGCTTCAGTTAATTCCTGAAGCTGATTCGTATAATGGGCGTGAAGGACGAGACCGCGCAACCGTTCGAGTTCATGTACGCGCTGTTCTGGGAGCAATGCTCCGTAATTTCGCTCTCCTTGGAAAACCAGTTCGCTCCAGCGACGCAACTCATCTGGCGATAGCTCGGAGCTTAGTTCAAGAAAGTTCAACAATTGGTTCTTAGTATACTGAAGTATGATTTTCTTGTAAAGGTCCCTCGTGTCCTCCGATAGGAACTCCTGCTCAACCTCATCAACGATGGCCCGGCCAAGGTCCGGGTATTGCAAAATAAATGAAAGCAATTGTTCCGAGTAAAATGCAGACCCTTTTTTCGAATCAGACCAGGGCGTTTCTTGCGCAATAGGCTCAGCTGCTGCCTGCGGCTCCTGCACCATAGTCTGGAGCACGCTTTCCGGCATCTGCAGTTTTTGTGCGAGCAAGGTCACATAATGCGACTGTTCGATCTTCGTTTTTAATTTATTGATAATGCCGACTATCCTCTGCGCTGCGATCTTTTTGTGGTCCGCACGGCTCAGATCAACGCGTTTGAATATCGCATCGATATAAAAATCCACTACACCGATCGAAGTACGTATCGCTTCCTTCCAGAGAGCCGGATCTTTCTGGATAATCTCGGCCGGATCCTTGCCTTCGGTAAGCACGATGACCTTCACATTCATGTCATTCTCCCATGCTAACGTAACTCCCCGAAACACTGCTTGAGAACCAGCAGAATCGGAATCGAACGCTAAAATAATATTTTCTGTGTATCGTTTTAATATTTTCAGCTGATCCGGAGTTAACGCTGTGCCTGAAACAGCTACTACATTTTGGACGCCGGCCTGATGCGACATGATGGCATCCATATTGCCCTCGACTATGATCGCATATCCGGCGCGCTTGATCGCATGCTTAGCTTTATCAAAACCATAGAGCACCTGGCTTTTATTATAGAGCTGTGTGCCCGGGCTATTAACGTACTTTCCCTGCGCATCTTCTTCATCATAGGCTATATACTGGAGGGTACGGGCAGTAAAAGCGACGACATTGCCCTGAGCATCAGTGATAGGGAACATCAATCGCCTGCGAAATCGGTCATAGTACTTCTGTTCTCTCGAAATAACCAAACCTGCTGCTACCATATCTACAACCGGGTACTTCTTTTCTTTCAAAAAGGCCAGCAACCCTTCCCACGAGTCAGGCGAAAGCCCCAGGTTCCATCCTTGCATAGTCTCGACCGTCAGGCCGCGGCTCGTGAGATAGTCTCTCGTCTTTTTTGCTGCCTGAGAATCTCCTTTCAGCTCTCGTACATAGTACTCTTCTGCAGCCGCATTGATGTCCTGAAGCTGCTTCTTCTTGCTTTGATCAGGCACCGCGAAACCGGTCAGGACAACACCAGCCTTCTGTGCCAGAAGCTGGGCCGCCTCGCGGAACTCCATGCCTTCATACTTTTGAACAAAGGTAATGACATCACCGCCCTCATTACATCCGAAGCAATGCCAGATCTGCTTATCCTGGCTGACCATGAATGAAGGCGTCTTTTCCTGGTGGAAAGGACATAGGCCTTTCCAATTCATCCCTGATTGCTTCAATGAGATATACTCCCCGATCACCTGCTCGATGGCGAGTTTTGATTTAATTTCCTCGATAGGAGTCATGTCGCAATTCTACTTCCCTTTGGGGTTTTATGCAAAAAACTATTGACAAATGGCGATCAGCATTGTATAGTGCCTTGTTGTACTCTGATCTTTATATACGTTTCCGAAACACAAGGAGGTGCACCAGACGCTTTGTTTCTGTTCTCGTGTCTATACCGACCGAACCAAAAAAAGGAGACAGCTGGATGCACAAATTGGGCAAGATGGTGCGCGAAGGCGACCGCGTTGACATCGTGGAGTGTCACTACTTCACGACCGATTCCCGCGTCGGAGGGGACCACGGCGAGTACACCGCCAATTCCTCAGGAGGTCAGATCGCGAAAGCGATCGTGAACCGCCGGGAAGGCGAGTACGTTCACGTCCATGGCGTGAGAGGCAGGATCCCCGGCCCCAACAATCGAACCTACTTCATCAAGAAGGTTCTGAGGGCGCCGAAGACCGCCCCCATCGTCGACGCGACGGCGGCACTTTCCGCACGCTGATCTTCCCTGCATGGAAGCACCGGGTTCAGAGGGTTCTAACCCCTCCTCGGTGCTTTTTTCTTTCCATAAACTAAGAAGCCTCCTTACGGAGGCTTCTTTTTAGTTCTGTACAGTATGCCTTACAAAATTGCGTCCTTTGCAGCCTTTGCTACGCGGAACTTGCAGACAGTCTTAGCTGGAATCTGGATCTCTTGGCCGGTTGCCGGGTTTCTGCCCATGCGAGCCTTACGATGCTGTTTAACCAGCTTGCCGATGCCCGGAATGGTGAATTCGCCATTCTTCTTAACTTCAGCATAGGCCATATTGACCATAGCTTCGACCAGCATGCCGACATCTTTCTTAGAGTGGCCAGACTTCTCAGCGAGAGCTGCCAACATCTGTGATTTAGTCATCTTTGCCATAACGTTTTTTATGGTTTATTAATTAACCTAGGTATTATAGCACTTTCCGAAAGATTGCAAAGGGAGGATGTCAACAGGGTTCACAGCTAGTATGACTTGGCGAACACAGCCACTACCTTGGTCTGAGCTCCGGTTTTGATGCAGGTACCCCCTGTATACTGAGATTCAAACGGTATACATCGGATCGTTGCCTTGGTTTCTGCTTTGATCTGGGCTTCATCCTCGCTGCTGCCTGCCCAAGGAGCGTAGACGAGCATACCCTTCTCAATTGCATCAGTGAAATCAGCATAATTTTCTACGAATACTGACTTCTGATCTCTCCTCTTCTGTGCTGCATCATAGAGCATAGCTTGCATATCCTGCAGCTGCTTCGCACAATTGGCCACAAGCGCATCAAACGCAACAGGAGTCTTCTCTGACATGTCTCTGCGAACAACAACAGCCTGCTTCTTCTCGATATCTTTTGGTCCGATCTCGATCCGGATCGGCACGCCGCGCTTCTCCCAGTAATATGCTTTTTCACCAAAGGTCTGACCTTCTCTGAGATCCACTTTCACTCTGATATCTGCCGCGAGCATTTGCTGTTCGACGTGATGCACCATTTTCATGACACTCGCGCGTTCATCATCACTCTTGGCAATAGGAATAATAACAACTTGTATGGGTGCTACCTTCGGCGGCAGCACCAAACCTTTGTCATCGCTATGCGACATGATCAAGCCGCCGACCATTCGGGTCGAGACACCCCAGCTGGTCTGCCAGACATATTTCTGGGTATTATCTTCGTCAAGGAATTTTACATCAAACACTTTCGCAAAGTTTTGACCTAAATTATGTGACGTTCCCATCTGCAAAGCTTTGCCATCAGGCATCAAGGCTTCGACCGTATACGTTCGCAAAGCGCCCGCAAATTTCTCTGCGTCCGTTTTCTGTCCTGCAATCACGGGTATGGCTAAGTACTTCTCGACGAATAGGCGATACTCCTCCAGCATTTTCTTTGCCTCCTCCTCTGCCTCATTTTCAGTACGATGTGCGGTATGGCCTTCCTGCCAGAGAAATTCAGTTGTACGTAAAAATAACCGCGGTCTCAGTTCCCAGCGAACGACATTTGCCCATTGATTGATCAGCAGCGGCAAGTCGCGCCATGATTGTATCCAGCGAGAGAATGAAGCGTACATGATGGTTTCAGAGGTAGGGCGTACCACCAGCGGTTCATCTAACTTCGCACCGCCTGCATGCGTCACTACCGCAAGCTCCGGAGAAAATCCTTCTACATGCTCCTTCTCGCGATGCAAATAGCTTTCCGGGATAAGCATTGGAAAATAAGCATTCTCATGGCCTGTTGCCTTGATGCGTTCATCTAACACTTTTTGCATGCGCTCCCAGATCGCATAGCCATAGGGCTTGATGATCATCGATCCTTTAATTTCAGAATGTTCGGCTAAGTCAGCGGCGGCAATAACATCCAAATACCACTGCGAAAAATCGTCAGCACGCTTGGTAATTGATTGGGATATAGTGTCTTTTGGCATAGAGCTACTCAATAGTAACCGATTTCAGACCAGGAATCAATTGTTTAATCGATGCGATAGGCTTTGCGGACCAGGAAGAAAAAAACACGCTCAGGGAGTAATTTTTTTGCGATCAGAAGCACTGGTGCCGGCCTGCCAACAGGATAGCGGAAACGATTACCCGTACTCACAGCTGCCCGATATATAGCCTTCGCCACCACATCCGGCGACACGCCGGAATGACCTGAGCCCTGCGAAACAATATCGGCCCATTTCAAATCTTTAACATACATAGCTAGCTCAGCAGGGGCTATAGCCAGGCGACTGCGGCCATAGAATTCCGTTTTGATAGTACCCGGCTCTATCGCCCGGATCTTAATGTTAAATTGACGCAATTCGTATCGCAGTGATTCAGAGAAGCCTTCAACCGCCCATTTACTGGCATGATAGATGCTGTAAAAAGGAAAAGTAAGCCGGCCTCCCATTGAGGCGAGTTGTATAATGGTGCCGCCGCCCCATGCACGCATATGCGGGATGATCGCGCGCGTAACCCGCATCAAACCAAAAACATTAGTATCAAATTGCTTTTGGATCACATCATCAGACATAGCCTCGAAGACCCCATCGACCCCATAACCCGCATTATTCACAAGCACATCAATTTTTCCAAAATCCTCAATCGCGCGATCCAAAGCTTCATCGATACTTTTTTGATCAGTAACATCCAATTGGTAGAGTTTTATATTCTCTACCTTGGTCAATTCATGCTCCTTCGCCGGTGAACGCATGGTTGCCGCAACATTCCAACCTCGAGCAGAAAAATAGTTGGCGGCTGCTTTGCCAATGCCTGATGAAGCGCCGGTGATGAAGATTGTTTTCATTGCCTTCAGTATACTGATATTCGCTAAGTAATCAATTGACACGCACTCCCAACCCTTTTATACTCTGTACGACTCGGAGAGTTCGCATAGTGGTCTAGTGCGCACGCTTGGAAAGCGTGTGTACCGCAAGGTACCGAGGGTTCGAATCCCTCACTCTCCGCCATTGCTTTCTGGGCTCATCGAAGATGAGTATAGAAAGCAATAGTTAGATAAAGGATTCGAACGGGCAGCAGCGATCCGCCCTAGGCGGATGGCGAGACTCGCCGTAAGAGCGGTCCGCCAGTATATTTTTCAAATACTCACATGCTATGAATGCGGGTTTTATCTATGCGCTCATAGGCGGTGCGTTGATCTTCGCGGGGTCGGTTATCATTATCAAATTTGCTGTATAAAAAACACGCCTCGTATGAGGCGTGTTTTTGGTATGTGATCGATAGAGCTTATTTCCAGATACGGATCTTGATGGCATTCAGGACGTTCAGGATCTCATCCCACAAGCCCTTCACCGTGATCTTGCTTCCGACATGAATGTCGGCGACAGTTGAGGTGGCAGTACTTGTGCCCTTCACTGTTGTGTCAGCATTAGTATTCACCGTTACATTATACGGGATACCATGGTCATTACCCTGAATGGTGATTACAGAACCATTCACTGCAGTAACTGATCCACGAGCTTTCGCAGCATGGGTATTCTGCGGAGTGACCACTACATACTTAGCAGCGATCTGAGTACCATTGACAGTTCCCTTCACAGTGGCAGAATCGTTCACTGCGATATCTGCTAAGGCGATCATGCCATTGAACGGGCGGCTTATTTTCGTATCTCCATCAACGGTTACGGTATAGACCGTACCATCCTTAGCTGTCAAAGTGAAGCCATTCGAACTTTTTGCAGTTACCGAACCGCTTTTCGAACGATGCCACATGAAGCCAAGCATACCGTTCTCACCCCAGCTGAACGCAGTTCCAATGTGCGCGCCAAGATCAGTTTTTAAGCCAAGATTGCCTTCATGCGCAAAGGCAATTCCAGGCAACAAACTCAATGCGAGCCCTCCGCTCACTAACATTTTCGTCATTCTATTGTTCATAGAATTTCGTTACTAGTTAAATGAAACATCAGCATTTCTGCTGATAGTATAGAAGACGGCATTCTCTACCGGCTCTTACAATGATATTTGCGCCAATCAATAAGACCGTGTACACTGGCTCGGAATGCGTAATTATGGATTAATTGGTATACTATTGATATGAAAAAACCATCTTCGTGGATAATTGGACTGGTCGCCGGCTTGCTGCTCTGTGGTACAGGCGCAGGAGCTTATTTTTTGATCACAAAAAATGCTGAGCCTCAATATATCAAAACTTTCACTGCACCGCTTCCTGTCCCCCCATCAACTTCACCAGAACCTATAGTACAACCACCGCACATTCCCGCTACTATTGATGCAATTCAAAATGCGCTAATACCATACACGCCCTACCTGGACGGTACGAACTACAGAATCATCGAAGAACAACTTACGCTGAAAGATGGAGTAACGCCTTTTACTTATTGCCTGCACGGAGACGACAACGCACTGTGCCTCAATCCTACACCACAACACGGAACATTAACTATCAGCAATATTACCCCGTCATCTAAACCCGAGCTTGCAATGAAAGGTGATGTGTTCGTCGAAGGTACACTTATTTATACCGTCGAATTAGAACATGGTGAGACGCTGCATTTCGTATCAGTCTATGACACCTATAAAGGCGATAGCGACGCAACCAGGCTTGATCTCTATGGTGCCAAAAACCTAAACCTCCAAGACAGTGCCATAGAAAAACTAGAGCTTACAGACACTACAGAGATACGTCTCACCGTACGTTCAACGTCCGGAGTAGAAACACAAAAAACCTATGCCATCTTGGAAAGCAGAGGGATCACGTTAGCAGAACTGACCACCGACAGAACAAAAAAGATCTTTGAAGACGATCGCATAGGCTACACTCTGGAATATCCCGAGCGCATGAGTATGGTACCGGGCAATTCATGGTATAGGAATCTTGAAATGGAAGACCGGCTCAAACAATCTCCGATCTACTTTGACGGCGATTGCGGACTACAGCCGGTCTTTGCAAGTACAATTAATTGGCTGTCATTGCATGAGCCTATAGATGCTACCAGCACTGCTGAATATCTCACGGTGAATCTAGCAGCCAGAAAGATAGCTCCAGGAAATGTCTATATAACTAGTTCGCAATTCGGCTATGATCCTGCTGATTGGGGTGTTATCAAAAAAACCGTAGTGTTGCAAAATTATGCTGACGCTTTAGAAAAAGGAGCACTTGTCCCGGGAAAAAATATCACCATTGAGAAAATCAATGGGTACACAGTGCGCCACCTCATTCCAATAAGCCAAAATAAGGAATGCAGCTATCAAGGGCGAGAACAGTACCAATGGGTTTCCGGTGGCCTTCTATTCAATATGTCCTTCATGGCAACAGGGAAAGAACTTAGTCCATTTTTAAGCGGCGAAAAAGAAGCCCTTATTTCCTCAATCTTCTCATCACTTAAAGTCCAATAGGGCATACCTCATATGGTATGGCGATTTGCGCAGTTGCGGAGGTATAGAAACTGGATAATGCTCGTACTGACGCTTGTGGTATATGCGGCACTGTGCCTGATGCCATTTATTTTGTACAGCCAACACCCTCTTGGTTATGACACTGGTTTCTATAGAAGATACCTGATTCAATTTTTCATTTCTTTTCCTAACACAGCGGTTCCAGGGCTCGATCACACCATCATCATGCCGCGTATATTTCTTGATAGTGTCAGATTTTTTGGGTTCTCACCGGACTATACCTTATACGGGTCGTATATTCTTCTCCTGCTTATATTCGCGGCAGTTTTCTACTATTTTGTTCGTGCCTACACGAGTACAGATACGGCATCCTATGCGCTTCTTTTTTTAATACTTTCACCGATACAGTATCTGGGATTTTGGTTCATGCTGTATAAAAATTTCTTTGCATTGATTTTCTTTTTTCTTACGTTAACGTTTCTAAAGAAAAAATGGTATATTCCGCTTTTCATCTGCTCGCTGATTATTCCACTGAGTCATCAATCAACCACCATCATATTCCTGGGAACCCTGTCACTGTATATTCTCTTCACTACTGTACAAGAAAAAAGGATCTCTTTGCAGGAGCTGAGTATCTTGTGTTGTGCAGTGCTGGTATATCTCTACCTACATCCGCATGTGCAGCAAAAAATTGATACGCCACCCGTCGGCGTTTTTATTGAAAAAAAAGATTTCTTGCTCATGACTATGCCGCTGATTTTCAGCGTCCTTATAGGTCTTAAAAAATATTTCCGACTTCTCAAAGACAATACTGCTCTGTTGGCATTCGGCAGCATAAGCATTCTCTTTCCGTTGCTCTCATTGCCCTACTATCAGCGTATTTTTTTATTCACCAATTACTTCCTGATTATCGGAGCCGCACTTGGTATTCAGAGGCTGTGCGCATCGACGAAGCACCAAAAAATATACCTTCTGACCGTGGTTCTGTTATTCATTTTCCAAAGTACACTTCTGGGAATTCAAGTTTCTGCATTTAGGCCGCTAGTATCGCCTGACACGATGCTCGAAATAGAATCATTGCAAAACCATATACCAAGCGGTGCTTCATTAATTACATCGCCGCGATTAACGCCGTGGGCGCAAGGATGGACAACAGCAAAAATATACGCCCCGGGCATTCTGAAGGATATGCGCAATACAACTGAATGGCATAGTTTCTGGGCTGGCACTGCCCAGGAAAAAATTGCTTTTTTATCACAGTACCCAAGGCCGCTGTATATATTCATTGATACAGATCAGCGCAGCCTCTACATTCCAGATGCGCAGTGTATACAAAAAATCAGCCCAATGCTCTACCAGGATCTTTGCGCTGATGAACTCAAATAATAGTTTATGAAAAAAACTTCACTCTATATTATCACTGGTGTCAATGGAACAGGAAAAAGCACCATGGTGCCGCTATTAAAAAAGATGTTGCCGGGTGTTTTCAAAGTTTTTGATTTTGACCAGCGAGGCGTGCCGGAGAATGTCGACAAGCGTTGGCGCTTGGCGACAACCAAATATTGGTTGCGAGTAGCAAAGAAGAATGAAAAGAAAAAAATTATAACCGTCATGTGCGGTCTCGCTATTCCGAGTGAGATCTACAAATCCAAACAAGAGCTCAAGGGACCAACAGTTGCCATTGCATTGCTCGATACGTCAGCATCGCAGATACGAATAAGACTCAAAAAACGTTTTTCGACAAAAGCAAAGATACGAAATTTAAAAAAAGTTACCGGCCTTACGATAGCTGAATGCATAGCTGCAAATATTGCTCATGCCAAACTATTGCGAAAAGAGGCACAACGATACCATTGTGTAAGGTTTAACACTTCGCGCACAATGCCTATGAGGACGGCAAAAAAAATAACGCTTTGGATCCAGCGATAGATTACTTTTTCACTAACCTATCGATCCCAACTGGGAAATCATCATCATTATCCTCCATGGAAACGCCTAGGTGCACTTCACGTGCAGCGATATTGAATGCTTTTATTACGTACTCTCCTCCCATGCCTTGCACCATGACTTTCTGCCCAAGGTGAAACCCCTCAAACTCTTGTACGCGCCCTTCGGCGACTTCCTCACTCCTGGAACGGCGCATCGAATCATCCTTGATTTCTTCCCCTCCAAAATCATCCTCAAAACCTTTTTCGCTCATAGATATAGCGTTAATAATTACATGCTACATTCTGTGCAATTCTTTCAGATCACGGTCAGGAATATACAATAACATTACACCGATGATCAATCCTACGACTGCGGTAAATAAATGACTGCCGCCAAAGACGGCTCTATCAAAAGCATCTAACGTTTGCCAAATGCCCCGCCACACCAGAACCAAACCCAATGCTGTAGCAAAGCTGCGGATGAAGTAGATAGGCGGCTTATGCTTCGGCCTGAACAATGCCATTGCTATTTTTTCTTGCCCATCGAATTCAGCGCGATGGATGTTTTGATCACCGTATCAGGGTTAAGCGAGATAGAATCAATGCCTTCTTTCATCAGGAATTTAGCGAATTCAGGAAAATCTGACGGTGCCTGGCCGCAAATGCCGATCTTGCATTTGTTTTTCTTTGCGGTCTTGATCACCTGTGAAATCATCCGCTTTACGGCATCATTATTCTCATCATAGACCTTGCTCACGAGTTCTGAGTCGCGGTCTACTCCCAGGATCAGCTGCGTCAGGTCATTGGATCCGATGGAAAATCCGTCAAACAGCTTCGAGAATTGATCAGCGAGTATCACATTCGACGGGATCTCGCACATGACATAGACTTCGAGGCCGCCGTCGCCCTGCTTCAACCCATTGTCGGACATGAGCTTCAGGACTTTCTTGCCTTCTTCAATCGTCCGACAGAACGGAATCATGACTTTCAGGTTCTTCAGCCCCATCACTTCACGAACGCGCTTCAACGCCTTCAACTCGAGAACGAAAGCCGGGATATAGGCAGGAGTATAGTAACGGCTTGCTCCGCGCCAGCCGATCATGGGATTACGCTCATCTGTCGGCTCGAACTCTCTGCCGCCGATAAGCTCTGAGTATTCATTAGAACGGAAATCAGCCAGACGAATGATAACATCTTTCGGATAAAAAGCCGCTGCAATGCGTGCAACGCCATAGGCGAGTTTGTCGATATAGTATTCTTTCTTATCAGAATACCCGGCTGTCAATTGAGCGATCTGGTGTTTCGCTTTTTTATCTTTCAATTTTTCATAATGCACGAGTGCTAACGGATGGATCTTGATGGCATTATTGATGATCAATTCTTCGCGGGCAAGACCAACGCCTTCATTCGGGATAAAGCTGGTCGCAAACGCCGTTTCAGGATTTGCCACGTTCATCATGATCTTTGTTTTCGTCGGCAGCTTGAATTTCTTCAGGTCTGTTTTCTTGATGGCATATTTTAATTTGCCTGAGTACACAAAACCGGTCTCGCCTTCGGCGCACGACACCGTCACCGTCGTACCATGTTTTATTGCATGCGTTCCGTTTGTCGTGCCAACAACGCAGGGAATCCCAAGCTCACGTGAAACGATCGCTGCGTGGCAGGTGCGCCCGCCGGAATTGGTTACGATCGCAGATGCTTTTTTCATGATCGGCTCCCAGTCTGGATCCGTCATTTCAGTGATCAGCACTTCTCCTTCATGGAACTTATCTATTTCGTTTACATCTTTAATGATATTGGCTTTACCCATACCGATCTTTGAACCAACCGAAGCGCCTTTTGCCAGGACCTTGCCCCGCTCCTGCAATACATACTCTTCAAGTACGGCGGCATCTTTACGAGACACGACGGTCTCAGGCCGTGCCTGGACTATATAGAGATCTCCGCTCACGCCGTCTTTCGCCCACTCCATATCCATCGGTTTTTTGTAATGCTTTTCGATTTGCACGCCCCATTTGGCCAGTTGCAGCACCTCGGCATCGGTCAATGCAAACTTGATACGGTCTTCAGGCGTAACCTGCATATTCTTCGTCGGTACATTCCCGCCATGCGCATAGACCAGTTTGCGTACTTTCGAGCCCAGGGTCTTTCCCACGATAGGTTTGAACTTTGTATCCAATAACGGCTTGAAAACATAGTATTCATCAGGCGTCACCTCACCTTTCACGATATACTCTCCCAGTCCGTATGACGCGTTGATCAAAACCGCATTACGGAAGCCAGATTCTGTATCGATAGAAAACATAACGCCGGAACTTGCTTTATCTGAACGGACCATTTTTTGGACCGTGATCGAGAGAGCTATATCGAAATGATTGAAGCCTTTGTCCGTGCGGTATGATATGGCTCGATCGGTGAACAAAGATGAAACGCATTTCTTGCATGCATCAAGAACTGCATACTCGCCGCGAATATTCAGGTAGCTTTCTTGCTGCCCGGCAAATGACGCATCCGGCAAGTCTTCAGCGGTTGCAGACGAACGGACAGCGACATCTACGTCGTTCAGATTATAGAGCTTCGACAGCTGGTGATATGCTTTCAAAATTTCATCCTGCAGATCCTGAGGAAATGTTGCCTTCAAGATTTCCTGCCGGACCTTGTGGCCGCGCTCCTGCAGGTTATGAATATTCTTTGTATTCAGGTCCGCCAGTATTGATTTGATGCGGCTCCTGAGCCCTGATTCTCTCAAGAAATAATTATAGGCTTGTGCAGTGACCGAAAATCCGTTCGGAATGCGCACACCCTTCGGATTCAAAAACTGGAACATCTCACCTAAGGAGGCGTTCTTCCCGCCGACCAGCGGAATATCCTTGATGCCAGTTTCTTTAAACCACAAAATGTACCTGTTTTTCCTTTGCATGAGTATGTTTTATTTTTTAAATGCCTGTTTTCTTCACCCAGTCGCCTAAGAACGGGATCGTCCAATACTGGCCGGCGAGTGCTGCGCGGATCCCCATGATCGAAAGCACGACGCACACAATGATGACGATAGGCGCGAAGAAGAGGAATACGAAGCTCAAGAGCTCAATGACGAATAGCGCGACTCCTTGTTTCGCATGGAACTGAATGAACGCTGAATCTTTCCTGAACAGCAATGGATACAGCGATAATACCCATACATAGGATAATGCCGCTGTGAAGCGCTCATGCTCAGGAGCGTTCGCTACTTTCACTCGGGATGCTTTT
The DNA here is from genome assembly GCA_964402565.1 of uncultured Gammaproteobacteria bacterium. Lineage (GTDB taxonomy): Bacteria > Patescibacteriota > Patescibacteriia > UBA1558 > 2-01-FULL-52-15 > CAYRBH01. The sequence goes on along the minus strand of CAYOCJ010000002.1, from coordinate 309,779 downwards.
TTCATACTGTTTGTTTAATGATTTTTAATTTCGAAGTTAAATGCGCGACGATATACCAAGAAAACAGTGCAAGCAATGCACTGTCTATCGGCTCAGCTGCCATATTGATAAAAGCCCAGAACGACGGGTCGCTGATAAAGCGAAACACTGCCAGAATAACTCCTGACACAATGCCGATCCACAGATACACCGCTCGGAATGTCGCCCGATCATCTTTGAATAATGACTGGTGCCATGCGTATGCGGCAATGAGCAAAGCAGCGGTTCGAAACACATAGGACATGATATAGATCGAGCGCGGAGTCCAAAACCATGCTGTGCCTACTGTTTGAGAAAGCCAATTGCAGGCGAACAAGACGACTAATAATCCCAGCGCATAGAAACTCCATGAACGAGGACCGGGTGTTTTTTGTATGATCAATGGTGCAACGACTTTTTCATGTGCAGGCTGAGCGGTCATTTCATCGACCAGCTCTTCCTCATACGCATCGTCGCCGGGGATATTCTCTACAGCAATGTCGCCGCCATCGTCCTCTTCAACAAATTCTTCATCTCCTCCCTCCTCATTCATTTCCTGATCATCGGCTACGGGCGCAGTCTTTTCAGTATCTTCATCATCATCTAATTTTGGCTCATCTTCTTTCTCGGTCGGCGCCAAAAAAGGATTGAATTTTTTCTTTTTGTTATCGTCGTCAGACATAATATTATGGCATTAGTATAACACAAAATACCAATTGCCGGCTAATATAGTTGCCTACTAGGCTGGAGTAATTCTAACCCTGCCGCCTGAGCCATCGCCCGGATTTGATTGTCCGCTTCCTATGTTTGGGGCGCCCCCTCCACCGCCAGCTCCGAAGCCGGTAGCATTGCAACCTCCAGGCCTTCCGTTTCCTCCCGTGCAAGCACCGCACCCTAAGCCTCCTGTCCCCCAAATACTATTCTGACCATCCATGCTCGCATGATTACAAGCGGATGTGCCGGCCGAGTTATCGCCAAAATGAGTTCCACCAGGCGCGGTAAGCGTTGGTTTACCTGTGGCCGCAAATGTTGAAGGCTGTTCTTGATTTCCCACCGTAACTGTATAAGAACCCGGCGTTAAAAGAATAACTTTATTGAAGTATGTTCCCGCGCTGCCACCTCTGCCTCCGTTTTGACTCGACCCAGCACATCCGAAATCTCCCCGCCCGCCTCCCCCCATCATCTCAAGATTGATTCGTGAATTCTCCGTTACCGTATACGTATAGGTGCCCGGCGTCACATAGTCTGCAGCAGGAGCATTACTTGGTGTACTTGAGCCGCCATATTCAAGCCGACAATACAGAACGTCTTGACTACACGTCGGGCCCCAGATCCATTGAGCGTCCGCACCGACCTCGTTTGCGTATGCAGCATTGCATTGCGCGAATGCACTATTAGCGAATGAATACGGCGTTTCCCAGCCTGTCGCAGGCACTGTCGGGTCGCAGTCCGAGTACCAGTCATTATTATTATCCGGGCAGTCTATCTGATTCCATCCAGGCGTATACGTATGCGAGCAAGCCCATCCACGGGCATTTCCCTTCGTGTAGAAAATTTGCCGCAGCGTTGGACTGGTATACACTGCTTCAAAGCTTCGCAATGCGCCCGGCTGCGCCATGACTTTTATCGCCAGGACATTTTTCCCGGCAACTTCCCAGGATGAGGCTATTGAATTCCCGTTGACATCAACAGGACGAAGATCAGTGACTGCAGTTGCGGCTTGATCGGGAATAATGACTGTTGCCGGAGTCCCTGGTGCACAGAATGTGGTATCAAATCTGCATGAAGCTGTGCACGCAAGCGTTCCGCCGCCAAAGCCCTGCGAAGCACATGTTTCACCGCCGAAATCAAAACCATCGCATGCTTCTCCGGTTTCGCGGATATTATTGCCACATACAGCCGGACCTGAAGCTACATACTCATCGTAACCTATATCCCACAGAGCCCCTTGCGGCCGCGTCTGGCCGTCGATATCCGTGATGCATGAAACGCCTGAGACTGAACATGTATTTGCTCCCTGATCAACCGGGTTGCTTGTTCCGTTGTCATAGCAACCGCCGCTTGTTGCTGTCATTTTCTGAGTACTTGGATCAAGTGCGCAGGAAGTATTTGTATTGCCTGTCATCGTAGGCTCTGGAAAGCCTGAATTTTGTTTCAGAAGCGGCGTCCCCTCATAATCATTACTCGAGAACGTGTCGGCAGCATCAACAGCTCCGGTGGTAGCACCGCCCGCGGTAAAACTTACTGCCGCACCTGTAAAATTTTTAAAGACATTATTCCTCACATCAGCATGGAACCATTGCTGCCAGACGATGCCAAACTGCCCTCCGAATGCATCACCCAGAAACGTATTGTTAAAAATATATGCCTGCTCGGTATTATTGCCTTGTGCAGCATCGTCCTGGAAGTAGATATTGCGATCGCTCCCTGAGCAGAAATTATCCCATACATATACGATATTATCGAAGTCGCGCAGATACATACAACGACCATTGCCAAAATCTGCACTTGTCCGCTTATACGAATTCTTATAGATCAGCGTACGATGGCCAGCGCCTACGCCTTGCGGCTCCCAGGTAAAGCCTGTTGCTGCGTTTTGGGATCGGTTATTGGTCAATGTATTGTCATGTATGCTGGTGACGCCTGAATTGGGCAGCGAGAACGCAAAGCCATAAATACCCACCGGGAAGCCTCCCGTGATGCTATTGTTCGCGATCGTAATATTTTGAGCTGCATACCGAATGCCGTAGGTTCCGCTATCCAGGTCATTGGCGCGCTCTGTCACCGTTATCGTATTATTTGAAAGGGTAATATTCGCTCCTAATACAGAGTGAGCAGAAGCATCGCCTACCGTTATGGCGCCTATCCGAGCGCCGGCTACTGATGACCATGCCTGATTCTGAAAACTAAAACCGCTCAATAATACTCCGGGCACTGTGATCCATACGCCTCCATGTCTCACATTGCCACCGTCTATGATCACGCTCCCGGGAGTAGTAACCTGCCAGATCGTATTAGCCTTTGTAATTCTCCAGCCCCAGCTCGATGGAATACTAAAAACACTTGACCCTTCGACATACCCAGTATCGGTATACGTTCCCGCATCGACTATGATCGTATCACCGGCGATCGCCCTGCTGTCAGCGCCCTGCAGTGTACACAGCGGCTGAGCAGCGGTTCCAGGATTAGTGTCATTGCAAGCAATGGTATTGTTCACATGCCAGGTGGTTGCTGCCTGGGCTACCTGCGCTATAAATGGGTTCGAGAAACTCTGATGCTCGCTATACACATAATAAAAAAAGGACGATGTAGCGACGAGGAGTGCAAAGAAAGTAAGCAGCTCGTGAGGCTTTGTCTTTACACCTGATAAACGAAAATGAGGAGATGTTTCTGTATTCTTCATCATCCATAGTATGACAGGAATAATACATTTTCGCAAAATGTAAAACCAACAGCGGCGCTCCGGACGGAGCGCCGCTGCATCAAGATTTTAATTCGATCTAAACCTTACATCATGCCGCCCATACCGCCCATGCCAGGCATGCCGCCTCCCATTCCTCCGCCAGCAGGCTTCTCTTCTGGAAGATCAACGATTGCAACTTCGGTCGTCAGGAATAATCCGGCAGCTGAAGCAGCATTCTGTAAGGCTGAACGTGTGACCTTGGTCGGATCAACGATTCCCTTACTCACCAGATCGCCGTACTCGTTCATACGAGCGTCGTACCCATAATTTCCTTTATTCGCTTTGACCTCGGCAGCAACTACTGCGCCATCTTGCCCTGCATTTGCGGCGATTTGCTTGATAGGTGCAGACAAAGCGCGCTTCAAGATATCAAGGCCGATCTTCACATCTCCTTCTGCTTTCAGCTGATCCAGTTTTTCAAGCGAGCGAAGGTATGCTACGCCGCCGCCGACTACGATGCCTTCTTCGACAGCTGCCTTGGTCGCATGCACTGCATCATCGATGCGGTCCTTCATTTCTTTCATCTCCGTCTCTGTAGCAGCGCCAACCTTAATGACCGCAACGCCGCCTGAAAGTTTTGCCAGTCGCTCCTGCATCTTCTCGCGGTCGAAATCAGAATCAGTTGTTTCAATTGCTTTCTTGATCTGCTTGATACGTTCCTCGATTGCAGACTTCTCGCCTTTACCATCGACGATGGTCGTCACATCCTTTGTTGCAATAACTTTTCGCGCTTCGCCAAGCATATCAACGGTCGCATTGGCAAGCTTTAGTCCGATCTCTTCTGAGACCAGGCGCGCGCCTGTCAAAATCGCGATGTCGCCAAGCATTTCTTTTTTTCGATCGCCAAAACCAGGAGCCTTCACAGCCAAGGTATGGAAAGCGCCGCGAAGCTTGTTCAAAACCAAGGTTGCGAGCGCTTCGCCTTCTACTTCATCGGCGATAATGACCAGTTCTTTCTTGCCGCTCTGAGCCAGCGATTCAAGCAAAGGGAGCAATTCCTGTAATGAGGAGATCTTCTGATCGGTCACCAGCACCAGAGGGTTTTCATAGACCGCTTCCATGCGATCTGCATTCGTTACCATGTAATGGCTCACATACCCCTTATCAAATTGCATGCCTTCAACCACTTCCTTTTCGATGCCGAAGCTCTGCGACTCTTCGACCGTGATCACGCCGTCATTGCCAACAGCTTCCATAGCTTCTGCAATGACCTTGCCGATTTCTTTGTCATTAGCTGAAATAGAGGCCACCTGCTCGATCTCGTCCTTGCCTTTCACCTTCGTGCTCATACTTTGGAGGTGTTCAACGACAGCCTTCACGCCCATATCGATCCCTTCTTTCACCGAAAGCGGGTTGGCGCCTGCAGTCACGTTCTTTAATCCTTCAGAAATAATTGCATGCGCAAGGACTGTTGCAGTCGTCGTTCCGTCTCCGGCCACATCAGATGTTTTTGAAGCAACCTCCTTCACGAGCTCAGCTCCCACATTTTCAAATTTGTCGGGTAATTCGATTTCCTTCGCTACTGATACGCCGTCCTTCGTAATCGTCGGCGCGCCATATCCCTTATCCAGAACTGCATTACGTCCTTTCGGGCCTAAGGTGATCTTCACCGCATCAGAGAGCTGATCAACGCCGCGTTTCATTGCAGCCCGGGCTTCTTCGCTGAAAATTATTTTTTTTGCCATAGGTATGTTTCAAATTTAATTACTCGAGTACTGCGAGCACATCCTCGCCGGCTAAAATTTTATATTCCTGGTCGTCGATCTTCACATCAGTGCCGCCATATTGGCTGTAAACCACTTTGTCACCGACCTTAAGATTCAATTTTTGAATTCTCTCACCATTACCAATGGCAATAACCTCTCCTTCTGCTTTATTCTCTTTTTCAACAGATTCCGGAAGTATAATGCCTGACTTTGTAACTTCCTCTTTTGGCGTCGGTTTTACCACGATGCGGTATCCTAAAGGTCGTAACTTCATAACGTCTCGTTTAGATTATTAATTTAGTAATTAGCACTCATATATTTGGAGTGCTAGCTTCGGTATTGTATTGAAAAAAAATCCCCATGTCAATATGAAGCATTTGCTCATATCTCATTGACAAACGTGAGTAAAATGAGTAGTCTATGATGTTCTTCGTTTCATTGAAAACACAGCAAAATAATCGAAATAACCCCCATTTCAGAAAAAAGGAGAAGCACAGTGAAGGTCAAGATTTTCCGAGACGGCAATACGAAGGGCGATCTCGAGAGCCTAGTTAACAAATGGCTCGGCTCACAGACAGCCGGTTTCAGGATCGCATTCGTCACGCAAAGCTTCAGCCCGGAAGGCTTCCATGGCCCGCATACGGTCATCAGCATCTTCTATTACCTCGACCCCCAGGCCTGACAGCAAAGGCCGCTGGAGAACAAGAATGATCGACAGCCTCATCATAGAGGAAGCACGCGCTGCAGCGAAGCTGCACAGACGAAAAGCGCGTTGGACCAGTCCCCGCATCATGTCCGGCCATCCGGTTGCGCATGCCGACGAAGACGAGTCGCAGGTAAAGAACTTCTCGACCATCACCAAGGTCGTCACCATGGCGAATGGCGAGAAAGTGTTCTTGATCTATCGCTACATGTTCTCGTGGATCCATTCGATCTTCGACAACGTACAGCGCTGGGGAAGCGGCCGGCCATCGACCAAGCCGTTCCGCCGCTCAACGTGGCAACGATCGTTCGCGCAGAAGTCGCGGATCGACGTCATTCCGGTCAGCGTGCGCGGCGTCGTCGCGATGCCGTACCTGCCGAACTACAACCTGCACGATGTGCTGCACAACAATATCGGCCAGCTGCCGGAGCAAGCGATCATGGACGCGCTTCAGGACCTGTGCCGACAGATCAGCCGGATGCATGACGCACGTCGAAGCTGGGGCGAACTCATCGTCCACAACATCATCCTCCGGAAACCGGCATTGACTCCGGTCATCTGCGATACCGAGGTCGAATATTGGAACTCAGTTCCTTTCGAGGTGCAGTGCATGCATGACTGGAGGGATTTCATCTTCTCCGTCTGCGGTTCGAACCGCACCTTGCCTCTGGGACAGGACAAGCTCGCCGCCGTGCTGGTTTCTTTCATCGGCAGCCAGCATGTCAAAAAGCTCCTGCAAAGTTACTGCGCGAAGCCCCGAACTCTGGGCCAGAAAATTTTCTGGCAAGGCTTCGCCGGATCGCTCTCGCTTCCATCGGCCGCTGTCTACGACCTCATTCGACAAGGGGTCATGGGTGCGGCGTGAGATCAAAACACCAATCTTCACTCTTCAGGGAGCATACGATGAAAAGACTCCTGAGCTGCCTCGCTCTGCTTTTGATCATGACTGCGGGGTGCGGCGAAAAGAAAAAAAGCGTGATCCGGGTCAAAGATCCGTATCTCGACGCCATCGTCGGCGCTACGACCGAAGAACTGCCGTACACTGGCCAACAACTCGTCGTGATCTACGGCTACTATCCAGACTTGCAGGGGAAGGTTTTGCCACGAGCAGTGTCGGCAGCGACTTCTCTGCAACTAAACCCGTGTGATCGGGTAATAGCCGAAGAGAAGTCCATCTTCGTCCCGATCACCGGGCGCTTCGAGACTGTCTTTCTGGTGTCGCGTAATCCGCGATTCCAGCCGGTCGGCTCCGGACATGCCTTCCATGAATGCATTCCAGGCTCATGGCCTGAAGACGTCACAAAGAACTAGCGGTATGCTGTGCCGCGCTCTCAATGAACCCACCAGCCCCCGAAACATCGGGCAAGCTGGTGGGTTTTCATTTACCACGATTAGTGGCCAGCCCGACAACAAGCCACCACAATGATTGACCTAGGTATTGAGTCCAGAGAAAATGATCAAATAATCCGAGAAAGGCTGCGAGTCCGAGGAGCGAAAACGCATACCATCCATACACGGACGATCTCTGCTTTTTCCAGGCCTCTCTCATGAGAGAAAAACAAAACCATGCTACTAAACAAACACCGATGATCCCTATCTCTAACACCATCATAACGAATGCATTATGCGTCGGTTGATACTCATATATTTCCAGGCCGGGAAATGCTTGTGCAAGAGCCGGAACAAAGCCGCCTAAGCCCAGACCTTTCAACAGAGCCAGAGGATGCGCGAGAACAGCTGCTTCATGATACGAAACGATTCGTTCATCAGTAGATATCGTTTCCAGGCGTTCCTGTTCGTGATTGGACGCGAGCGCTGCTCCGAAGCGCTGTGTCCAGATATTATCTGCAAAGGCGTTGAAAACTATAAACACCAGCGCACAGTAGACGCAAACGCGTGCAAGAATGTACAGTGACTTTTTTTCTCGGATCACATATGCATAGATGAGCCAGCAGAAAATAAACAATGCAGCGCTCAGTAGAGCTGCGCGGGAAAAAGTGATGAGTATCCCCGACCACAAAAAAAGAATCACAAAAATATATGCCATCCATTGTCGCCACATCGCCAGTGACATTTGTTTTTTTTCAAATTGCAAAAGCTGATACAGCGCCACGCCAAATACGATAACAAGCAATCCTCCGAGAATATTCGGGTGCGGAAGCATGCCGTAGGCACGCAATACCCGCTCTCCATCGATGATGACCACTGACTGGCCGGCGGCTTCTGGCATATGCTCCGCAACACCAAGTAGCGTCGACGGCACAATGTATTGATGCATAAAAAACTTCCATGCGACGATCGTCTGTACGATGCCGCTCGCTATGATCGTTTGCACAACATGATCTTTTTCCCATCTACTGGCAAGCACATAGTACCCGAAGGCTGCAATTGAAATCATTGCATAATACAATCCGACATCATGATCCTTTTGCAGCGCGACAGTAACAACGAGCCAGGCGCATAGCGCCAGTCCGGATCTTGAAAAACGAATCGATACCTTTCGTTCGTAGGCTAATGCCGCTACAGCGGCAAGCAAAACGATTGAGCTTGCATAGATTCCCAGAGTTCCGTATTCATATCGCTGACCGTTCAGCAAATGGTACTCATAGATCCATCGCGCCTGCCAGGGAAGGAGCATGATCGCCAGGAAGCACAAGATGTCTGCCGGTGTATATCTCTTACGCATAGCTTTGTACGCGAGTACGCCACTGTTTCAAAAGTTCGTGGCGATTATCTTTATCGTGAAACTTCAACATTTGATCAGAAATGATAACGCGAGAATCAATATTTGCGATCGTTTTTAACCGTTGCGGCAGGATTCGAAGCTGCAAATTGCAATACCAATCTGAAAATAAGCCATTAAAAAATGGCCAGGTGATGATATCGATGCTGCGATGGACCATGCGCAGCCAGCGCGGACGCTCAACCAGGTGCGGAGGCAGTTGCTGGAATCGCGCGTTCGGAAGATATTTCGAAAGCCATTGATTTGCATCCAAGAATTTCGGATAGATATGATCAGGATCATAGAGCGGCATGCAGCTTTGGATATAATACTGAAATGCGATGTCGTCAGGGCCGAATGCAGCATGATCTATGCCGAGCGCATCCTCAGTAATAAAAAAACTCAGGCAGAAGCGATCTTTTGTCCTGCTCTCGTCAGGGCGCTGTCGAAGTAATTTCAAAAAACCAGCCGTGAATAACCGCGTAACCCATATAGAATCCTTCTTCGATACAATGAACAAATCTATGTCACTTCCCTGCTTCACATTACCCAATGGCAGCGAACTAATAATAGCGATCATCTTTATCCACGGAAAAATGCGCAGCCAATGTACCATGCGCATCACTTTTCTCATTTGATGGTCAACACGATTATTTCGCCGCTTCCGCTCGGCAACTATAGATTCACGCCCTTTGAAGCAATAGAATGCCTCGACTACTGAAAGCTTGGAATGCAAGTATTCACTCTGGTCCAGGCATGCAGATACTTTCAGAAGCCGGCGTTCTGTCTCAGGAAGCTCAGGGTGATATAAAAATTTCCAAATTTCCGTAGCAGTAAGCGGATAATCGAACAGATCAAAATACGCGATCGTTCTCACCATAGCTTTTTCCAATGCCGACGGGGTCATAGTGACATCATCATACCCCCGCCAGCATAGGCGAGCAATGGCGGAATGTCGCAGAAAACAAAACCCCCATGTCTGCCAGTACAGAACATGGGGGGGGTAACTGCCTTTACGACAGCAGAAAATGCCAGACGCCTTCGACGAACTCTTTCGCGTTTCGAAGCTTGAGCTTCAGAACGTGGAACCAGAACAGCGAAGCACGGCTCACCATCTTCTCCGAGCCCGGCTCGCTCGGGTCATCCGCGAGTGCGACCAGTCCGTCATGTTCAAGGCACCTGAGTGCCATTTCGTACGTGTAGCCGTGGATGGTGCTATTGTCCGCTGAATGCTGCACCTCAAATTTCAAACGCGATGCGTTGACCGGCTGCCAAGCCTTCAGGTGTTTCAGGATCAACCGCTGCGTTTCGTCGACGCTCATGACACGCTGACCGCGCTCGAAGACTTGCATGCTGCCTCCTTATGGCTTGATAGCGATCGAACCGCTTCGTCGCGGTCTGAACGGAATAGGTTCTCGGACACCGGCTCCTGCCGATGGTCTTCCTCCGGCATCGAACGATCCTTCGCCAGCACAATCCGGACATTGCACGCGCCTGGTGATGAAGGGAATCCATCGCCAGCGACGTACTCGAATGGTTCCGCTGCCTACGCAGCGAATGCAGCTGATGCGTGCCATGTATGGAGCTCCTTTCTCAGCGTGAAGTCTCCCGAGCTTTCCTTGAGTCCAAATAATGCATGAGCCGCCGTTCGCGCCTGGTGCCCCAGTATGCGATCGCAGACCCGACCGCTGCGCCGATCAGAAGCATGCATGCCGTTCCAAGCCCATGAAATTTCCACATGGCGATCCCCCTTTTTGACAGCCAAATTTTTTACCAACAAATTGAAAGTACCGAATAGGATGAACCTACCCTAGCTTACGTATTTCTTCAAGTACTTGCCGGTATACGATTTCGCAGCCTTCGCCACATCCTTCGGTGTGCCGAATGCGATCACTTCGCCGCCTTTATCTCCTCCTTCGGGCCCAAGGTCGATGATCCAATCAGCACATTGAATAACGTCAAGGTTGTGTTCAATGACAAGCACCGTGTTTCCTTTATCCACCAGCTTGCTCAGAACATGCAATAAGCGTTTCACATCGACAAAATGCAACCCGGTGGTCGGCTCGTCTAAAATATATAATGTCTTACCCGTTGACCTTCGGGATAGTTCGGTCGCGAGCTTGATTCTCTGCGCTTCTCCTCCGGACAGCGTTGTTGCTGATTGGCCAAGCTGAATGTAGCTCAAGCCAACCTCATCAAGCACCTTTAACTTCGAATGAATGTTCGGGATATTTGCAAAGAAGTCCTTTGCCTCTTCCACGGTCATCTTCAGGACATCTGAAATGTTCTTTCCTTTATAATGGATCTCCAATGCCTGCTGATTATAGCGTGCGCCATGGCATTCTTCGCACTCGACATAGACGTCCGGCAGGAAATTCATTTCTATCTTCACCAAACCATCGCCCTGGCACGCTTCACAGCGGCCGCCTTTCACATTGAAACTAAAACGTCCTGCTTTATAACCGCGGATATTTGCTTCAGGCAGCATGGCAAAGAGATCGCGGATATAGGTGAATACTCCGGTATAGGTCGCGGGGTTCGAGCGCGGCGTTCTGCCGATCGGCGACTGGTCGATATCAATAACCTTGTCGATATTATCCAAACCATCAATTTTCTTATGCTTGCCCGGATCGTCTTTTGCCTGGTAGAAATGCTTCGACAAAGCCTTCGCGAGAATATCTACCATCAAAGTTGATTTACCTGAGCCAGAAACGCCGGTCAGGCACACGAATTTGCCCAGCGGAATGCCCACATCGATATTTTTCAGATTGTTCTCGGTGGCGCCGTAGATATTGATATACTTGCCGCTGCCAACTCTGTATTTTTTCGGTATATCCAGCTTGATCTTGCCACCCAGATACTGGCCGGTAAGCGATTTCGAGTTTTTCTTCAATTGCTCGGGTGTGCCCTGTGCTACTACTTCGCCGCCGTGCTTGCCTGCGCCAGGGCCGATGTCAACGACATAATCTGCTTCCATGATCGTGTCATGATCATGCTCAACGACGATCACGGTATTGCCAAGATCACGAAGTGCTTTCAGAGTGGCGATCAATTTATCATTGTCGCGCTGATGCAAACCGACAGAAGGTTCATCAAGGATATAGATAACGCCAACGAGCGAAGAGCCGATCTGCGTTGCCAATCGAATGCGCTGCGCTTCGCCGCCTGACAGCGTTGCGGAGCCTCGATCCAGTGTCAGATACTCGAGTCCGACATCTTTCAGGAATTGCAGACGCGCCTGAATTTCTTTCAGGATCTGATGCGCAATTTTCGCTTCCCGATCGGTCATCATCTTTATAAATTGCTTGAAAAAAGTGCCCGCGTCAGTAATGGTCTGTTTTGAAACCTCAGCAATATTCTTATCGTCGATCAAAACTGAAAGCGCCTCAGGTTTCAGTCGCTTGCCTTCGCATTTCGGGCAGAGATACACCCGCATATACTTTTCGATCTCGCTCCGTATATAGTCAGAGTCTGTTTCGCGGTACCGACGCTCCAGGTTGGGAACGACGCCTTCATAGGTTGTCGAGAAGTCTCCCTGAAACCTTTCGCTTTCGATATCGATCATATACACATCTTCACCCGTGCCATTCAAAATAATATCCAATTGTTTCGGTGTAAGCTTCGAAACAGGTACATTCATAGAAAATTTATACTTCTTCGCTGCAGCCGTAAGCATCTTCATATACCACCCTTGTGATGACGCGGTGCGCGACCAGGGGCGAATGGCGCCTTCAGCAAGTGTCAGTTTTTTATTTGGAATGACTAAATCTGCATCGACTTCCAGTTTCGTACCAAGGCCCGAGCATGCAGGGCATGCGCCATGAGGGCTATTGAATGAAAAATTACGCGGCTCTATCGGCGGCAAACTAATACCGCAAAAAGCGCAGGCAAAAGCCTCGCTCATAATCGTGTCATCGCCTGTGTCGTTTTTTCTGACCAGGACCAACCCGTTCCCCAGGTCCAATGCTGTTTCGAGAGAAGACGCGAGCCGCTTCTTTACCTCATCGGAACCGTTAAGATCGACGCGATCTACGACAACTTCGATGGAGTGCTTTTTTTGCTTATCCAAATTTTCTTTTAACGCTTCGTCGATCGGCACGATGAAACCGTCGAGCCTCACGCGAGCATAACCAGCCTTCTCGACCTGCAATAACGTTTTCTTGTGCTCGCCCTTCTGATCCTTGATCATCGGCGCCAGGATCATCATCTGGCTGCCTTTTGGATTATTCAAAATAATGTCGAGCATCTGCTTTTGCGTCTGCTGTTTCACCGGTCGTCCGCAATTCGGACAATGCGGCACGCCGATACGCGCGTAAAGCAAACGCAGATAATCATAGATTTCTGTCACGGTGCCTACTGTAGAGCGCGGATTTCGGGACGTTGATTTCTGATCAATAGAAATTGCAGGAGAAAGACCATCGATCTGATCTACGTCAGGCTTATCCATCAAACCCAAAAACTGACGCGCATAGGCAGATAATGACTCTACGTAGCGGCGCTGACCTTCAGCATAGATAGTATCGAAGGCGAGCGAGGATTTCCCGGAACCAGAAAGCCCCGTGATGACGATGAACTTATCACGAGGCAGCTCGAGTGAAATATTCTTGAGATTATGTACCCTGGCTCCCTTAATGACTATGCTATTGGACATATTGTGGGAGAAAAAATAAAAGCTAGCGAACAGTATACTGCGATACTGGTAACGGGTCAAGAGCCAGGCGTTCATAGTATGTATCCGGCCATGCAGTTCGACGATGACGAGCGGGAGAGCTGACACCAGCCTGCCAAAATTCCTAGGGCAGTCATCGCGAGTCAAGGAGAACTGAATGGCCGGACTATACAAACGTGAGAAAAAGAAAAGGGACGACCCGTAGACCGTCCCTCGATTCAATTTTTTTGTTGCTCCATCCGTGAGCGTACTCACGGTGGTGTTCCCGATGCGTAGGTGTGCATCACCCCTCCTAAAAGCCTTTTCGGCTTGTTTTGTCAGAGTGCGCTGACGACTCCGTGCCGACTTTCAGTCAGCGGGTCCGTCTGCGCCCGTTGTTCAAGATGAAGAGGATCAGGAAAAGCATAGCGACCGCTCCCATCCTTCGCTTCCTCCTGTGTCGCCTTGTCGGCGGGTTGTGTCAGTAGGCGCGCAAGACCTGTTTGACATCCTTGATCTGCGCGGAGACCACCTGACCTCCGTCGATCGTGGCGTCGAACTTGCCTTTCTTGTTGTTGACGCGCCCGACCTTGCCGCGGACCAAGCCGGAGCCGTTGTGGCTGAAGACCACGACGCTGCCGCTGCGAACCCGGATCTTGTCCGGATTCACGATGGTTGAGGGCTTGCTGGCCCGCTCGTGGAGTCGCTTCGCGAAATCGATCGCGGCCTGCCGCGAATCGGCATTGAACGGATTGGCCGTCACGATCGGCGAGCCGACCGGCTTCTTCCGACCGCGAAGGAACCCGTCCGCCACGAACGTTGCCGCGGTGGTGATGACACCACACAGAGAAACGAGTCCCCGGTCGGCGAAGACGCCGTAGACGAACAGCAGCACGCCGATCAGCAGAAGCACCTTGATGATGATCTTCACGGATTTCTCCTTGAGGCCGCGGATGTGCGGCATCGGATCGATCAGTTCTTGGCCGAGACCTTGACTGCCTGAGCCTTGCGGCTCACGTGGTTTGAGTGGAACAGGTAACCCGCGAGGGTACCTGCGAGGATGAGGATCGCTCCGAAAATGGATCTGGAAGTCATGACAGGCTCCTCGTGGCCGCTGTTAAGCGACCTGGCGGTTGTCCGGCATGTCGAAAGCTCGGAGCAGCTGCACAGCCTGCATCCGACCGACGCAGTACCGCTCGAACCGATCGCGGAGACCGGCGACCTCGTTGAGGCCTTCGTGGTACAGCACCGACGCGGCTTCGAGCCTCGCCTTGGCCGGCATGTCTTTCGTGACGAGCAGGTTGTTGATCTTCAGGATCACCGCGAGCGAAGCTTTCATGATCTGCCACTGCTGCTGTGCTTCCTCGTCGTCCCCGAGACCGTAGTACTTCGCCATGTCGTAGACGTTGATCCGCTCGGCCTTCACGGCGAAGGCCTGGGCCATCCGCGACAGGAAGTTGTTCTTCCGCTGACGGAGGCTGGCCAGGATGCGCTCGAGCTTCTTGGCGCTCTTCTCGCGCAGCTCTCGCTGCTCGCGTTCGTGCAACGTACTCACATACATCGCCTCGGTCTGGAACGCGAGTTCCAGTTCTTCGGCCGTGAAACCGTCGCAGCGGACGGGCCCCACCGAAATCGGCGGGAACAGAGTCTGCATGACAGCAAGCTCGGCCTTGATGATCGAGATCAACTCTCTGACGGATTTCATCGCTAGCTCCTTGTTACATACGCCACATGCTCAAGGCATGCGGGAAAATGGAAATGAACGAAAGCTTATAACCATATATAATATCATATATACTATTTTTTGTCAATAGTAATACTTTTGCTAACATTAGGGCACAAATACAAAAATATTGTTATTTAAGCTTAAAAAGGCTAAACTTTTCCAATGAAACCGAATCTGACGAGTCTCACGAGCTCCCCTGGAATTTACAGGTTTTATGATACGGCCGGCGAGCTGATCTATATTGGTAAAGCAAAGAACCTGAAAAATAGGGTTCGGTCTTATTTTGCGAAAGATGCTGATCTATCCCCTTCTAAAAGGCTGATGGTGGATGAGATCAAGGATGTTGATATCATCGCAGTCAACTCAGAAAAAGAAGCCTTACTCCTCGAAGCAGGCCTGATACGAAAATATCAGCCCAAATACAATGTCGTTCTTCGCGATGATAAGACATGGGCCTATATTGTCATTACGAAAGAAACCTTCCCTCGCATCATGACCGTACATGGCAGGAAGAATTTGAAAGGCGAATACTTTGGCCCCTATACATCTGGAGCTGCCGCGCGGATCATAGTCAGGCTGATCCACCGGATGCTGCCGCTTCGCACCTGTAAACGAGATCTCTCAAAACTTCCGAACGGAATCGTCTGCATGCAATACCATTTGGGTAATTGCTTTGGTCCATGCCAGGAGCTGATCGGGGCAAGCGAATACGACGCACTGATAGAGAAAGCTCGGCGTATTCTGAAAGGAGAAGGAAAGTTTATCGTTGATGAAATGCGGAAACAAATGGCTGAGTTTTCGCGGAGCAAACATTTCGAGCAGGCAGCACTCCTTCGAGATAAGATCAAAGCCTGGGAATCTGTCTATGAACCGCAGCATATCATCTCGCATGAGCAATATAATCGCGATGTGATAGGCATTGTCCGGATAGACGCTCACGCGGTCATCACCGTATTGCAGATACGGCGCGGACAAATTCACGACAAACTGAGTTATTTTTTTGAAAATAAGCTTTCGTTGGAAAGAAATGAATTGCTCGAGTCTTTTCTCCTACAATACTATGCGCCGCCGGCATTAAAACCAAAAGAAGTACTCGTGCCCTTGGAGTTAAGCTCGGCTGCCGTGAAAGCATTGGCTCCATTGGGTATTTTGATCCCTCAAAAAGGCATGCAAAAAAAGTTTCTGGATCTTGCTGAAAAAAATGCTGCGCTTTATTACCATTCAGCAACGAAAACAAAGCCCTTGCCTGATGTGCTCTATAAAATCCAGGAAATGCTTAGTCTTGCTGCATTGCCTCGACGCATCGAAGTATATGATATTTCTAATGTACAGGGTTCCTATGCAGTAGGCGCTATGGTCGTTGCGATCAATGGTGTCTTACGGCCATCTGAATATAAGCGCTTCAAAATTAAAACGGTGAAAGGCTCAAATGATGTTGCCATGATGAAAGAAATGCTGATGCGCCGGAGCAATCATCCGGAATGGGGTGAACCGGACCTTATCGTGCTTGACGGAGGAAAACCGCAATTGCATACAGTCTACCCGATACTGCCTGCTGCATGGAAAGAGAAGGTTACGGCACTCGCGAAACGTGAGGAAGAGCTTTTCGTTCCTGGCAGAGCAAAGAGCATATCAAGCCCGAAAAGCGACCCGGTCATGCTTTTCCTGAGAAGGATCCGCGATGAAGTACATAGGAAAGCCATTGGGTACTATCGATTGACACATAAGAAAAACTGGAAAAAGTAACTTGCTGTCTGCAAACTTAGGCCATACAATAAGACCAGGTTCGTTAAACCAATGAGGAGGGATCCATGGGACTGACACCTGAAAACCTTCGGAGACTGACTCCAGAAGAGATCCGCCAGCGCTACGGCCCGACCAGAGAAGAGGTGAACGAAGCCGCCGAAGATGCATACTACGCTCAACTCGGCGAAGAGATCGAGCGACATCCGATCGGACGCCCGCGTAAACGGCGAGGATCTTAGCTTCTGGAATCACTTCAGCCCCACAGAAAGCCATCGCGCACGCGGTGGCTTTCAAACATTTATTGACAGAAAAGATTTTTTCTGCTACTATAGTTCCATTGTAAGTTTTCTATGAAAACAACGATTTATATTCTACAGATTGTAGTTGCTGTATTGTTAATTACGCTTATCCTAGTCCAACAGAAAGGCTCAGGCTTAGGCATGGCATTCGGCGGCAGCTCAACCATATACCGAACCAAACGCGGCGCCGAGAAGATCATCTTCCGTGCGACCATCGTCCTGGCAGTACTGTTTCTCGCGATCTCATTTGCTCATCTTTTTGTTAGTTAATCATTTACAAAAACCCTATCCGATTCCTGTCCGGGGTTTGGTCAAAGGCCAAAAAGCTTCTTTTGTTTTGGCAGAGGAAGCGTGAAAACAAAAACCCCCTTCTCACCACGCACGAAACGTTAGATCTGCAATTGCTCCAGCGCTTGCAATCGCGAAAACTGCCAACACTTGCACAAGTCCGTTACCTCCCGCGTTTGTTGGATCCGCGACAAAAAAAGATCGTTGGATTAAATGTAGCGATCGCATGCATTGCTTTCATTGTATTGCTCGTTCACTTATGGTTCCAGATCACGGTGCCGATCCCGGCGATAGGCGGAACCTATACTGAAGGCCTGGTCGGCACTCCTCGTTTCATTAATCCTTTGCTTGCCCCGGGGAATCATGTAGATCGCGACCTCAGTTCTCTGGTCTTCTCCGGTTTGATGCGCACCAATAGCGAAGGTCAGCTTGTTCCTGACTTGGCAAAAGAGTATACGATCAGCCAGGATCAAAAAGTGTATACGTTCATCCTGCGCGATAATCTGACCTGGCATGATAATGAGCCGCTCACGGTAGACGACGTCGTGTACACGATCGATTCGATACAGAACGCGGCTTTCAAAAGCCCTTTGCGCGTCAGCTTCACCGGCGTAGATGTGAAGCGCATCGATGATAAAACTGTTTCATTCGTTCTCGCACAGCCGTTCCCTTCATTTCTGGAAGCATTGACCGTCGGCATTATACCGCAGCACCTCTGGTATTCCATTCCTCCGGCTCAGGCAAGCCTTGCAGAAGCGAACATAAAACCCGTTGGTTCTGGGCCGTATCAATTCAAAAGTATAACGAAGGATACTGCGGGCGGCATTCGCAGCATTACGCTGGAGCGCAATGTGAACTATCATGATACGCCGGCAAATATACAAGAACTTGCTTTCAAATTCTATCCTGACTTCGATACCGCCTTGGATGCGCTGAAAAATAAAAACGTCGATGGCTTAGGATCCGCTCCGCTAGAGTATAAAGATGATCTTGAAAAAATCCGTTCATTACAATTGAAAGATCTGGTCATCCCGCAATATAATGCGCTCTTCTTCAATCCTGAAAAGAATCCTCAGCTGAAAGACTCTGCCATCCGCAAAGCGCTCGCCTATGCCATCGATCGCGACAAAATTCTGAAAGAAGCCATCGGAGGCAGCGGCAATGTGATCAATACGCCACTTATTTTAAATAATGATACCGCCAATACCGGCCGCGTTGATTATAATTTCAATCCAGATACTGCGAATAAGATCCTCGATGACGCTGGGTGGAAGCGAAGCGAAGACACGAAGATCCGCACCAAAGACAAGACCGAGCTGTCTATTGCATTGACCGCCAGCGACCAGCAAGAAAATGCAACGACCGCGAACATCATCAAAGAGAATTGGGAATCCCTCGGCATCAAGGTTGATCTCCAGATTGTAGACAAAACAAAAATTAAGAAGGAACGCATCGAGCCGAGAGACTATCAAGTGCTTCTCTTTGCTCAGATCCTTGTTTCGAATCAGGATGCCTATGCATTCTGGCACTCGAGCCAATACCGGAACCCAGGCAATAACCTGTCGCTCCTCGGCAATAAGGACATCGATTCAGCATTAGAGCAATTGCGCAATACGAATGACCCGGCATCCCAGGCAGTACTCTATCAAAAGTTCGAAACTAAATTAACTAGCGAGGCGTTTGCGATCTTCCTCTATAACCCGACCTATCTTTACCCTCTCGGTAAAAATGTCCGGGGTGCAGATGAACTGAAGCATATCGCAACACCCTCAGATCGTTTCAACGGCATCACCCATTGGTACGTTGCGACGACACGGCGATTCAAATAATCGCCAGAAAATCATTAAGAAAGATACCGTATGGTACAAACACGAAAGCCCCAGCGCCGCTCCTCACGAGGACCACGGCCGCTCGGCAGACACAGAATGCCAATCAGAAAACCCCATCCTGATGACATCATCATTGATCGCAGTCCGCGATCCTTACAGAATGACGGCGTCGTCCGCATCATTCCCTTAGGCGGCGTTGAAGAAATTGGCCGCAACATGACCCTTATCGAATACGGCCATGATATTATCATTGTCGATATGGGCCTCCAGTGGCCTGAAGAGGACATGCACGGCATTGACTATATCATCCCTAACATCGAATACCTCAAAGGCAAAGAAAAAAATATCCGCGGCGTTATCATTACGCATGGTCACTACGATCATATCGGCGGCATCCCGCATTTGATCCCCCGCCTCGGCAATCCGACCATCTATGGACTGCCGCTGACCTTAGGGATCATCGCGAAACGCCAGGAAGATTTCAAAACAGCGCCGCTGAATTTGAAAGCCATCGACCGCGACACCGTATTGAAACTCGGCAACCTCCGCGTTACTTTTTTCGGCGTGAGCCACAATATCCCTGACTCCATGGGCGTGGTCATTGAAACGCCGTTCGGCAAAGTCGTGCATACCGGCGACTTCAAACTGGATCCGAATTATTCAGGCGACCGGCCGGCTGAGATCGAGAAAATAAAAAAACTTGGCGACGGATCAGTATTGATCCTCATGCAAGACTCTACGGATGCAAAAAGCCCCGGCAGACAGCTGACCGAAGGAGAAATTCAGACGAACATCGACCAGATCCTCGCTGATGCGCCAGGCAGAGTCATCGTAGGAACATTCTCTTCACTGATCGCGCGCATCCAGCAGATCATCTGGGCCGCTGAAAAGCTGAACAAAAAGGTGGTTATCGAAGGATACAGCATGAAACGCAATGTAGAACTCGCCCAAGCTCTGGGCTACATGAAGATGAAGCGCGGCACCATCATCAGCAATAAAGAAATGGCTGATTACCCCAGCAATAAGATTGTCATCATGTGTACCGGCGCTCAGGGCGAAGACCGCGCTGTACTCATGCGTATTGCAAATAAAGAGCATCAAACGATATCGATCGAAAAGGGCGATACGGTCGTTTTCTCATCGTCAGTGGTTCCTGGAAATGAACGTTCAGTACAAAAGCTGAAAGACCAGCTGTATAGGCTGGGCGCTGAAGTCATCCACTACCAGATGATGGACGTGCATGCCGGCGGACACGCAAAGGCAGAAGACCTCTACGACATGATCACCATGGTGAAGCCAAAGTACTTCATGCCTATCCACGGCCATCACTCATTCCTGAAACTTCATGCGAAAATCGCTATGCGCGCGGGCGTTCCTGAGAAAAATATTTTCATCGCTGACAATGGCCAGATACTGGAATTCAGTTCGCGCGGCGGCTTCCTGACCAAACACAAGGTGCCTACCGATCACGTCTTCGTTGACGGTCTTGGCGTCGGCGATGTATCACAGGTCGTGCTTCGCGATCGCCAAATGATGGCAGAAGACGGCATGATCGTTGTGATAGCTACCGTGAACGGCAGAAGCGGCAAACTCATCAACTCCCCTGATATCATCTCACGCGGCTTCATCTATATGCGCGAGAATAAAAAACTCGTTGAGATGATACGCGCGAAAATTAAATCGATCATTACGGGACACAATAAGCCTTCCAATGAAGTGAATGACAGTTATCTGAAAGATAAGATACGTAATGATCTAGGACAATTCATCTATCTCAAGACTGAACGGCGGCCGATGATATTGCCGGTTATCATCGAAGTGTAAAAACAAAACCCGCGCTTTTCACTCGCTTCTAGCGAATTACTGAGCGCGGGTTTCTCACGAAAATTGCAAGTTATGATGTCGTACCCGCAGCTTTGTACGCGTTCAGAAAGCTCACTACCTTGCTGAAAGCGCCTCCTGATCGAAATTGTTCTTCAACTTCCTGACAGGTCTTATCGCACGGCCCGATGATTTCGGAATGACCGTCTCCGGAAAGCTTGATATGGACCTTGATGCCGAGATGGTCTTCGTGTTCGACGCAGTACACATTGTACGAAACGACACCTGCGGTAGCGCTACGAATCTCGACGTGGTTGAAGAATCGAATTTTCATAGCCGCTTTTCCTCTTCGTACCGGTAAGTCCATGAGGCTCTCCTTGTGAAAGTGTTTATAGAACTCGAATGTACGAAACTAAGTGAAAAATAGCTTAACATATGGCAAGGCGCTGGTCAATGCCGAGTCAAATCTGCTACAATGGCCTATATGAAAAAAATCCTCGTATCAGGCATCAAGCCAACCGGTGAAGCCCATCTCGGGAATTATTTAGGCATGATGAAAAATTGTGTGGACCTACAGGGACAGTATGAGACTATTTACTTCCTGGTAAATTATCATGCGTTGACGATTGATATAGACCCCGAGGAACTTCGGGCCAATACGTTCAAGATGGCGGTTGATATGCTGTCTGTCGGCATTGATCCAAAAAAATCTCTTCTCTTCAGACAGTCCGATGTCCCTGAGCATACCGAACTTGCATGGATTTTTGATTGCGTCACCCCGGTCAGCGAACTTACCCGCATGACCCAGTACAAAGATCTGGTGGGTTTCCAGAAAAAACCCGCGAATGCCGGTTTACTCACCTACCCGGTCTTGCAAACGGCCGACATACTTCTGTACCGCGGACAATACGTGCCTATTGGCGAAGATCAATTGCAGCATCTTGAGCTGGCGCGCATCATCGCCCGCAAGTTCAATAATCGCTTCGGCAATTTCTTTCCGGAAGTAGAGCCGATACTCTCCGAGGATATTCGAGTCATGTCCTTGAATGACCCGATGAAAAAAATGAGCAAGTCATTGGGGCCATCAAGCTACATTGCCTTGCGTGATAAGCCCGAAGTAGTAACAAAGAAGATCTCAAAAGCGGTGACTGATTCACTGAATGATGAGTCCACACTTGGCGGCGGTCATAATCTGCTCACGCTGTATAAGCATTTCGGGCCAGAGGGAGTGTTTGAGCAGTACCAGGAACAGTATAAGCTCAAAAAACTTTCATACGCTGTTTTGAAAAAAGAGCTTGCAGACAGCATTATTAAATTCCTCGAGCCGATACAAGAAAAGCAAGCATATTACGAAAAACATCCTGCTGAGGTTGAAAAAATATTAGCAGACGGAGCGAAACGTGCCCGCTCCATTGCTCAGAAGAATATGAAAGCGGTGCGCGAACTTGTAGGACTGGATTAACATGCTGCTGTATGCAGAAACCGCCGGCCCCATTCGGGGCCGGCGGTGTTTTATGTGCGAACGTTCTATTTTACTTCCAGTTTGAGGCGGTCCAATGTTGCTCCGATCGTATCATCAGACTCAAGCGGTTCGCCTCCGGCTTTAAAACCTTTTTCAGCGTGTTCGAAAATGAACCGGATCGGTTTAGCCAATTTACTAGCTTCAGATTTGGTGATGCCAAGGGCAGATTCCAGGTGCTTCACAAATGCGCCCTTCCTGCCTGCTGCCTCAAGTGCAGACATGGCATCGAGTTTTTTATGAAGGCCGGGATGCGTCGACTCCAGATAATCGAGCATTTTATTCATAGACATCTTTCTATCGAGCAATTTAGCAGCTCCTCTACCCTCGACTACCAATGAATTGTTGAAATTTTCCGGCGCCTTTGGCGCTATCGGCTGTTCGACATGCGGTGATGCGGACGGCAGGATCTGCCCGTCCTTGTCAAAAGAAAATACCCGCGTCGAGTGTCCGTCAGTCTGAGTCAAATGATAATTGCCGTCCGTATCGACTGAAAGTGTATTATCGTAGCCTGCGAGGTGATCTTTTATCCGGTACGTCAAAATGTGATTGTCGTGATTGAAAAATAAATTACCTGTTTCCTGGTCATAGCGGACTCCGTGATCAGAAAAATACTTTTCCGTAGCAGCGTTCGCGAAATGAGGTGCATTTTTTGCTGCATTGAGATCAACCGCATGCACCGCATGATCTGGTGTCGCAGCAGGTATTTCAGCGTGATGCGCTATATCTGGCAGATCCATCTGAGGTTCTATGCCGCTCGCGCTTTCGAAATGTGACGGATCATAATCGGCCGACTTCGCAAGCTCTGCAGCGCTCTTGGTGTAAAAATCCAGATCATGAACGTCCTTCAGGTTAATATCGAATGTATCTCCGGCATGTACCAAGTCGTACATCCTGTCAGCATCAGATACATAGAGCTGATTTGCAAGCTCGGCCGCTTTCTCATGATCCAGGTGATGCTGCTCTTCGAGGCTGCGGGTCAATGCTTTGATCATTCCTTCACCCTCATGAATTTCTACATGGACAGCTGGAACACTCTCTGCAGCTGATTTTGCGACTGCCTCATGCACCATAGCTTCAACACTTCCGTCATTCGCAACGCCCTGCGTCGCTGCATCCGGCGCAATACCTTCCCACTCAGGATGGGTGTGCAGCACCTCTGCGTCATGCAGGTAATCATGGGTATCAAGCGTTGTAGGCACATACGGTTCAGAACCTGGCGTAACCGGTGTTGCCTCATAATGCGGGTGCGCATGTCCTCCGCGGAACGGCATATGGTCTTTCGCCCAAGCCGTGGCGCCATCGAGCCAATGATAGTGCTCGGCGATCGCTCTCGTGCCGACACCAGCGCCCGAAATAATGCCAGCCCACAAAGCGCCTTTCTTTATATTCTTTTTTGTATACTCCCAGCGCTTTTGATCTATTTTCTTGTCAGCCCGTGCCAGGTATCGGTCAATTCTAGTATTCAATGACTGCACAACTTCAGCATTTGGCTTTTCGATCTCAAGGACCATGTTCGCTTTCGCAAGCGATTCTGCAAGCGAGAATTTACCCGCAATAGATTCTGCACCAGTGCCGAATGAAACCAAACCGTTATTGATCTTGGTATCGGTATAATCCATGCGCGCTTTCAGAGAAACCATCAATTTCTTTTTTTCATCCGAGCCGTCTGGTGCTTGGGCAATGCGTGCCATCAATGCATCAAGTTTATTGGACAAACCAACCGGAATTTCCTTCATCTGTTCTTCACCTTCCTTGGCTTTTTTCTCAATAACCTTATCCGCGGCCACCACGTTGCGGGCTGTTTCTTTATTGGTCACCAAGCCTTTTCGTGCCAAACGATCCTGTTCGAGCAGCTCTTTTTTGCTCCTTAGCCATCCATTGATGCCGCCAATCCCGGCCGCCATAACCGGCGCTCCCAAGGTGCCCAGCAGGCCGACAGCAGCACTTCTTGCAGCGAAGCCACCGGCGAAATACAGTCCTTTCCCAGAAGCTGAAGCCATGGTTTTCAAGACCGGCTTCCAGCTGCGGTCAGATTTTATATCGAGTAATGTCTGCTCCACATCCTGATGCTGGTTCAGCATTTGCTGCAATCGCACTTGTTCGTCAGCTCCAAAAATATCCATGGTCGGCTTTTTTTGATCTTCCACTCGCGCTGCATTGGCTAACCGCAAAGCATCGCGCGCTTCTATGAACATCTTTTCAGCCCGAGCATATTTTCTGCGCTCTGAGCCAGAAGCAGTAGATAATGACCATTCATAGGGTGTCATTGAAAAGGAATTCGCAGAATGATTATATTCTGAGATAATTTCTTTCTCTTCATCACTCATCTTCTCAAAATCTACTATCTCTTTCGTGTTTATGAATTGCGTCTCTAGAGCGCCATCCACGATCGCAACTTCAGGGCCGAATTCTGCCATGCCCTGCGCCAGAGCCATGAGTGTTTCTCCGTGCTCCGCTATGCCTCCTTTTTCTATCGCGCTTGCTTGAGCTTTCCGCTCCTTCGAAAGAAAATATGGTTGTACGATTGCCATCCAGAGCCTCTTTGGTATAGCTGCTTTCGACGTTTTCATTTGCAGCGAACGAGCGGAGTCCTCATGGATACGGCCGACTGCTGACTGTTTGAAATTCTCAAGCATCACCCACTTTTGTCCCAGTGACAAGCCTGCATACCCCTCTACCTTTTCCATAT
Source organism: uncultured Gammaproteobacteria bacterium (assembly GCA_964402565.1). Taxonomy (GTDB): domain Bacteria; phylum Patescibacteriota; class Patescibacteriia; order UBA1558; family 2-01-FULL-52-15; genus CAYRBH01. The sequence goes on along the minus strand of CAYOCJ010000002.1, from coordinate 284,599 downwards.
CGGCTTTGCTTATGCCAAAAAGCTCCAGCTCTTTGAGCAAGTTCTCCTCCTTAAAAATATCATCCCGTTGTTCAGGTTTTGGTTCGGATTTAGGCTCAGGCTTCGGATCTCCGGCCGGCGGCTTACCATCGCCTGGCGCATCAGGGGTTTTTGGTTCTACTGGTACGGGTGTTTCAGGTCCTTTGGGCGCGTCGTCAGTTTTGGGCTCTGCGCCTTTTCCATCAGGCGCATCTATCGGCGGCGCATCGACAGGCGCGTCCGGACCCTTTGGTTCGTCAGGTCTTGTGTCAGCTGCTTGCGCTCCTTTCTTTTCAAATTTCCACGTACCTTCTTTCCGCTGGCCTGAGAGCATCTGGCGTATCATGTCCTCCTTCAAGACATAATGATCCCGCTTACCGGTCTTTTGGTATCTTGTTACATTGTATCCGCCTTCGCGTGTATTAAAAGCACCAATGATAGTCCGCTCTCCAATTTTTTCTTCGACAAGCGAGTCACCCGACTCAAAAACTAATTCCGGTTCCAGTTCGCCTGCATCATCTGGTTTACCTTCAGCGGCATCCGGAGGAGTTTCAACTGGCGGTGTCGGCGCTACCAGCGGCACATCAGGTGAATCAGCGGTAGCGGCATCTGGTGCTGCAGGTGAGCCAGTTTTTGAAGCTTCATCGGGCAATGATTGAGCATCAGGAGTCGCTGTGTCAGAAGTTGCGCCAGCATCAGGTGAGGCTGGAGTGTCAGGGGTTGCTGGATCATCTGCGGGCTTTGCGGCAGCTGGCATTGCGTCAGGATTTGTCAGTACTGCGTCATCAGGAATCGGTAATGCAAAGTCTAGACGATTATATACTGTCGCCTTCAAAGCGCCATAGGTGGGAATGCGGTCAAGCAATGCTTTCAAATTTTCGTCAGCGGGAGTCGCCTTGGGACTACCCTTCAAATAGGTCTCGATTTCGAGCATAGTTGAGGCTATCTCCTGGGACGTAAAGGATTTTCCTGTTTCATCGATGACCGGGTGACTCCAGGAGCTCAAAAAATCGACTATGTCAGGCAAGCCGCCTTCAGCGGGCAAGCCAGCATAAAAATCATTTTCATACTCGTTCAACTCTAAACTTCCTGCCGCATCATCCAGAGCTGCGTGATCAGAGTCCTGGGGCGGGCGTTCAACAGTAAGATGAGGTGCATCATCTGCCCCCAGATCGTTTACGGGAGATTCTCTATCCGGATCAACGCCGGAAGGCTTTCGCTCTGGATCATGGACCCCTCCTCCTGGCATTAATGGTTCACCCATAAAATATAGCTATTGTGATGCTCTTAGTATAGCAAAAATACCTGACTATGTTAAAATGGAGTAAAGCAAAACTATGCACATGAATAAACGCAAGGTAGCTATCATTGGCGCAGGCTTCGTGGGAAGTACTGCAGCATACGCCTTGATGGCAGGCGATATAGTCGATGATATCGTATTGATCGATGTCAATCAGAAGCTGGCTAGATCGCAAGCGATGGACCTCCAGCATTCAATGCCGTTTTGGGGACATTGCAAAGTGACCGTCGGAACCTACAAAAATGTCAGCGATTGTAGCGTTGTTGTGGTCACCTGCGGCGCAAATCAGAAACCCGGAGAAACCCGGCTCGATCTGATCAAGCAAAACTCACAAATCATTGCCGATGTAGTACCTCAAATCTTCAAAGCGAATCCGCACGCTATCGTTCTCATGGTTACGAACCCGGTTGATGTACTCACCTACCAGGCGATCCGGATGTTCCCGAATAAAGAAAAGCAAATCTTTGGTTCTGGAACCGTTCTTGATTCAGCTCGTTTACGATATTTGCTTGGCGAACATTTCAAGGTTAATCCGCAAAGCATCCATGCCTATATTATCGGAGAACACGGCGATTCAGAGTTTCCATTATGGAGCAGCGCGACTATCGGCAATGTACTCATACAAGAATTCCCTGGCTATAGCAAAAAGGCCATGGACTCGCTGTTTAAGAAAGCAAAAAATGCAGCCTACACCATCATCGCCGGCAAACAGGCTACCTATTATGCCATCGGCGCGGGCATCAAAGCGATCGTAAAATCCATTATCGGCGACGACCGGTCCGTACTGCCGGTATCGCATATGCTGAAAGGATACTACGGCATCTCGAATGTTTCCTTAAGCGTGCCGTGCATTGTCGGCCGCGGCGGCATTCATGAACAGCTCAAACTAAACCTGAGCACCAATGAACAACGGCTGCTCAAAAAATCAGCCAACGGTCTGAAAAAAGGCATCAAGCAAATAGTGGAGCGCTCGCGTTAGAACGTCTCGATCTTTTTAACGCTTTGGTTTCCCTTGTGCAGCTGCTTTCAAAATATCGCGTATGACTTTTTTGGTATCCTTCGGGTCTTTCACTTTGACATACTGTACGCGCGTTCGGACGATCGCATAGTCATTGCCGCCGGGGAAAATAGCGTCGCCAATGAACAGCATGTCGCGGATCGGCACATGCAAATGCTTCTCAATCTGTTTCAGTCCATATGCCTTATCGATGCCTTTGCGGGTTACATCGACCGAGGTGTGCCCTGCGGCGCGGACCTCGAGATGCGGTAACTTTTTCTGCATCAGTTTGGCGATCTTCAGCTTGATCGGCGTATTTTTTTCTTTCCATTCGTCTTTCATGCGTACGCCTTTGGGCCCAAGGACAGCTACGATCTCCTGGCCAAGCGCTGAAAAGGTAACCTGAGTACGTCGATCTTCAATGACCTTGCCATAGGTCTTTACCGGATGCTGATAACCTATTTCTTTGAAGACTTCATTGAACGTTTGTACGATTTTCTTGCGATCTCGCGGTGTCAACTCAAGTTTATAGATATTTTTCCACTTCCCGCGTTCATAACGATAAAACGCGGTGGAAGTCGTCGGAAAAAGGAATAAGCGGGCAAACAGTTCTTTTGAACCGTGCAATCGCTCTAAGAGCTGTTGCTGGAATAATGCATACTTACCGCCGCCGATAACCGCTACTTTCCGCACCGAAAGTAATTCCTTCAGTAACTTTTCCATTTCAGAATCAATGACAGACTTGCTCGGCGCAAGCGTGCCATCAAGATCAAATACGATCAATTTTTTATTCGTCGGAGTTTTCTTCATAGTAACGCTACTATAACAATAAAAAGAAAAAAACGCTATACTAAATCTATGTTTAATCTGACGGCACCCGAGTTGCAATTAGTACGAAAGCTGGACACACCTTCTAAAATCCAGGACTTTTTGAATTCAATCGCAAATAATTTCGAATTGAAAGGCGAAACCTGCATGTCGCCTAGGCGCGTGCTACGTGAAAAGAAGGCGCATTGCATGGAAGGTGCAATGCTCGCTGCGCTCGCGCTCCGCTTGCATGGCCACAAACCATTCATTATGGATCTGAAATCCGCCAAAGGCGACGACGATCATGTGGTAGCCCTTTTCAAGAAAAATGGCTACTGGGGCGCAGTCAGTAAGACCAATCATGCCGTCCTCCGCTACCGCGAGCCGGTATATAAAAATATTCGAGAGCTAGCTCTTTCCTATTTTCATGAATACTTCCTTAACAATGGCACAAAAACCATGCTCTCGTATTCGCTGCCTTTCGACCTCTCAATATTCGACAACAAACACTGGATGATAAGCGAACAAGACCTCTTTTTTATTCCCCGTGCGCTCGACCGATCAAAGCATCTGCCTGTTGCACCAACAAGCAACTTACAAAGCCTTCGAAAGGCCGACAGCATCGAGGCGTCTTTCGGCAAGGTCATCGAATGGAATAAGCAGGGCAAGAGGCTTTTCAAATGATACAAAAACCGGTAGGGTAAGACTATGATATAAATGCAACCGTCATCCCGAACTGCGTAGCAACGCGGGAGGGATCTCACAAGATACAAGCCATGAAAAGCGATACGTATTTTGTTTATATACTGACCAACGTATTTGATACAGTCATCTACGTTGGTATCACGAATAACCTTGAAAGAAGAATAATTGAGCACAGAGAGGCTGTAGATTCAAGTTTTGTAAAACGATTCCATGCTCACAAACTTGTATTCTATGATGTCTACCGAGACGCTCTCAGCGCCATCCAAAGGGAAAAAGAGATAAAGGGCTGGCGTAGAGAAAAGAAAATAAAATTGATTAAAACTACAAATCCTACATTTACGGATCTGCTGCGAAGTGTAGAGACTGGTGAGATTCCTCACCCCTCGGCTTCGGGGATTCGGAATGACTCATAACCTTATGTCAATACTCCAAACCTACGATCCAGAACTCCATTCCTCTATAGTTAAAGAGCTCGAACGCCAGCGCAGCGGCGCTGAAATGATACCCTCTGAGAACTTCGCCTCTCTGGCCGTGCTCGAGGCGCTTGGTTCGGTGCTGACAAACAAATATTCGGAAGGATACTCTGGCAAGCGCTACTATGGCGGTTGTGAATTTATTGACCAAATAGAGACACTTGCTATTGAACGCGCAAAAAAACTCTTCGGCGCAGAACATGTAAACGTACAGCCGCTCTCGGGCGCTCCTGCTAACATTGCTGTTTATTTTGCTCTCTTACAGCCAGGCGATACAGTCCTCGGCATGGACCTGGGCCATGGCGGACATCTGACGCATGGCCATCCGGTGACCTATATGACCAAGGTCTTTAACTTCGTACGCTATAAGACAACAATTGCTACTGGTCTGATCGACTATGACAATGTCCGCCAGATGGCACTCGAACATAAGCCCAAAATCCTTCTCGCAGGATTCTCTGCATATTCGCGGGAATTGGATTATGTAAAACTGAAAGAGATTGCCGATGAAGTTGGCGCTATCACGATGATGGATATGGCCCATATCGCAGGACTCATTGCCGGCAAGCAACTCAAGAATCCAGTGGAAATATTTGACATTGTCACCACCACGACGCATAAGACATTGCGCGGCCCGCGCGGCGGCATGATTTTGTGCAAAGAAAAATTCGCTCAGGCAATAGATAAAAGCGTTTTCCCTGGCTTCCAGGGCGGGCCGCATGAAAATAACATTGCTGCCAAGGCTGTTGCGTTCAAAGAAGCGCTCGAGCCGGCATTCAGCGATTATGCAAAGCAGGTCATCGCAAACGCAAAGGCGCTTGAAATGGTGTTCAAAGACGCAAGTCTCAAGATCTGCCATGGCACCACAGAAAACCACCTGCTGCTTCTCGACGTCACTCCCCTCGGCACCACGGGCAAGATCGCCGAGCACGCTCTCGATGAAGCTGGCATCACCGTAAACAAAAATGCGATACCTGATGATACGCGCAAACCAATGGATCCATCAGGTATTCGTCTTGGCACGCCTGCGCTGACGACTCGCGGACTCAAAGAACAAGAAATGAGGATCCTCGGGGAGATCATTGTTAAGATCCTGAAAAACCCTGAATCTGCTGCAACTCAAAAACCTGCAGTAACTGAACTTATGAAAAACTTCCCCCTCTACCCTGAACTCGGCTAACATGTACAAAATTATAGACGGGAAAAAATTAGCCGCTGATATCATCGCGGAAGTCACTGAAGCGATAGTCGACGAAGGTCTCGAGCCGCAGCTTGCCGTCATCCTTGTCGGTGATGATCCCGCATCTCTTCTCTATGTGAAGCTGAAAGAACAGGCCTGTAAAAAAGCAGGGATTGGCTTCCACAAATATTTGCTTACTGAGAATACCTCCGAAGCTGATGTTCTTGCTACAGTACAATTTTTAAACGATGACCCGCAGATCGATGCTATCCTTATCCAGCTGCCATTACCGAAGCATCTTGACCAGCAAAAGATCATTGATGCTATGGATTATCGCAAAGACGTTGATGGTTTCCATAAAAAAAATATCGAAAGTCTCCTTGCGGGTAAAAAACAACATTTGCTTCCAGGATTGCCGTTAGGCATTTGGACGCTGCTGGCTTCGACCGGCCTGGAGCAGTATGAAGGCAAAGAAGCGCTCATCATTAGCAAGAGCGAAGAATTTTCTAAGCCACTTGCTGCCTTACTTGCGCTCAATATGGTGAAAAGCGGTGTCATTCGTCCTGATGATCCGCAGATAGCCTCTGCGGCAAAAGCTGCAGATATCATCATTACAGCTGTCGGCAAACCACTCTGGCTTAGGAACACTATGATCAAAGAGGGTTCTATCATTATCGATGTAGGCATTTCAAAAAAAGACGGCAGGACTCTGGGCGATGTTGATTTTGACAGCGTTGCTCCGAAAACATCCTTTATAACCCCCGTACCTGGCGGCGTCGGACCGATGACAGTGGCCATGCTCCTCTTCAATACGGTACTATTGGCACGCCAGCGAAAATCCAGCACCTGATCTATACGCTCATGACGATGTCGCGCATCAATAAACTGACATTGACCCTGCTTATATTACTGAGCGTCTTTTTCAGGTTTTACGGCATCACCAAGCTCGATGTCCAGCATGATCAGGCATTGAATAGTTTTCGTGCCGTTGGCTATGAGGATTATCTGGCAGATGATAATCAAACCACGCCGCTTGTCTGGCTCGGGGTAATGCCCTGGTGGTCAAAGTTGTCTTTCCATGATCATCCGCCGTTGAGCTTTATCATCCAGCATTTTTTCTTTGCGGTCTTCGGTGATAACGATCTTTCAGCATTCTTACCATTTGCAGTCACGGGAGTGGCGAGCGTGATCTTGCTCTGGTTCCTGCTGTATAGATCAACTGATGCGCCCTCAGCTACTATAGGCACCGCATTGCTAGCTGTAGGCTCCTATGGCGTGTGGATGAGCCGGACTGGATATATCGAGGGCATACAAGTTTTTTTCGTGATAGCTGTTGTGTTTTTCCTGAAGCTATTGATAGATCGCGGAGACCTATCTTCTGCACTTGGGTTAAACTTGTACTTAGGCTGCGCATTAATGACGAAGTATACGTCGATCTTTTTGATACCGACCATACTGGCAGCCATATGGCTGCACAATAAAAAACTTTTTTCGCAGAAGCGCTTTTGGCTCTCATGGCTCATCGTGCCCGTTATGATGCTGCCGGTCATCATTTTTAACATATTCGTATTTCAAACACGCGGACATTTCGATGCCGCATTGTCATCCATGCTCGGCATGCATACTGCTGATTATCAGGCGCTCTTCAACCGAAGCGTCAACTTGAACCTGGTCGCCAATGCTGAAAGTGTCATAAGTATTTTTCTGAGGAACGAGTCATTACCCACTACGGTGATCCTTGGCATTGTATTTTGCGCCAGCATCGTGATGCTCTGGCGCAGAAAAAACAGCGTCTTACAAACGATCGCAACTCTCGGCATACTCTTTGCGTCCGCGATGTTCCTGGTCGCAGGTGCACAGGCGCGTTTCCTGACGATACTCATGCCGCTTTTTTCCATTTTGCTCGGGATAAGCATCTATGCGGTACGAAAAGAAGCTCCTGAGCTCAGACGCATCAGCTATACCATCCTGTCGGTGGTCGCGGTCATTGAATGTTTCTATAGCATCAATACCAATCTGCTGCTCACACCGCTGGGGCATGCAGGCATTTCATTTGCCACTGACCGATTCTATCAAAGAAACTACCATGCATTGGACGAGTACCTCCGCAGCACGGTATATGGCCCTCTGCCGCCCAGAAAAAAGATCCTGACTATGGCTGACACGAAAGTCGGCATTGATCAGTCTCTGAACAATACCATCATCATCGATGAACGGATGAATTGGTTCTCATTCATCTGGTATCTGCGCCGGTATCAATTTTACTATGACCGGCCCATCGTCTCGCTCAACTATGTATTGAAGCTAATGAACGAAAGCAACCCCGGCGATACCAATTTTTTTGCGTTCTTGCAATCGAGAGGCGCCAAACATTTTTGGTTCATCACTATCGACGGTGATGTACAGCCAGATTCAGATGAGGGAAGGGAGTATAACAAATATATCGATGTCATCGAAACGACCTTGCAGTGGGCCAAAGCGCCGGTGCATGCCATACATAATACGACCCCGCCTTCGACGATCAAGGTATACGATGTGACGCTCTAAGCGAACTTTTTTGTTTTGTCGACACGTGGTATCCTAAGTGCATGAAAAAATTTCTCTTTTTGCTCATCATACCCCTGGTGTTAAGCGGTTGCTGGTGGAAGAAAACACCCCCGTCAGCGCAGAGCCCGCAGAATGCCGTTGTTGATTCAAAAGATACCAACTCTCTCGATGTAGACCTGGGCTCAGCTGGCGATCTCCTGAATCATCCGACCATGGCATCAGGCGGATCGACCTATACCTACAAAGGGGGAAATTTTGGCTTCGAACTGTGGCATCCCGATGCTATGACCGTTGCTGAACATAACACGACTGATGAAGCATCGGTGTCTATCACCTCGAAAGATACCGCTGCATCCAATCTGGCTATTCGCGTGACTGCAACGAATCATCCTTCTGAGTCTTTTGAGAAGCTGCCAGGCACCGCAGTCTTCGTCAATGGAGCTCTCATGAAACGAAAACCTATCGACGGAGCAGACCCGCAAAAAACCAATACCTATGCATTTGAGAAAAATGGCGCACGCGTCACCATAGACCTTACGCCTGGAACCACGCAAGAACGATTCATTTTCCCGGATATCATTCAAAGTTTCAAATTTACTGAGTAAGTGAATAAAAACCGCCCCGATGTACATCGGGGCGGTTTTCAAATCACGTTATGTACTTAGTGCCATTTCGCGGTCCGCATATCTTTGAGAGCGTCTGATCCGTCGGGCAAATGATCTGCAGCTTGTGCAATTTTTCTTGCAGCGAATTCCTCGGGGGTCAATGATAAGAGCATGCTATTGTCCTTAGTCTTATACACATTGACCAACCCTGTGTTCGGATCGACTTCTTTGAAATACATACCAAAATTCGGATGCTCTTTGAAAGAAACAGCAGCGACAATATGATCTATATACTGTTCATCAAATTCTTGCTCACCAGAGCTCGGCTCATTGCGCTTTGGCATCTTCGGTGCCGCATAGATCTCTTCCACTCGCATGGTGTTATCGTTAGTTGATTAAAGCAAACTTTTCTGGAAACTCTGCATAGGTCCAGTATCTGCCGCCTTCGTAATTTTTGCAAGGTCGAAATACCGCAATCCTTGGCGCAAATGGCAATACGCTTTGATCTTATTGCCTGAAACGCTCTGAATATCTATTTTTCTCGTAGTCGCTGCACCATCGTCATCAATGTAATCGATTTCCAGCTGCAGGCCTTTGGTGACAGCGCGTTTCACAATATCCTCTACGGTCTCACCCTTTGACCAGCGCGCCTGTATCTTTTCTTTCACCCCATAATTCGCATACCAGATATAGCCATGCGATACGCCATAATCATACACTTCCTTCGTGACACGCACATCGTCCAAACAATATTTCTCGAGACTTGCCCAGTCGCCTTCTCTGAAATATTTTATCGCATCCAGACCATCTCCTGATTTGCCGTGTCCGAGCGTGGCTTGTGCAATACTCTCCAGTTTCAGACGATGTCCTAATGCATAGACAACTTCTTCTAAAATATCCAAGTGCGGCAACTTCGACAGATCATATTTCGGATAATAGGGCTGCAGCACGGTAAAATCAAAATGTTTGCTGTTAAAACCGATAATGAGGTCTGATGCTTCCAGCCATTCTTTCAATTCTTTGAATTCTTCTTCACGAAATGCCCGATACTGATTTCGTGCATATGAATATACGCCGACCAAAGAAATGCCAAGTTTATCAGCGTTATGGTAGCCGCCCACTTCTTCAAATGTTTTTTTGGTTTCAAGGTCGAGGACGAGTTTGTCGTTCATGAAAAAATATACATTAATAATTTATTTTTATGATTATCAATTATATTTTTCGGCGCAGTGTGCAGCTTCTCGGGTAGCGCGTCTAATGCATACCATTTCATTTCTAAATTTTTCTCCGGCTCCATAATCTTTGCATCATCAGGGTTTATCTTGATTGCAAAAATATTTGCGAGCCAATGTGTTGGCATTCCTTCATGCTCTCGGAGCAAGGTAAGCTGCGCAATATGGTCTACACGCAGTGGAGTGCAGCCATATTCCTCCAAAACTTCACGGATCACAGCCTGCTCGGGCGTTTCTCCAAATTCTACCTGACCGCCGCCTGCATCCCAGGTAAAATGCTCATCTCGCGTCTTATCACTTCTCAGATGAAGTAAAATGTTTCCTTTGCCATCATGACAAATGAACCCGACATTCACTCCGATATAATCAATCCCTGGCTGCATACTATAACCTATCTATCGACGGCAAATAACTTCGATTGCCATCTTCGTCCACATTAATATACCGTTCACTGTCATCTAATTCAAGAGTCCCATTCAGCATCTGCGGATCGATCTCCTGCAAAAATTGAGACGGCTGATTCAGGCCAACCGTATAGCGCGACGTGGACAATGGATACAGTAAATACAGCCGCCGCTGAGCCCGCGTGATGGCAACATACATAAGCCTGCGCTCTTCTTCGAGTCCGTCTTTTTCCATCATTGCCTTTGGATGCGGAATAGAATTTTGCGTGAGGTGCGTGATAAAGACCGTATGCCACTCTAAACCCTTTGCCTGATGAATGGTGCTCAAGACGACGCCTTTCTCATCCTTACTCTCAGTGCCAGGACGTACTGCAAACGCTTCCTGCAAGGTTGTTTCTGCCAGAAAATCATCGACATCATCATAGCGTTCTGCGAATAATGCAAACTGCTCCAGATCATCCAGTCGATCTTTATAATCAGTAAATGCCGAGATCGCATATTCACGATAACTTTTCGCAACGGCGCGCAATAATTCTGCCGGACCATCAGAAACTTTCGGCAAAATGATCCCGATATGCTTCATGAAGGCTCCCCATCCTTTTGCAGCATTCGCTCCTAAGGTCATGGTCTGATTTTGTACTGATTCCCAAGTGCCGCATTCCCGGACCTGCACAATGATCTTCTGCGCGCCTGCATCACCGATGCCTTCATAGAGCTGCAGAATCCGCGACCATGACACTTCATCCTGAATATTCGCGACAATTTTCACATAGGCCAGCGCATCCTTGATATGCGCACGCTCAAAGAAACGAATACCGCCGCGCATTTCGTACGGAATGGCCCTGCGGTTCAATTCAAGTTCTAATTCCTGGCTCTGGTGGGCAGCTCGGAACAATACTGCGATATTGGACAGATCAACACCTTCATTCTCCAGCGCAATAATGCGTTCAGTGACCATCTCTGCTTCTTCAGAAGGATCTTGTGCGACCATGAGCTCTGGTTTTACTGAACTTTCCTGAGTAGTGAATAATTCTTTTTTGAATTGGCGCTCATTCTGGCTGATCAGATGGTTTGCAACTTCCAAAATTTCAGGCGTGGAACGATAATTTTCTTCCAGGCGTATGGTTTTAGTATTTGGAAAGGCCTTAGGAAAATTTAAAATGTTTGAAATGTCTGCGGCCCGGAAAGAATAAATGCTCTGCGCATCATCGCCGACTACCAGGACATTCTTATGCTTCTCTCCCAAGATGCGCACGATAGTATCCTGCACCACATTCGTATCCTGATACTCATCCACAAGAATATACTCCCAGAGACCCTGCATTTTCTCTCTGACCTTCGGCAAGTTCAATAACCTTAACCAGTACAGAAGCAGATCATCAAAATCTACGAGCTGACCTTGTTTCTTACGCGCTTCATATTCCTGGGCAACTCTGGTGAAAAGCTCGATCCTATCAAGTCCGTCAGGAAATTTACGAATGAGCGCATCTTCTATAGAAACCTGCGCGCTCACTGCATAGCTGATGACTTCCAGGAAAAGCCCTGGCTGTGGTAAGCGCTTACCGCTTGCATCAGCCATTCCTTTCGTGATCCGCTTGAGTAAATCTTTACTGTCCTCACGATCAAGAATGATGAAATTATTTTTCAAACCTACTGCTGAGCCCATTTTGCGAAGCAGTCGATGCGCGACATGGTGAAACGTGCCTCCCCATACTTTCTTGCTCAGCTTCGAATCTTTCACCAAAGCATCGACGCGCGTCATCATCTCATGCGCAGCTTTGTTCGTGAATGTCAGAAGCAAGATCCTTGAAGGATCTACTTTCTGCTCGATAAGATAGGCAACGCGATACGTTAATGCTCGAGTCTTCCCTGACCCGGCGCCTGCCAAAACCAATACCGGACCATCGCCAGAACTAGCTACTTCATACTGCCCTTTATTGAGTTCTTTTTTGAAATCGATCATACGCAGAGACACAGCTTAGCATAGATTGAATGAGTTTCAAAATGAATATCAGTTGCACGAAAACTTAAAATACTCTAGGGTGCCCTTAGGTACATTTACATTATCAGCCAAATGGCTACAACATAGGAGACGTGTCATGTGGACTCGGGAGAAAATCATCAAGGCTCTTGCGATCACCGCAGCACTCACGATGTTTTTTGTATTTCCGCTCGGCGTGCGCGCGATCGACAGTGATTGGTCGCCGTTTCTGTGGGTCATCGGATCCGACCTGTTCATGTACGGATCCACAACTGATTTCGGGATCTTCCGAAATGGAACCGCTTTTAGAAGGTGGCAGACGCGCCTCATTATTTTCGGTTTCTGCCTGATGTTCGGCGGATTCTGTCTGTCGTACATGCGACTGCAATGGTACACCTCGCTCATCGACACGATCATGCGCCCAAAAGATTACACAGAGCTGCGGTTGTTCATTGACGTCAATGTGCCCTTACTAGGGGCGGCAATCCTCTGGCTCGCAACGATCCAGCGTACAGCGAATCGCTTGTTTTCAAAAAAAAGAACAGATGCTAGCTTTGCTTCGTAGTTGCATTGGCTGATGAGCCCGCAAAGGCCGCTCTCTATACAGAGAGCGGCCTTTTTTGTTATTAAAACTACATCCGTATCTTTACCTCGTACAAAATTTCCTCCACTGACTTGAGGTTTCTTTTCGCCTGATCGAATTTCTGTCTATTCTGTCCTGTGAGATACAAAGGCATCATGAATGCAACAACTTCCGCAATGACCTTGCGATACTTTTCAAGCGTCTTCACATCCTTATCCGCGCCTTTCAGAACTGCACGACGCACGACTTCTCCGGTAAAATCAGAAAGTGCGCCGATATAGATATGAGCCGGAGGATTGATTTTTGGTGCCGCAAGTTTACCAATTTTCAAAAACTGACAGAAAAACCAGGCCTCGAGATATTCTTCGACTGCTGAATTCCATGAACCTTCTTCATACAGTGAAAAAGTTTTTTGCGCTTTGAGTAAAGCCTTTTTCAAGTCGCGCTCACTGGCTATCATATTTTTCGTGAGCAATGAAAGCTGCCGCAGAGCTTCATCAAGTTTATTCTCATGACAAAGGAAAATGATGCTTTTCGAAGCAGTGAGATACTCTCGTGAAACGCGGATCACGGATTCACGCGCTTTCTCATACTCTTTCAGTTCCTTGCTGATGTCAGTAAATAATTTCATGAATTTTTCTCAATAGTAATGGGGCTAGTATACCTTAAAAAAAATCCTCTCACAAACGAAAACCCCCGTCAGACGACAGGGGCTTCGAGTGAAATCAGTTTCGCTCTTTCGGATCAGCGATGACGCTGGCAGAGCGCAGCAGGGAGAGAAAACGGTTGAACCGGTCAGTGGACCGAAATCCCAGGCGCAGATAGCGCTCCTGACGTTCTTGTATCGCTTCTTCGAAATCCTCGATGAAGGTGACGAATGCGACTGCTGAGCCGCGAAACAGCACTTCAGATGCAACGACGGATTCACTGTGAAAACGCTGCAGCATGGCGATAGCCTCTTCGCACTCAGAGAATTCGAGAAGCGCCTCGCTTCGATCATGCATAGGCCGCCTCATATCGGCCATGGTCACGCCGGCTTTCGCCCGCTGTGTTTCGATCTCGATGATCGTATCAGCGATCTCGCTCATTAAACTGCGGCACTTATGCGCCGCTGCTTCGAGCAACTGCTCTTGCTGGCGCATAAAGCCTCCTTGTTCACTCGGTTTGGGTTAAAGGACTGGTATGCACAACCTAGCATTAGCCTGAGCCGCATGTCAAACGTTTGACAAAAGCTACTTTGGCTCGTACACTAGCACTCGTTATCTAGCCAAATCTATGTCATTTTCTCTTGGGATGGTCAGGACGCAGCACGATATGAATCCGAAAAGCTCATACCCTTTACCTTCACGATTAATCTTCCAGCGCCTCACTACAAGCGCATCATTTTAAGCCGCAATCAACAAGACAGAATAGTACGATCTGTAGCGCCAAAAAAGTGGTAGGATAATTTTTGCTGCGCTTAACATACCCGAGGTGAGCCGTCGCGACGGCTCATACGATCATTGACATAAGTGCTAAAATTTCATAAATTACAAAGTTCCAATAACCCCGTACCTTCACAAGGAGAAACGCCGTGATCAGTCTCATAGAAGAGATGAGGCGGTGTTTCCTGAATCCGCCTCAATTTGCCGACAAGCACGTCCGGTTTACCGGCCGGGTTCAGCAGATCAGAAAAGCAGGAAAGAGCCTTACGTTTCTGAATCTGGTGACACCCGCAGGATGCATCCAGTGTGTCATCGACAGCCCAGCCATGGCTGTTCCTCAAAAAGGGTCAGTGATCGTCGCAGACGGAATATTCCGCTCCAATAAGATCGTAAAATCCGGTATTCTCGGATATGAACTCGGCCTTGCCGGTATCGAGGTGCTGACCGAACCGGATGAAACGCCCCCGAGCATCGACTCCACGACTGCACGCGTGCTTCGCCTGCAGAACAGGCACCTGGATCTCAGAAACCCCCGGGTGACTGCAATCTTCCGGGTAAAGAGCGCGGTGCTCAAAGCGATCCGGGACTTTCTTACCACTCAGCGATTCGTTGAGGTTTCCTCACCAAGCATCGTGGGTGAATCCGTTGAGGGCCCGGTAGAAGCATTTCCGGTCGACTACTTTGGCCGAAAGGCCTACCTGTCGCTCAGCAACATGCTGTACCACATGGCAGTTCTCGGCGGCAACCTGGACCGGGTGTACGAGATCGGGTCGTGCTTCCGGGCGACCAAGTCACATACCAGCATTCACCTAAGCGAGTTCACGGTACTGGATATCACCTCCGCGTACGCGGACCGTGATGACATGATCCGTATGATCAACTTGATGATCAACTGCATCCTGGATGAAGTATCCGGCTCATGCGCTGATGAACTGGCGCTACTGGAAGTAAGCTTTGATGACCTGAGAAACTTCGAGGTAATCACATACAGCGATCTGGTCTCCTATCTGAACAGTGGGGGCGTAGATCTGGAATGGGGTTCAACCTCAACCGTGCCTAAAAACGCTCTCTTAGCAATCAGGAAACGCTTCGGTTCCTTCTTCTGGATCATCGACCAAGCCGCGGAATCAAAAGCCTTCTACTCACGAGCCAGAGACGTCGGTGGCAGGCTGACCTGCTTCGACTTTCAGCTGTGGCACCCGCGGGTAACCGACATCGCCGACGGCGCCGAACGCGTCACCGACCTGACTGAATTACTCACGAGGATGCAGTTACGCGGACTGGACCCTGGCAACTTCCCTCTCTACATTAACGCGGTGCGCCATGCGCTGCCGCCAATGTCCGGCGTAGGCATTGGCATCGAGCGTCTGATACAACTCATTCTCGGTCTGCCGCATATCAGGGAGACGATCCTGTTCCCCAGAGACGCGCGCAGCGACCTTCTCTAGAGAGGTTCCAAAACGGAACCTCTCTTCATTTTATGCACCAAATAAAGAAACCTGCTCTTTCTCAGGTCTGTTTCTGTACACAAAGACACCATAAGCAAGATACTTATGATTTTCGTTAAACAACGTCATAGCTTCGGATAAGCGTGCGTACATTATCTTCTTTACTGCCGGATTAAGCTTTCTGTGCCTGATCATCGCATCGCAGTATTCGCTCACCTGTCTATTCGATACCTTGCTCATCTTACCCTCGTATTCATAATACGGCTCTAGGTCTGCTCCTTCATATATCTTCAGCCAGTACGACTTGTCCCAGGGCTGGATGTTAATGTCCAGTAACGCATTCAATTTTTTCAAAAGTATTGCCGGCGGTTTTGTGTGATAGAAAAAATTCACGTCTGCTACAAAACCCCACTGCTTTGTTACCCTTTTATATTCCTTAATAGCATTTATTTTATCATCGACAAAGGCAGTCGATCCTCCTGACATAACCAAATCGAATGTACGGGTCTTAAACGGCAGCCGCATTGCATCGCCTTTTCTGAAACTGATTAATTGTGCATGCGTGTCCTTCTTTCGGTTTTTCTCCGCAGTCTTTATCATTGATGAGTCGATATCTAGCCCGGTAACCTTACAACCAACAAGATGTGCGATTTCAAAAGTAACATATCCGGTATTACAACCAACGTCGAGAGCTTTGGATGATGGTGTGAGAAAGGTATTTTGCACAACGCGCCTCACTGAGTCCTTACCCCCGGGCGGACGGTTTACCTCATCCAGAAAAGCCATGAGCTCGACATATGACAGTTGTTCTATATCCTTCTTTGATACTGACATATTACCGTTTCATTACCTGCTTTGTTATACGCGACGGGCTGAAGAGTTCAGCAATCTCAGCAAATACCACTTCCGCTGTCTTGGAGTTATCACGTGAGTAGTCACAGAGATAAACATCCAGCGTGAGATACTTATATTCAGGCCATGTGTGCAGCGATATATGAGACTCAACCAGTGATATCATGCCCGTAAATCCTCCTTCAGGAAAAAGATAAAAAAAAGAATGAAGGCTCTGAAGCTTATTCTTCTTCACAATATTCAGTATTTTATTCTCTATATCAGAAAGTCCATTCAGCGTTGAAACATCCCCGGTGTAGACCTCACCGATAACATGTGTGCCGGTTACTGCCTCGTTTTCTTCTTTTTTCATCTGACGCCGGACTCATTAAAGCTAAATTCATTTTTTTCTGAATCCAGCGAAACGTTCGTTCCGAGCGGTACGGTAATCATCGGATCGGTATGGCCAACATCAACACCCGTAAGAACAGGGAATGAATAAGGTTTCGTGTACGACGTAATCAGCTCCATAAACTTTTCACACTCCTCATTGCCGAGCCCAAAGGGACGACCAACAATCAAACCGCTGATTTTTTCAAATACTCCCATATTCTTAAGATCTGCGAGATCAGCATCTATATCAGCCATCTCCTGCCCCTTAGTAAAATCACTGCTCCGCTCAGAGGTTTCGAAGAAGAAAACTGATCCCTGCAGTTCCGGCCAGTACTTTGTTCCTTTAAGATGCATGGCCGATGAAAGACAGCCACCGATAATCGGCCCCTCTGCTTTACCGGACTGAATCCACTTCCACCCTGGGTTGCTGTTCATCTTGCGTGGTCGCTCAAGATCCTTTTTTTCAAACCAGTCTAGCACTTCGTCCGTCCACTGCTCCGATGGCATAACAGGGCCAACCGGATCCGTGCTCATAACTGCTTTTTTGAAGTATTCCAGTGTATATGGAAGCACTTTTGGATTCTCAGCAAACTGAACCAAAGCCGACGGACCATAGAAGCTAACCATCTTACCGGCAGTAAGAAATGCAAAATGCAGAACCGTCGGATCTGAGTACCCGATAAATATTTTCGGATTCTTTCTGATCAAATCAAAATCGATATGAGGCAGAATCTGATTACTGTGATCCCCGCCTATAAAGCAGATGACTGCCTTTACATCGTCATTTGAAAACATCTCATGAATATCCTCTGCACGTTCTTCCGGTGATGCAGCAGTATAGTCAGTAATCTTTTTACTGTTTTTCGCCACAAGAACGTTAAATCCCAACCCTCCCAGCATAGCCACAGCACGATCCGTCCGGTGCGGGACTAGACCGGCCAGGGGCGCCGAAGGACTGATAAGACCAATGGTATCGCCCTCCTTCAGTCGTGGTGGTTTATTTAGTTTCTTAAACATATATTTACGGATAATTAAATCCATCAACTCGTGCAAAGGGCTTGGCGTCCCATATAAATGGCAGGTGAAGGACCGCCTGTACGAATCGCTCCATCCCCATGCCAAAGCCACTGTGCACAGTCACTCCTGAGACTGATCTTGATTCGATATACGGCTTATAATCCTTCATGTTCAGCTCAAAGTGCCGTGCTTTCTTTCGTATCTGATCCCGCGTATGTATACGCTCGCCGCTCCCGATCAGCTCTCCGTACCCAGGATACAGAAAATCTGCATTCAATACCAGCTTTTTATTGCGTGGATCATTCTGATGATAGAACGCAACTTCATCGCTGATATAGTGCGTTACAAATACCGGTTTTCCGATAATCTCTGTCAGCAGAATTTCCTCATACGCAGTAAAGTGCTTAATTGATGGCTTCCGGTATCGCAGCAGCCCGGTAGCCTCATACAATTTGGCGAACGCGTCTTCAAAGGTAATCTGTTCAAACTTCTTAAGCTGCGACAGTTTTTGCAGGTTTCTGATTTCCGCTGCATCAAGGAATACCGAGAGATCGCGGCGATGATGCTTCAGTAAATACGCGATCAAATACTGTATAAACCGCGTCTGGGTATCGATAATGCTTTTCAGATTACCGCGTGCCTCATATTCGATATGATGAAATTCCGGCAGGTGACGAAAATCAGCCCGCTCGCGCCGGAAACTCTTTTCCCAGCAGTA
Organism: uncultured Gammaproteobacteria bacterium; assembly: GCA_964402565.1. Classification (GTDB taxonomy): domain Bacteria; phylum Patescibacteriota; class Patescibacteriia; order UBA1558; family 2-01-FULL-52-15; genus CAYRBH01. Next base: position 265,936 of record CAYOCJ010000002.1, on the reverse strand, counting down.
TGTCTTCTTAACGGCGGGATTGGTTATCGCAAATTCAAGATAAAACTGTGAGGACTGGGTAAGAAATACCTCCTTGCCAAACATCTTTATCCGGAAGGGATGCACATCAGAAGGAATGGTTCCGGTCAGAGCACCCGGCGATGAGATCATCCTGGTAGTAACCGGAAGATCAAACAAAAGGGCTTTGTCCGATTTCATAAACTCGTTAACCGACTGATACGTTCCGTCCCAGATTTTCATGGCCGCCGGCCAGTAACGCGCATCATGCTTCAGTTCAATGTGACGCTTTTCAAGACCCCGCGGTTTTATATTCCGTACTTCTGAAAGACCTTTGCGTACTTTGTTTCCTCGATATGCAATCTTGTTATCTTGTGTGATGTACGGTCCTAATTTCATATTTAGTTACGTTATTATACCACGCTGGTTCATTTGAAAAAGAAACAGGGGCAACCACGCAGGCTGCCCCTGAAAACAAGACCAAGTTCCGCTACGGTGTGATGCGATCGACGGTCCTCGGGAAGAGACTCGTCTCCTTGACGCTGGACAGTCCCAGCAGAAGCATCGTCAGGCGTTCCAGTCCGATGGCGAGGCCGCCGTGCGGCGGCATGCCGTGCTTGTGCATGAGCAGGAAGCTCTCGAATTGGCCTGGCTTCATGCCAAAATCTTTGAGCTTCTGAACCTGCTCGTCGTACCCGTGAATCCGCTGGCCACCAGTCGTGATCTCGAGCCCCCTGAAGAGCAAGTCGAAACTGAGTGTCAGCTCCGGATCCTCGGGATCGTCCATGGCGTAGACCGGCCGCTTCGACCGCGGATAGTGGGTCACGAAGACAAATTCGCTTCCGGTCTGTTCCTGTACATGCCCACAGACGAGCCGTTCGCCCTCAGCGTCAAGATCCGTCCGATCATACTCGGTTCTGGATCTGCCGACGATATCAAGCGCTTCGGACATCCTTATGGCGGGAATCGACTCGATCTTCGGAACCTTCGCTTCGAGCAACTCCAGTTCCTGCGGACACAGCTCGCTGATCCGAGAAAGCATGTGCTGAATGACATATGCCTCGACCGCCATGACATCCGTGAAACCTGCAATCGGTCCCATCTCCAAGTCGAGCGACATGTACTCATTCAGATGGCGCGATGTCGAGTGGCTCTCAGCCCTGAAAACAGGCCCGATCTCGCACACTCGGCCATAAACCCCGACCATCATCTGCTTGTAGAACTGTGGGCTCTGTGCAAGACAGACCGTCTCCCCGAAGTAGTCGAGCTTAAAGACGTTTGCGCCGCCTTCGGCTCCAGCGAAGACGATTTTGGGTGAATGGATCTCGGTGAACCCAACTGCGAGCAGTGCTTCGCGAAACAGCTGAGCCAGAGCTGCCTGGACTCTGAAGATTGCCCGCTGCTTCGAGTGGCGGAGACTGACCGGACGATAGTCCAGTATAGCCCCCAGTTCGGCTTTAAGTTCCTTCTTGTTGAGAGCGAACGGCGGCAAAGCTGTCGGCAAAGTCAGCACATCGATTTCGCTGAGCACGATTTCGGCCCCATGACGGGCCTGCTCTTCAGCTCTCACGACACCGCGAACAACAACATAGTTGCCGACCGTGTAGCGAGCAGGATCAACCGTGCTCTCCGCAGGCTCGTTGGTGCACTGAATCACCGAGTCATTGGTCCTGAGAAGTACGAAGTGGAGTCCACCGACCTTACGGATCTGATGGACAAAGCCGGTAACCTCGACACACCGTCCCGCCATACCGGCGAGCTCCGAGGCTTTCACCGGTTTCCGCGTGTCCGGTCTGATTTGATTCATGACTCATCCTCTCTGGCATCGGTATTGATGCGTTTCGTAGCTTTATTGGTCTTGTAAAGGATCGTGGCTTTGGTTCGTTTGAACACTAGCAATGAACGTTGCAGAATACTGTATTCTTATGAATCAGTCAAGCGCCGTCGTGACGGCTCAAATTCAAAAAACATCTTTGATGCTCGCCGTAGCAATTGGATTGACAAAAGCCCCGTCGAAACGTACACTGCTCACGTTATTTACTCGAACTATGGCCTTACAACTCGGAATCATAGGACTGCCCAATGTCGGTAAATCGACCTTGTTTCAGGCACTGACAAAAAAGAAAGTCGACGCGGCCAATTATCCGTTCTGCACTATCGATCCGAATGTCGGCGTTGTCGCCGTGCCGGACGAACGACTGGACCAGCTGGCCGTGCTTTCTAAATCTGAAAAAATAGTGCCGACGACCATCGAATTCGTCGATATAGCCGGTTTAGTGAAAGGAGCATCGCAGGGAGAGGGTTTAGGAAATAAATTCTTGAGCCATATCCGCGAAGTAGATGCTTTGGTGCAAGTAGTCAGGACTTTCCAGGATCCCAATGTGATACATGTGCACGGAAAGGTGAATCCTGAAGAAGACACCCAGGTCATTAACCTCGAACTCATGATCGCAGATTTAGAAATCGTCGAGAAGCGACTTGCCCGAGTGAAAGACCAGCTCAAAGGGCCAAAAACTGCTGACCTGATCGCTGAAGACGAATTACTCGAGAAGGTCGTGAAAAATCTTAAAGAGCATCGAATGCTCTATAATGTCGACTGGTCCGATGAGGAGCGCATTGTCCTGAAGCAATATAAACTTCTGAGCCTGAAACCGCTCATCTATGCCTATAATGTCAGTGAAGAAGAGCTGAAGAAAGATATCCCGATGCCTGCTAACGCTGTAAAGATCTGCGCCAAGCTGGAATCTGAACTGGCAGAAGTCCCGGCTGAAGAGTTGCCGAACTTTTTGAAAGAGCTTGGTATTGCAGATACAGGCCTCAATCAATTGATCGCAAAAAGTTACAAACTCCTCCGTCTGATCAGTTTCATCACGACCGGTCCTATGGAAAGCAAAGCATGGACCGTGGTCCGTGGATCAAAAGCGCCACAGGCAGCTGGCGTCATTCATACTGATTTTGAAAAAGGTTTTATCCGGGCCGAGGTCATCAATTGTCAGGCGCTGCTCAATGCCGGTTCGTGGACGAAGGCGAAGGAATTGGGTACACTACGCATGGAAGGGAAGGACTATGTCATCCAGGATGGCGACGTAGTGCATTTCCACTTTAATGCCTAAATAAACATTTCACCTATGAAAAAAATCTACAGCCACGCCGGGGCATTTTTTTTCATTGCAATCGCTGGTCTTTTTATTTATTTTGGTATTTCAGGGTATCTAAACGTTCAACGACTGCAAAAAATTGGAATTACGACCAATGGAAAGGTTGTACTAGTTGATCGACAGAGTACTAAGGATAAAATTACGTATAATTCGATCATTGAATTTCAACTGCAAAATAATGAGCCCGAACGATTTACTGCTCAGAATACTCCTGATTACCCTGTCGGTACGATGCTTGAAATTCTTTACGATCCGGTAAATCCTCGAAACGCAATGATTAAAAATAATGCTCTTGGCGCATACACGAGCTCTGTCGTTATGACCATTGTTGGCATTATACTCATTGGAATTACTTCATTCTTCATTCTATTTCTCCATAAACGTAAAAAGGAAGTGCAGCAACTTGAGTCGACCGGAACACGCATTACTGCAACAGTCATGGACATACAGCCCATAACCTCCACACCGCAGGGTTCATTTTCTTCACACACCGTCGCGTGGCAAATTCGAGCGCAATATTTAAACCCTACAGACAATAAAGTATATATCTTTATGAGCGACGGACTGCCATATGATCCCAGTCCCTACTTACAAGAAAAATCCATTCAGGTACTCGTGAACCCGATGAATTGGAACCAGTACCACGTCATTACCGACGCATTGCCGAAACTAGCCTGAAACCTCAGTTTCCTGCTCTGCTGGTTTTTCTCCATACATGCTATCAAGCGTTTCCTGAAACCCGCGAAGTTCAAGCGTTGCTTCGTGCAGTTCTTGTGCCATGCGGATTCGTTCGCCTTCGCTCAGAGAACCCCTGAGCGCATCATTGGCTGCATCGATACGTCGCTGAGAAGCTGCGATGCTTAATTCGAATTGCTCCCGAACATGATCCTCTGGTGTTTCAAATGATGCCATATAGTTAGAGTAAACGGGTACTCAGATCGGTTGGCGGTTTTACTCCGATATGCTCGTAGCCGCGCTCGGTTACGACGCGTCCGCGCGAAGTGCGCGCAAGAAAACCCAGCTGCATCAAATATGGCTCATACACTTCCTCTATAGTGCCCGAATCTTCCTGCACGATGGCTGCTACATTGGAAAGGCCTACTGGCCCGCCGTTGAAATGCTCGACAATAGCGCGCAGCACTTTCCGGTCGAGCTCTTCTAAGCCCATGTGATCGACGGCAAGCATGTCGAGCGCCGATTTGACCTGAGCCTCGGTGATCCGCGCTCCATCACCTTTCACCTGCGAGAAGTCTCTGACCCGCTTCAAGATGCGATTTGCCACGCGCGGGGTTGCGCGGCTGCGTTTCGAGATCTCCTGAGCAGCTTCATCGTCAATTTTGATGCCGAGCAGCTGAGCTGAACGCTTGATGATATGCGCAATATCTTCCTTGCGGTAAAAATCCAGTCGATAGGTCACCCCGAAACGGTCGCGCAGCGGCGACGAAAGCAAATTGTAGCGAGTCGTAGCGCCTATGATCGTAAAGCGGGGCAAATTCAGCCGCACGACCTGCGCCGAGGGTCCTTTGCCCAAGACAATATCGAGTACAAAATCCTCCATGGCTGGATAGAGCACTTCCTCTATATTCTTTGGCAATCGATGGATCTCATCAATGAAAAGGATATCGCCTTCCTGTAAATTCGTAAGCAATGCAGCAAGGTCGCCGGCTTTTGTCACCGCAGTCCCAGACGTGACGCGGATAGCAGCGTCCATTTCTTTTGCGATGATGTGCGCAAGGGTAGTTTTACCCAGACCAGGAGGTCCATAGACAAGCACATGCTCAATAGGCTCCCCGCGTTTTTTCGCTGCAGCCAGAAAGATCTTCAGATTCTCCTTGACCTGGTCCTGGCCGATATAATCGTTCAATGACCTCGGACGCAAAGTCAGATCCCAGGTCTTGTCCTCCTTCAGCTCGCGTGCATTGAGCAGCTGCTTATCTTCTACTGATAATGTGTCAGTGCTATCTGCCATAATCAATACCGTTCATGTGCCCAAAGCCTAGCATGCTCAGCACGCATCGGCAAGACGCGATGTACACAAGAACTACAGTTTTTGCTGGTGTTGTATGAGAGCTCGCGGGTTTTCCACGTAGGACAGAAATTTGATTTCCGTCGCCAGATAAAAATAGATGGCGAGATAGATCGAGACAGCCATGGTAAATGAAAGTATGAAGATCGGCATAACCTTGCCCATTTCAAGCTTATACCCCCATGCAACGTCATGGCGATAGACAAGCCAGGCTGCGATACTTGAGCCTTTAAAAAACACGAACCCGCTCAGGAAAAATAAGATATAGATATTTGCTACCAGATCGCCTAAAAATTTGATCTTGAACGTAGATATCGACAAGGTGCGGACCAGAAGCACCGCTAAAGCAGTCAGAAAAGACGAAAACAGCGCTACTACAAATGACGCGATGATAGTATCTGCACGAAGTTTCATACAGTTACTTTAGCACACTTTAGATGACTTTTAAATCAGCACCACGCTGGAGATCTGATCCTTCGCATCCTTGAAACGCATGAGCCGTACACCCTGCGTTGCGCGTCCGGAGCTATTCACCGAACCGATAGGCAGGCGAATGACCTGGCCCATTTTCGAAATGATAATAAGATCTTCCTTTTCTCGGCTGCCATCGACAACCATGGCCGCGCTGATAGGACCGGTCTTTGAAGTAATTTGAGCTGTCTTGATGCCAGAGCCTCCTCTGCCTTGTACTTTATATTCACTGAGCTTAGTGCGCTTGCCGAAGCCATTGGCCATAACCGTCATCAACTGCTCCGATGGCTTTGCCTTGCCGTCAGCGACCAAATCCATGCCAACGATCGTATCGCCTTTCCTGAGGCGCATACCGCGCACGCCGGAAGCATTCCTGCCCATGGGCCGCAACATCTTCTCTTTGAACCGGATTGCCTGGCCATCGTGTGAGATGAGCATGATGTCATCATTGCCTGCAGACATCTTCACCCATTCCAATGTGTCGTCGCCCTTTAATTTCAAAGCGATCAAGCCTGAACGGCGTACATTAGAGAATTTCTCGATCTCTACTTTCTTGATAACACCGGCCCGCGTCACCATGATGAAGAATTTGAATGCCGAGAAATCTTCGCCGGTCAACACAGAACTTACTTTCTCTTCCGGCCCGAGCTGGAGGAAATTCACGATGTTCTGTCCCTTTGCTGTTCGTGATGCCTGTGGAATTTCATAGGTCTTGAGCTGGAATACGCGGCCGCGGCTCGTGAAGAACATCAGGTCATTATGCGTATTCGTGCTGAAGAAATGTTCGACTTCGTCTTCTTCTTTCGTGGTGAGGCCGATAACACCTTTGCCGCCGCGCCCTTGTGACTTGAACGTGTCCGGAGACAACCGTTTGATATACCCATCATGCGTGATGGTCACAATGGTCGATTCATTCGGGATCAGATCTTCGGTAGACATTTCGCCAACCGCCGATTTCACCACCTTGGTCCTTCGTTCATCGCCATACTTCTCTCCCATGGCCTCCAGATCATCTGAAATAACCTTCGTGATCTTTGCAGGGCTCTTCAGGATAGATTCTAATTCCTTGATCAAGGCATTTTTTTCTTTCAATTCACCCTCGATCTTCAAGCGTTCGAGATTTGCCAGGTTCTGCAGACGCATTTCCAGGATCGCAACGGCCTGACGCTCGGTCAGCTTGAACTTCTGCATCAAGTTCGTCTTCGCGACATCCTTATCCTTCGAAGCGCGGATGACCTTGATGACTGCGTCGATCTTATCCAGGGCAATACACAAACCCTCGAGTATATGAGCCCTATCCTTTGCTTTATCCAGGTCAAATTGCGTTCGCTTACGGACCACTTCCTTGCGATACTTGATATATTCTTCAAGGGCAGTTTTTAGCGTAAGGACGCGCGGCTGGATGCCGTCCACCAATGCAAGCATGTTCACGTGAAATGACTCCTGCAGCTGGGTATACTTGTAGAGGTTGTTCAGGATCTTCTTCGGATAGGTATCTTTCTTGAGTTCAATGACGATACGGACGCCATCCTTGTTCGATTCGTCACGGATGTCTTTGATGCCTTCGATTTTCTTATCACGGACCAGCTCTGCCATTCTCTCAATCATCGAAGCTTTGTTCACCTGATACGGAACGGAGGTAATGATAATAACGAATTGCCCGTTCTTCAGCTCAGAGATCTCAGCTTCGCCGCGCATCACGATCTTACCCTTCCCTGTGGCAAAGGCTGCTTTGATCTCCCTGATGTCATAAATGACGCCGCCAGTCGGGAAATCAGGGCCTTTCACGAATTCCATCAAGTCATCGATCGAAGCGTCAGGATTTTTTATCAGGCATTGTATGGCGCCGATCAATTCTCGCAAATTATGCGGCGGAATGCTGGTGGCCATACCGACCGCAATGCCAACACCGCCATTCAAGAGTAAGTTTGGCAGTTTCGCTGGTAATACTTCAGGCTCTTTCTGAGAATTGTCATAATTCGGAACGAAATTAACCGTATTCTTCTCAATGTCAAAAAGCATTTCTTCAGCAATGCCAAACAGCTTTGCTTCGGTATAACGCATAGCAGCCGCATTGTCGCCGTCCATCGAACCGAAGTTGCCTTGCCCATGTACAAGCGGATAGCGCAAAGCGAAGTCCTGCGCCATGCGCACCATGGAGTCATAAACTGCCGAGTCGCCATGCGGATGATATTTACCAAGCACTTCACCGACAACCGTTGCCGACTTTCTGAAACGACCTCCCGCCCGCAAACCCAAGGTCCACATCGCATAGAGAATTCTGCGATGTACCGGCTTCAAGCCATCACGCACATCCGGCAATGCACGCGACACGATAACGCTCATCGCATAGTCCAGATACGAAACTTCCATCTCCTGAACGATGGATTGCTCTGACACCTGATGCTTTGGCGCCTCCAGTTCCGGAGTCACAATTGTTTTTTTCGGTTTCGCCATGTTAATTCTTTAGTACTACTACTTTCGTATCCTCTGACATCAGATCTTTCTTGCTGATCTTCAGTTTATCCATTGCCTCATGCGGCGCTGAGTACTCTTTCAGGAATGACTCGACGCTTTCTAAGCCTTTGCTCCCCGAGATCTTGAAATATGCCGGGATCACGATGCGGGGCTCGATCTGGTTGATGATCGTTGCCGCTTCTTTCGGGCCGTTCACTGAACCGCCGCCGACCGGTACTATCAAAATATCAGCGCCTTCTAGTACGGAAAGTTCTTTATCAGTCAATTCTTTCAGTTTCATAGCGCCGATATAGGCAACGCTGATATCGTCCATTTTTATCATATAGAGCGTCGATCCATTGTTTGCTACGCCGTAGGTGAACACAGACTTTACTTCATATTCGCCGGGCCCATCAATGACAAAAGGCGATCCGCTGATGGCCTCGCGTGCTTCTGCGGAGACAGATGTGGTAATCACAATATCTGCTCCCTGCTTATTTATCTTAAATCCGTATGCGGGATCAACTGGATTTATCATGACAACGGTGCCGTCGCTTTGCAGCCGGAACGCACCATATCCTAACCACGAAATTTGCATAAAAAAGTATATGAAAACCTAATTTTAACCATATAATAGTAGCATAAAAAAAACGGAAAGTAAACAGGTTTAAAGGCCCCAAAAACCCTTGTAAATACTTGCTAAAATAGCCCAACTATAGTAGAAGTTATCGGTACCAGTTCTTTGCAAAAAACGAAGGCGCAGCTAACCCTTTCCTGGAGGCAAAATGAGCATCAAAAAACTCGATGATCTGACGCCTCGCAAGGCATCTGATCGAAGCGCTAGCATTGAGATTTCTCAAGGCAGCATCAGCTTCATCATGAAAGCAACACGCCATCTCCAAATACTCTCAAAGGAAGAGGAGGCCGAGCTTGCCCGGCAAGGACAAGCCGGCAACCTTAATGCTTTTCAGCTGCTCGTGCTGCACAATGTTCGCTACTTCATCCAGGTTGCGAGAGAATATCAGGGTTTAGGTCTCTCGGTGGATGACCTTGTGAATGAGGCCATGCTCGGCGCCATGGAAGCAGCGACGCGGTTCAACCCCTCGATCCACAATAACAAATTCACGACCTATGCGGTCTGGTGGGTCAGGAAACAGATCAAAATAACTCTTTCGGAGAAAGTAGAGACGATCCGCGTACCGGTCGGACAACGCATCCGGCTGGCGTCATTGCGGCAATACGAACGCTCCTTACTGCAAGAGCTTGAGAGCAACCCTAAGTCTGAAGATCTAGCTGCTCGATTGGAGAAGGTGAGCCTGAAGATAAGCAATCTTCTTCAACTCGCGCACCGTAAGGTAGTGCAGCTGGAAGAGCCGATTCACGGACACGAAGACGACTTCAAAATTGGCGACACTCTTGCCGGCCCAAAGTTGAACGAACAGGTTACGGTCATCGAAGAGCAAGACGCTGATCGAGAAATCAACGAGGGCTTAAAAAAATTAAGCCCCCGACAGCGATTCGTTCTTCAACACCGCTTCGGTCTCAAGGGAAACGCTACATACACGTATGCTGAGATCGCCAGAGCTCTCAACGTGACACGAGAAAGTGTCCGGCAAATCGAAGCGGCCGCAAAACCGCTTCTTGCACGGGCGATCGTCCAGATGCGCGCCAAAAAGAGAAATGAAAGAGAGAAAGAACGAGCGATCCAGGCTCAAAAAGAAAAAGAGCAAGCATTGCTCGAAGCGAGCCAGGAACTCAAGAAAAAACGTGAACAAGAAACGGCTGAATGGAATAAGCGATTCCTGAAAGGGAATGCGACCAGTACACCTAAAGGTACCTTTGACGATATCTACTAACCCTGCCCTCACTTCCCGCGAAACGCGACGAAGAGAGCGGCAGGGCGCTTTTTTTAAAAACATCATTTCTGAGGGAAACACCAGCATACTTGCCAAAATACATGAACTGAGGTACAGTATGCCGGCTTCTTAATTAATGATCTTTCAGGGCCACCTGGGTCCTGATAAGAACTTATAGCCCATAGCTATAGGTTAATCGGCATCGGTCGGATCTTAAGGTCCGGGCGAAGCCAAAACAATATGACTACGAAAGTACACGAAGAAAAAGAGCAAGTCCGTGAAATGGATTTACTCTTAAAAAGTAAAGGGGATTCTCTTAATTTCCCTAAGCCCGGCGATCTCGTCGAGGGAACGGTGATCAGCGCTTCAAAAAGCGAGGTCTATCTCGATATTGCAGGTCTTACGACCGGTGTGATCCGCGGTAAAGAATTGGAGGATGAAAGCGATAATTCATCCGGTCTAAAAGTAGGCGACCGGGCTATTGCAACGGTCGTCGAGCTTGAGAATGAACGCGGCGAAATGGAACTCTCCTTCCGCCAGGCAGGTCACCAGAAAGCATGGGACGGACTCGAAAAGATGATGCGCGACGGTTCAGTCGTCGAGAGCAAGATCGTAGACGCAAATAAAGGCGGCCTCATGGTGAAGGTCGGCAATGTCGTCGGCTTCCTTCCGGTTTCCCAACTGACCACTGAAAATTATCCTCGTATCGAGGGAGGCGATAAGAATAAGATCCTGGCCTATCTCAAGACCTTCGTGAATAAAGCAATGAAAACGAAGATCATCGACGTCAATGAGCGCGACGAAAAATTGATCGTTTCTGAGAAAGCAGCCTGGGATGACAAGCAGAAAGCAGTCCTCGCCCAGTACAAGGTGGGCGACAAAGTGAAAGGCAAGATCACGGGCGTCGTTGATTTCGGCGCATTCATCGAATTCGGCGACGGGTTGGAAGGATTGATCCATATTTCTGAACTCGCGTGGCAGCGCATCGATGACCCGAAACAGATCGTGAAGGTCGGCGATGTCGTCGAGGCAGAGATCATTTCGATCCAGAACACCAAGGTCTCGCTCTCTATGAAAAAATTGAAGGCCGATCCGTGGAAAGAAGTCGCAGCGAAATACAAGATCGGTGATGTCGTGAAAGGCAAGATCCTGAAAACAAACCCGTTCGGCGCTTTCGTTGAGCTGGATGAAGATATCCATGGCCTTGCGCACATTTCAGAGCTTTCAGCTAAGACCATCAAGAATCCAGACGAGGTCGTGAAGATCGGCGAATCCTACTCGTTCAAGATCGTATCTATAGAGCCGAATGATCACCGATTGGGATTGTCTCTGAAGAAAGCGAAAGAGAAAGCTACTGCCAAGGCTGAAAAAACTGAAACGAAGAAAGAGAAGGCAGCAAAGGAAGCTGAAGTCAAAGAGTAACTCCTCGTAACCAAGAGTTTCTATGAAAAATAATCTGTTCAAAAATGTCGCGACATTCCTCCTGATCATGCTGTTATTCGCAAGCGCATTGAGCCTCATCACGCTGGATAAAAAAACTGAGCCCAACGTTGATATTGCGACGTTGATCAACCAGATCAATCAGGAAAAGATCAAAGAGATCGAAGTCGACGGCGATAAACTCACCGCCACTCTGAAGGACGATACGACAGAAAAGACCTATAAGGAATCAACGGAATCCTTAAGCACCTTGCTGTCGAACTTCGGCGTTACACAGGACAAACTTACGAAACTGAATATCACCGTCAAAAGCGAGACCACGACTGGCTTCTGGCTCTGGACCTTATTGCCTATCGTATTGCCAATACTCATCATCGGTTTCTTCATCTGGCTCATGATGCGGCAGATCCAGGGAGCGAATTCGAAAGCCATGATGTTCGGGCAGGCGAATGCAAAGCAGTTCCAGCCACAGACAAAGAACAAGGTAAGCTTCAAGGATGTCGCCGGCTCGAAAGAAGCCAAAGTTGAACTCTCTGAAATCGTCGAATTCTTAAGAAAACCTCAAAAATTCACGTCGCTTGGCGCAAAAATTCCAAAAGGCGTCTTACTGGTAGGTCCTCCGGGAACGGGTAAGACCTTGCTCGCGCGTGCGATCGCCGGCGAAGCAGCGGTACCGTTCTTCCATATCAGCGGATCTGAATTCGTCGAAATGTTCGTAGGCGTCGGCGCTTCTCGCGTGCGCGATCTCTTCCGCAAAGCAAAGAAACAGTCGCCGTGCATCATTTTCATTGACGAGCTTGATGCGGTCGGCCGCCAGCGCGGTGCGGGCCTGGGCGGCAGCCATGACGAACGTGAACAAACCCTCAACCAGATCTTGGTCGAGATGGATGGCTTCGACAATCAGACAAATATTATCGTTGTTGCAGCTACCAACAGGCCTGATATTCTCGATCCGGCTCTGCTTCGACCAGGGCGATTTGACCGCCAGGTTACGATCGACCTTCCTGATATCAAAGAGCGCGAAGCGATCCTTGCCATTCATGCAAAAGGAAAACCATTCGCCGATGATATTAATATGAAGATTGTTGCGCAGCGCACGGTAGGTTTCTCTGGAGCTGATCTTGCGAATGTGCTGAATGAAGCTGCTATCATGTCCGGTCGCGACAATAAAAAGATAATCGGCCAGAGCTATTTACTCGAAGCGATCGAGAAAGTAATACTCGGGCCAGAGCGCCGAAGCTCGATCATGACCGAAAAAGAAAAGAAGATCACTGCCTATCATGAAGCAGGCCATGCATTGGTCGCGCATATGCTCCCGAACGCTGACCCTGTCCACAAGATCTCCATCATTTCCCGCGGACGGGCTGGCGGCTATACGCTGAAATTGCCGAGCGAAGATAAGCGATACCACGCAAAGTCTGAATTCATCGATGACCTTGCGGTATTGCTGGCCGGCCACGTCACCGAAAAGAAGATCTTCGGAGAAGTGACCACCGGTGCTTCCAGCGACCTCAAGAAAGCAACCTCGCTTGCCCGACAGCTCATCACTCAGTTCGGTATGAGCGAAGAGCTCGGTCCCCGCACCTATGGCGAGAAAGAAGAAATGATCTTCCTTGGCCGCGAGATCCATGAGAGAAGGGATTACAGTGAAAAAACGGCTGAAGCAATCGATTCAACCATCCTCTCCCTCATCAAAGATGCATTCAAGACCGCTGAGAAAGTCATCACTGAACAGCGAGAGAAACTTGAGAAGATAGCGCAGACTCTATTGCAGAAAGAAACGCTTGAAAAAGAAGAGTTCGAGCAATTACTCGCGGCTGCATAAGACTTTTAGACAAGCATTGCGATATATAGTATAATATACGCGGAAATATCCGCGTATATTTACTTTAAAGAAAACAAAATATGGCAAAATCAATGAATGCGTTCTATCGGCATATAGTCTCCGATAGCTGGATCATCAGTTGCAAGCATCTCTTCCTCTGGCCGCTTGCGCTTTTCACCTCATTCGTCGGCGTATTCGGCACATTCCAGGTGCTCTTTGACCTCACCGACACGCCCATGAGCTTTGCCGTTACAAATATCTACGGCCAGACCGACCTGCTCACGTCTATTTTCATCGGCTGGAGCCAGTCCTTCGAACAAATTCCCTGGGGCAACCTCGTACTCGCGGACATGCCCGTGCTGATCTTCTTTTTTGTCTTGCTCTTCATCGTCATCACTTTGGCGATCATGATCACCAGCTCCGAAGGAGCCTTGATCTATGCGATCCATCAGCTGCAGACGAATAAAAAGGCAACTTATTTGGTAAGCTTCCGCCAAGGACTCGATGCCTTCTGGCAATTGTTCGGCATTAATATTGTCTACCGGCTTCTTTACCTGATGATCATGGCGCTGATCGTGATGCCGCTCATCTATATGGCTTTGATCAGCGGGCCGGGAGGAAGTATTTTATATGCATTCATCGGCTATTTCATTGTCGTGCCGATCGTCGTGATTTTTGACCTGGTAGTCCGCTATGCGCTCATGTATGTCATGATCTACCGGATGACCATCAGCGCGGCGTTCAAGAATGCCTGGCTGCTCTTTGCAACGAACTGGGTCATAAGCCTTGAGACATCGCTCGTGGTCATGGCAACCTTATTCCTTGCTTTTCTGCTCATGTCGCTCGTGCTGCTGCCGGTGCTCGCATTCTTCTTAACTATGTTCGGCGCGTTCATTGCATTATCAACGGCGGCATTCCAGATATTCATCATTGCCATTATCCTGCTGCTGTTCGTTATTGTCGCCCTGTTCGTGAGCTTGTTTACGACGCTGCAAATGTCCATCTGGGTCGGCGTATTCCGCAAATTGACCACTGGCGAGCACCATAGTAAGATACACCGACTCGCCCGCCACATGCCTTTCTTGCATCGACACATTTTCTAAGCGATTGTATTACTATAAGTTTCTAGACCATCCTTAAGTCCTAAGGCCGTCATCTATGATTAGCTCGCGATTAGACCCTACTGCAAAAAAACCAGCCTCGGAAGAGAGCAAGCATGTTCATTTTAACGAAGGCAAGAACCAGGCGCTGGCTTCGACCATTGCGGATATTCGTGAAAAGCAAAAAGAAGCGATCGTCGCACAATCTGCAAAAGATAAGGGTTACTCGTATATCAACCTGCAAACCTTCCCCATACCGCAGGACGCCTTGCTGCTTCTCGGCAGGCAATACTGTGAACAGGAAAGCGTCGTTTGTTTTTATGCAGACAATGATCAGATACGCCTGGGAACGCTCGACCCTGCCAATCCGAAAATCATTGAAAAGGCCCGCGAGCTTGAAGAAATTCACCGAGCGACAAGTGCGATCTACCTGATATCGAATGAAAGCCTGGCTCTCGCGCTCAAAAAGTATGACGCCATCCCGAAAGCAGTCGCGGGACACGCTGAAGGCATCGACATCACCGAGGAGACGCTGAAAGCGCAGCAAGACAAAGTTAACTCCATCAAAAAGCTGAGCGATGCTATCAAGCGAGCGCCTATTACTGAAGTACTGGTGCTTATCATTGGCGCTGCACTGAAATCAGGAGCATCGGATATTCATATCGAAGCAGAAGCTGAAGACATCAAGATCCGTATGCGCATCGACGGCGTCTTGCATGATGTCGGGTTGCTCATGCCTGATGCCTGGCCAAAGGTGATATCCCGGGTCAAATTGCTGGCCGGCCTGAAACTTAATATTGCGAATAAGCCACAGGACGGTCGATTCACCATTTATCTCAGCAATGACAAAGTAGAAGTCCGCGTATCAACGGTGCCTACATCCTATGGCGAAAGCGTGGTCATGCGTTTGCTCAAATTCTCTGTGGAAGCATTGCAATTCGATACCTTAGGTCTAAGCGGATTAACCCTTACCACGCTCCAAAAAGAAATCTCGAAACCGAACGGCATGATCATTGCGACCGGGCCTACTGGCTCAGGCAAAACGACTACGCTCTATGCTATTTTAAACAAGTTGAACGACCCTGAAACGAAAATTTTGACGCTCGAAGACCCCGTTGAATACAAGATCAAAGGGATCAATCAAACACAGATCAATACTGCAGCCGGTATGGACTTTGCGAAAGGACTGCGCTCGCTCCTGCGGCAAGATCCGGATATCATCATGGTCGGTGAAATTCGCGACCTCGAAACTGCTGACACTGCGATCAATGCTGCGCTCACCGGACACTTGATGCTTTCGACCTTGCACACGAATAGCGCTGCCGGAGCTATCCCCCGCTTCCTCGCCATGGGTTCAAAAAATTTCCTGCTGGCGCCCGCCATCAATGCAATTATCGGCCAGCGGCTGGTACGCAGGCTTTGTACGCATTGCAAACAGGTCGAGCAGCCTGACGAAGCAACAATGACCCGGATCAGTGAAGCGCTATCTCCGCTTACCGAACGAAAAGACTTAGGGGTGACAGTAGATCTGAAGTTTCCTGAACGTTTCGAATTCTACGCAGCACGCGGATGCGACCAATGTAATGACCTTGGCTATCGGGGGCGTATCGGCATCTATGAAATCCTCACCATGAACAAGGACCTTGAAACAATTATTTTGAGCGGTACCGTATCCGAGTACGCGATCCAGGAAACAGCTCAGGCGCATGGCATGATCACCATGGTACAGGACGGCCTGCTGAAAGCATTAGCAGGGATCACGTCAGTATCAGAAATATTCAGACAAGCCGAGTAAGATATGCCCTCCTATTTGAGCAAAAAAAAGAAGTACTTGCAGATCGCTCTGAATAGTACCTTGAGCGAAGCGCACTCGATCATCAGCCAATTACCTGTCAGTGACCGCATCATTGTCGAAGCAGGCACTCCGCTGATCAAGCAATATGGCGCTGAAGGCATTAGAAGCATCAAAAACGCATTTGCTCGTAAGCTTACTGGCGGGCTTACTACGCCCACATCAGACTCCTATGCATCAGGTGCCGATATTATTTCGATGCTCCTGGGCGTATACACGGCTCCGGCCAAAAAAGCCCCTGCAGTGAAAAGCAATCAGGCAACAGCGATAACCACTCCCTATCCCTATGTGGTCGCTGACCTGAAAATGATGGACCGTGGCGAGACTGAAGTGCAAATAGCGAAAGAAGCTGGAGCTGATGCTGCTGTTGCACTTGGCGTTTCTCCGATAGAATCGCTGAATGCCTTCGTCGAAGAGTGCAAAAAACAGGAGATCGACTCTATGATCGACATGATGAATGTCGAATACCCATTGGCTATACTCAGACAATTGCGCTCCCAGCCCACCGTAGTCATACTGCATCGAGGCGTGGATGAAGAGCGCTTCAACAAAGAAAAACAGATCCCGCTCTACGAGATCCGGCGGATCAAATCAAATTACGACGTACTCATTTCTATCGCTGGCGGTGATACGGTCCGCGAAGCGCAGCGCGCTGTCTTTAACGATGCCGATATCGTGATCGTCTGGAAATCTTTCTACCAGAACAGCAAAGACACCGGCACGCTTGCACAGCAATTCCTTGGAGAAGTAAGTTAACTTACTTTTTGCCAGCGAGAGCTTTCAAGGTGTCAAACACTTCTATAGGCAAAGCAAATATCACGGTCTTCGAAGGATCGGGGTTTATTTTTTCTATCGTTTGCAGCGTGCGCATGGACATACCGCCGGCAACCGAGCTCAGCACGCTTGCCGCTTGTGACAGTTTTTCTGCAGCGGTAAATTCACCTTCAGCCTGAATGATGACTGCACGGCGTTCACGCTCAGCTTCAGCTTGCTTTGCCATCACTCGTTTCATATCTGCAGGCAATTCAATATCCTGGATCTTAATCGCAGAAACATCCAATCCCCATGGTTCTGTCGCGACATCCACGATCTTCTTGATGTCTTCTGCGATCTTATCGCGCTCTGAAAGCAAGGTATCGAGTTCGACGCCTCCGATAACATCGCGAAGCGTCGCCTGAGCGTACATGGCGACAGCATTGCGAAAATTCTGAATTTCCAAAATAGCTTTTTCAGCTACCACTACTCTGAAATACACAACCGCATTGATGCCGACCGTAACGTTATCCTTGGTAATAACTTCTTGCTGAGGGATATCTACCGTATCTACGCGGACATCCACCTTCGACATTGTTTGCATCATTGCGAAGATCCATGTGAGCCCCGGGCCTCTCGTATCTGAGTATTTACCTAATGTCAGGATGACTGCTCTCTGGTACTGATTCACGACCCGCAAACCCGATATGACTAGTAACATGAATAAAATGACGAGAAAACCTATAAAGGCCATATGCTATATCATTAATGATAGATCGTTATTAGTATACTATATGGCGGGCAATTGTTCTACATGCCGGCTCAATTCACATTTTTTCACTGCAACTGTTGACCTAACGCGCAAAAACGGGTATAAAAACTTTTCCCTGATACCGGGCCGACAGGCCCATTTCGGACGCAACAGCGTCGATCAAGGAGTTGTACATGGAAATGAAGATCGCAAGTATGGATCAAGTTCTCAAAGGCTCTGACCAGATCCACGTCATGCAAGGCGAGATCAAGCGCTTCGCTATGATCCTGCGCGGAGCTCTCATCCGCCGGCTGAAAGAGATCGATATGCTCTATCGCGGCGAAAGGAGCTGGGGCTATGACCTGCATCATGAGGACAAGCGAAGCTATAAGGTGATCGTCCGGTCAAAAAAACAGCTTGGCGGCAAGCCGTGTGTCACGATCACGCTTCGGTCGGAGAAGCGCATCAGTTACACCTCTTTTGCTCTTGATCGGGAAGATGATCTCACCGCGGCGGATCTGCCGCCGGCAGTGGTGCGCATCGTGCATCGGAAGCTCGATGACTTCGCCCGCAGTCTGATGGTCCAGTCTCGCGGGATTCGAGCTATCCTGAACGAAATCGCCGGGGTCTAAGGATCCTGACTTCAATGGACGCCGCACTCCAGAACTGGAGTGCGGCGTTTCTACTTTCATGATAGCAACTAGACTAGTTTTGCTTTCGCGTCAGCCAGTTTCTTTTTCTCTGCCTCGATGATTGCTTTCGGGGCGTTTTTTGTAAAAGCCGTATTGGATAATTTCTTCTCAAGAGAAGCGATATAGGCTTTGAGCTCAGTGCGCTTGGCATCAGTCAATGTGCTCACTGACTCAACGATGATCGTATCGTCCTTTGAAACAGTGATGCTGCAGCGCGCTAATTTCTCAATGACATCCCGATATTCAGGGTACGGCAATGGCATGGATACCTTCACAATGGTCGCCGGAGGTATCTTATTGACGGATTTACTTTCGCGTATTGCAGTTATTACTTGCTGCACGTTAGAAAATACACGTAACGAATCGGTTGACGCTAAACCCATGCCAGAAGGCCAATCGGAAACCATGAGTAAGGTTTTAGAATGAAATTGCTTCCAAAGCACTTCGGTTACAAATGGCATGAATGGATGCGCCAGCTTTAAGATAGTCTGTAGCACATAAAGTAACATCATATCCTTCTCTTTTTTCGCTTCTGGTGAACGGCGCGCTTCTACTTTTGAAACTTCAATATACCAATCTGCAAAATCACTCCACGTAAAATCATACAATGCATCGGCTGCCAGAGAAAAGTCGGACTGCTCCAGCATCTTTGTCATGTCAGTGATAAGTGTTTCAAGTTTTTTGAGTACCCATGCATCGGTTTTCGTCAAAGGCTTCGGCGTTTTCTCCCCTGCTCCATCGGTCTCGATAGAACTAAATACATAGCGTGAAATATTCCAAAGTTTATTTACGAAATGCTGGTACTGCTCTACTTTTTCTTCGTAGAAGGTCACATCATTGCCCGGCGTCACGCCTGACACCAGGCTCATACGGAGAGCATCGGTTCCATATTTTGCGATCATATCCAGCGGATCTATGGTATTTCTCAGAGACTTAGAAAATTTACGGCCGTCTTTGCCGCGGACCAACCCATGAATATAGGCTTCTTTGAACGGCAGCTCTGACAGCGCATACGAACTCATCAAGATCATTCGCGCCATCCAGAAAAAAACGATCTCATATCCCATCTGCATCCATGAGCTTGGATGAAATGCGTTTAAATCTTTGGTTTGCTGTGGCCAGCCAAGGGTAGAAAAAGTCCATGTGCCTGATGAGAACCATGTATCCAAGGTGTCAGGGTCTTGCGTCCAGCCTGCGCCAGGACTTTCAAGGCTTACGCGCAGCTCTTCGTCCTTGTACCACACCGGGATTCGATGCCCCCACCAGATCTGCCGCGAAATGCACCAATCATGCAATGAATCTATCCATTGATAGTACACGTTCTTATACCGCTCAGGGCGTATCGTTATCTTTTCACCGGATTCCCGCATGAGATCTTTCAAAGTCTTACCTTTGAACTTTTTAACTGACTTATTGACCGCCACGAACCACTGCAGCATAGGCACAACTTCTATGAGATCGTTGAATCGCTGATGCGTAGCAACATTCTGCTTGATATCCTCTTCTGAGATCAGGAGCTTTTCTTTCGCGAGCCATTGTACAAATGCTTTCCGAGCCTGTTCGATGGTTTTACCAGCATATATTCCTGCTTCTTTGGTCATTTTGCCGTCAGTGCCTATTACTTGCACCAGATCCAAGCCATGCTTCTCTTTCATTTCAAAATCGATCATGCTATGCGCCGGTGTGACGCCAAGAGCGCCAGTGCCGAACGACGGGTCAACACTTTTGTCAGCAATAATCTTGATCTGCAATGGCTTCGTAGCACCAACGTCTGCGGTAAAGGTTTGACCAATGTATTGCTTATATCTCTTATCATCAGGATGAACAGCGACAGCAGTATCGCCCAACTTTGTCTCAGGGCGCGTCGTAGCAATAGCAATCGGGAAATCTTTGCTGTACTTGAACGTATACAGCTTGGCATCACGTTCGATATACTCAAGTTCATCATCTGATGCAGTTGACTGCCCGAGCACAGACCAATTCACAACTCGAAAGCCGCGATAGATGAGGCCATCGTTATACATTGACTTGAAGATCTCAAACACAGCAGCGGATCTTGTTTCATCAAAGGTATACGCAAACCGGTCCCAGTCGCAACTGGTGCCCATTTTCTTTATCTGAGAAACAATGGTTTCTTTTGACTGTCCGGCGTAGTCTCGGATGATCTCGAGAAGTTTTTCTCTGCCAAATTCCTCACGGGGGTGTTTGTGCCCTTTCTCAATCAAATCTTTCTCAACGCGCGCCTGGGTAGCAACGGCAGCATGGTCAACGCCAGGAATAAGCAGTGCGCGTTTGCCGCGCATGCGTTCAAACCGGATCTTCGCGTCCAATAATGTTTGTTCAAGCGCATGGCCAATATGCAAAATACCGGTCACATTTGGAGGCGGCATCATAATACTGTACATAGCAGAGCGCTTGCCCGGTAATGCATCCGGGTTGAAATAACCAGAATCCATCCATGCTGCATAGATGGAATTTTCGTGATCCTGAGCGCTATACGCTTTTGGCAAAGCGCCGTCTGCTGTTTCTTGTGGTGATTTTTTCTCCATACCTATAGTTTAGCGCGCATAATTAAAAGTGGCGAGCACAGGCCGATGATCAGACCCAATAGAGCTCATTACTTTGAGATCGGTCATTGTCAGGCTGCCTCGATACAAAATATGGTCCAGCGGCAAAGCCAGAGGCGTGCCGCGCATCCACGTCGTCTTCACCCCAAAGCCTTGTCTGTCGAGCTTCAAACCTGAGGTTTTCAAAAATGTTCGAAGCAACGGGCTGAAGAATGTAGTATTAAGATCGCCAACCACCAACACGTCGTCTGTGGATTTTCGGACCTCTACAGCTAATCGTTTAAAAAATATTTCACGGTGCGATGACCAGCCCGGCGTCATGGGAGGCAGCGGATGCGCTACATAGATCGTCAGCGGCACATCCTGCATATGGACACGAATGAGCGGTGAATTTTTTTTGGTCAGTTCCAAGACATCATGCGAAGCGATAGGCCATTGAGAAAAAACAGCCATGCCGCGATATGTTGTGCTGGGCAGCACGATCCGATACAGGTGGGTTGCTGCGGTAGCTTTGGTGACGCGATCGATCCAGGCTGCAGTAACCTCATTCATCATGATCATGGTCGGTTTTGCTTCGCGGATTACCTTGATCAGCCGATCGTACTTCGTATTTTTAAGATTTACATTTGCCTGCAAAACGGTAAGCGAGCGATCGCCCGCCACTGATGCACTGCGGCCCGGATACCTCACGCGCACTAATGGCATAGCAAAGAATACAAAAACGCAGCACATCGCGAGCGCCTGCCAGAAACTCCCTTCGGCAAGCAATGCAATGATACAGAGAACAGTGAGGAACAAAAATTGAGGTATAAAATTTATGAAGTTATCGAATACCCAGAACAACTCTGCCAGAGACATAAGCAAAGCAACGAAGAGCAGCAATGCGGCCAAATAGATTCCTAAAAAATAGAGCATAGTTCGTATAAATAAAAAAACGCGCTTCTCGCGTTAAGGACCCCGGAGCGACGAGTCAAGGGGTGGTACCACCTTCGCATTATACTTCATTCTCGTGCGTTACGTGCACGGACGACGGAGTCTACTTCGCCTATCAGCGCTTCTTTCCGTTCTGCATTTCCCGAGCGACATGATTCTCAGTACTTGCAGATCATCCACACAATGTGCCTATCCCTACTGTAGCATCGTGCCAGTATTATGGCAACAGATACAGAGGATGGCTTGCGCGCAGTTGCGAAAGGCTGGTTTTTCGCTACACTGTGGCTATGGACCTCTCCTATATCTATGGCGTCGATAATCAAAGCTTTTTTGACTCATACTGGGTCATCGTTCATTTTGTAACCGGTATTCTTGTCGGATACATCATTATCTACGTGAACAGTTACTTTAACTACAAGCTTACGCAGCGGATATACGCCCGTTTTGGCATCACCATACTTATATTGTGGGAATATTTTGAAGTGTTCCTGCGCTACCTCAATACCAGGCACCTGCACCTGGGCGCAGTCCTCGGCACTTTTTTGCCGCATGGCTTCTTCGAGATCGAAAGCACGACGAATATCATGAGCGACCTCATCCTCGGGAGCCTGGGATTATATGTGGCCGTCTACTACTTTTGGAAATACCAGGACGACGATCGTCAATCGTGATCACTCTTCCTTTTTCTTTGCGCGACACAATAGTCATGGTCATCCGCTGCTTGGGCAATGCTGACCGCATCTTGTCTGCCCATTCGATGACAACGACTGCAGAGCTGTCTTGGATGTAATCTTCTAAGCCTATCGTATGCAGTTCCTGCGGAGATGAGACGCGATAGCAATCGACATGCACCAAAGCTGAAAGCGTCTTGTGTTTCAGGGGATAGACCTTCATTAATACAAAGGTCGGACTCTGGATCACGTGGTTTACTTTCAGACCTTTGGCTATGCCTTTTGTCAGAACCGTTTTCCCGGCCCCCAGGTTGCCGATGAGTGCGATCACGCATCCCTGCTTCAGCGATCGAGCCAAAGCAATGCCAAGTTTTTTCGTTTCTGCAGCACTGTACGTGATTATCTTTTTTTTCATTTAACGAAAGGTAATTGTGGATCGAACCGCAATGTGCGCCAAGTGTTCTTTGACGCATTCTTGCGTCTGAAGTAGCCGGTCATCGCGATCATAGCTGCATTATCGCCAGTAAATTCGAGATCCGGAACAAAAACCGGGATCTCATTCTTTTTGCCTTCGGCGATGAAGCTTGAACGAAGGGCTTTATTCGCTGCTACTCCTCCGGCAAGCATCAATGAACGCGGTGTATATTCTTTCAGCGCTCGCTGCACCTTAGCCATGAGCGAATCGATCACTGCCGCCTGGAATGAGGCCGCGATATCAGGCATTTCTTTTTTTGAGACCTGTTTTTTCTTTTCCAGAAAATAGAGAACCGCTGTTTTTAAACCGGAGAAGCTCATTGCATACCCGGCCGATGTGCTCATCGGCCGCGGGAACATTATCGCTTTGGGGTTACCATATTCGGCGAGTTTAGAGAGAATAGGCCCGCCTGGATAGCCAAGGTCCAGGATCTTAGCGACTTTATCAAATGACTCTCCGGCAGCGTCATCTAATGTCTGCCCCAACAACATATACTGGCCATGTCCTTTCATTATAATAAGTTCGGTGTGGCCGCCAGATACGATAAGCACGAGAGCAGGAAAATATTTTTTTGAATCCTGAAACAATTCCAGATGGCTCAGCCAATTAGAATAGATGTGGGCTTCGAGGTGGTTTATGCCAACGAGCGGCTTTCCCGTCACATACGACAATGTCTTTGCCTCCTGAACGCCGACCATAAGCGAAGTGATAAGGCCCGGGCCTGCGGTCACCGCAATCTGATCAATGCGCTGAAACTGCGTACGGCCGATATGCGAACTCAACATCGGCTGCAATGCTTCCAAATGCTGCCGTGCTGCAATTTCCGGCACCACCCCACCGTATTTAGTATGAATCTTGATCTGAGATGCAGTGACATGCTTTTGCAGCTTAAAAGTACCTGCTGACACTTTCAGCAAGGCGATGGATGTTTCGTCACATGATGTTTCAATTCCAAGAATTGTCATAGAGCACTATATTAGAAATCCTTCGGCGTTTCGTCAATGATGATCGTTGCCATCTGATCTACCGGATGTACTTTGCATCGAACAACGAATTTCCCCGAAAAAAGGCCCGGCATCTGGGCCACAAGCCATCGACGCATGCTTTTCAAAATGAACTTCGTCGGAAATAAACCTTGAGACATGAAATTAAATTGCCACATATCAGCGTAGAGGCCGAATTCCTGCAGCATCTTTTTGCACTCCGGCAAAGTCAAAAATCGAAGATGGGCATACTTCCAGCTCTGCTTCTCATAGTCCCGCTGCGACCATTTGATGATTCCTTTCCCAAACAAGATCTCGAGACGAGTCCGCAGATCAAAATGATTCGGAAGAGAAATAATAATACTGCCGTCGGGTTTCAGTACGCGCTTGATCTCAGAAAAAATAAAATCCATGTCTACCGCATGCTCAAGTATGTCTAAAGCCAAAACAACATCACATGAATGATCCTGAAATGGAAATACGTTTTCGATGCTTCCTTTAACCGCGTGCACGCCAAGCGCATATGCTTCGCGAATTGCATCTGCGTTTATATCAAGGCCCAGTACATCATGGTCATTGACCAGCGGTTTGACCAAGCTGCCATCCCCACACCCCAGGTCAAGCACGGTATACGGACCGCCTGCGGGGAATACTCGCCGTACTTTTTCCCACGACGTATTATATCGATGCGTTTCATGCATAGTGATAGTGTAGCATGGATCGCGGAAAACGGAGCAACCCTGCAAGGCCAATGGCCTTGCAGGGTTGCTGTATTTTTATGTTCATCAAAAAAGTGGCTTACATTTTGCCACCCATTGAATTTGAACCCATTGGTGCGCTGCCACCGGTGCTCATACCCTTATCTCCCATCATACTGCTGCAGTACATGCACTGCTTTTTATGCATCACGATCTCATAAATAGTTCCGAGACCAACGAGGATATAGATCACCATTGAAACGGTTGATCCTTCGTTAAAAATAGCTTCGACGAGATTCCAGCCAAAAGCTACCAATAACCAATTTAAGCCACCAATTGCCATCAAAGCGAAAGCAATCATGTGGATCGGGTTCTTCTTATGTGAACCTCCCATCATACTCTCACCCCCTTTCGTCAATTCGTATAGCTATCATAAGTATAGCACTTTTACCCTTGAAAAAACATCAGTCCAAAAAAGGAAAAATAAAGAAAAAATATTGACTTTTACCATCATTTGCACTAAAAGGATATAACGTTGGCAAAAGGAGGAACCAATGCCCGTACCTCAAAAACATGAGTTGGTCGAACTTCAGCCTTGTACGTTCGGAGATGGAGGTTTCTACTACAGCGATGGGGCCGATCGAGCAATTTGTTCCTGCGGGTGGAAAAGTGCCGCGATACAGCGAGATAAGAGCGCGCTCATTGCATTGTGGAATGTACACAAAACTTCAGCTGGGCAGCAACCAGTTCAGCATTGAGTCAGGCGCTGATCCGCGTCAAACCTCGCGACCGACCGCCGTAACTTCATGAGTTATGGCGGTTTTTCTTTTACAAACCTTTCTGATAAGTAGATCCGAAAAATCTCTGTCCACGAGGCGGCAGGTGTATGTACACATCAATTCGACGCCATCAAAAAATCACCACCTGTGGTGATGATGTTTTGATGGTAGCCCTACGGGGAATCGAACCCCGATTTCCAGGATGAAAACCTGATATCCTAACCATTAGATGATAGGGCCAAGAGAACTCGGCAAAACATACAATAAAAAATGTCCTCGGTCAACCCTTTTAGCACGAATTCGAAGTACATCCCTTCTCAGTACAAGTAATACTGCATGACGATCCTGCAATATTGGTTATCACAGTAAAATCAAATGTCCCCGCACTTAGATTTTGATGGCAACCAAAATACGCGGGGGGTTGATCGCCTACGTATGTCCACCCCTGAGACGTATTTGGCCATGAGGGGCTGTTCGGAGCAGGTGTAATGCCAGTATACACGCTACTGCAAATCGCCGTGCCTGGCGTAATGCTGTTTGGAGCAGCGGGCCAATATCCATCTCCACAATAATGCACGACGCCCCCCGAACCATCAACGGTACTTACAATGCTGTTATGCCCAGCTATACACTCTAATGCAGTGACCTGTGCGGAATGAAATGTGGCGAACATTGCTGCAAAGCGAGCACTTTGTCTTGCCTTGTTAATGCCGAGCGCGGTGACCGAAACCAATAAACCGATGATTGCAATAACGACTAATAACTCAATGAGCGAGAATCCACGTATTTTCTTCGCTTTGACAATATCTTGCAATGTGTGAAAAATCATAGTGTAGTAATTATAACACACTCTGTATCAAATGTTTCTGCGCATAGTTCTTTCAATCCTCTAAACATGCTATACTAAAGACAACATTTAAAAATTTCATAGTATGTTCGGAAAAAAGAAACAAAAAAAACAAGATGCCGAAGAAGCTTTCTTACGCGGTGAAGAAAGCGAAACTTCAAAACAAGGTTCAGCGAGGAGTAATTCACTGCAAGCCCTCCAGGATCAGCCTGAGTGGATAGACCAGGAACCAGAAGAGGGTCAGCTTTCAGTGGATGTCTATCAGGAAGGCGATACGATCATTGTAAAATCGACCATAGCAGGTATCGAACCAGAAGACGTAGACATCTCGATCACCAATGATATGCTCACCGTACGCGGAACCAGAAAGCAGGAAAAAACTCATTCCGCCCGGGAATACTTCTTTCAGGAATGCTACTGGGGTGCATTCTCGCGATCGATCATTTTACCGGTTGAAGTTGATGTAAAAAAAATCGACGCAACGATCAAGAACGGCATCCTGACCATCGTATTGCCAAGGCTGAAAATAAAAACGAGCAAAAAAGGTATAAAAATTAAGGATGAAAACTAATGCTGCTCGCAAACCTTCAAGTTAGCGTCACTGATATCACCGAGGATTCGGTCATTTTCAAAACTGAGCTGGGCCAGACCATAAGTGTGACCCGCGACCTCTTACCGCCAACGGTTGCAAAGGGTATGAAGTTATTTTTTGCTGCTGATGAAAAACCTTTGATCAGCTCAGAACGGCATGCAAAAGACGTTCTGAACGAGATCATCAAATAACTTTTTTTAAACTAAAAAGCGCTAAGGTTTTATCCAAAGCGCAGTTGTTGATCTTTCGATCATAGGACTTGAAGTCCTTAGTTTAGAAACTTGCAATGAGCGAACCCTGTTCGCTACGGCCCGCGAACAGAATTGTCCAACGGTTTAAGAGGGAAAGGAGAAACAGAAACCCCTAAACCGTAGCGAACAAGTATCTGCACCCAAGAAAATTCTTTCTAGCATTCACCGAGCCTGAGCCAAGTAAAACTAGAAAAAATCCCCATGCTTGTCGTGGATGCAGGTATTTATTCGCTAATATTAGCTACTTTTTAATTTACTACTATCAGGTAACTTTGGATAATAGCACCTATTAGCCCTAATGTCAACCCCACATATACTCCACTCGCTATACACTAGTTATATACAACCATCGGATGATGGCTCTTTCACTTCTCTATGGGGTTGATGAAAGAAAAAAAATGTTCTATAGTAAGTTTCATTAAACAGTAATTCAGAGACGAGAAACCAACAGCCTATCAAGTCCCTTGCGCATTGATGGACCGCGGGTCTCTAGCCTCTGGCACTTTAACCTATGGGTACACCTACCAAAAAACGAACCTCGGGCCAGCGCAAACGGCGTGCGTCGCATTTCGCGTTGAAGGCTATGCGCATTCTACGCTGTCCGAAATGCAAGCATGAGATCCTTCCCCACCGGGCATGCGGATTCTGCGGATACTACAAGGGACGCAAAGTCCTTGACTTGGAACCAGTGACACGCAAGCCAAAGTCCTAACGGCGAGCAGCCAATGGCAAACCGACATCTAGCACGTACCTTGACCTTACAAACTCTCTTCGAGTGGGATTTTTACAATGGCAAGAAGAACGTCGAGGAGATATTGAAGAGCATCGTAGCTGAATTCGCTCCTGATTTTGACGATGAGGGCTTTTCGAAGAAGCTGGTGCTGGCCATCCTGAAGCATCAGCTCCAAATTGACGACCTTATCGTCAACTATGCCCCTGAATGGCCATTGGATCAGATAACAACGATAGATCGCAATGTGCTGCGTATCGGCGTGTATGAATTGAAATTCTCTGACGATATTCCGCCAAAGGTTGCTATCAATGAAGCTATTGAGCTTGCTAAAACATTCGGCGGTCCCTCGAGCGGTAAATTCATCAACGGAGTCTTGGGAAGCATCTATAAAGAAATGGTTACCCGCGGTGAGAAACAATCACCGCAGAGCCAGGGAATAAAAGAGATTTCCGCAGGCGGCTTGGTGTATCGGCTGTCAGATGGAGCGCCCCACTTTGCGCTGATCCTTGATGCATACAATAAATGGACGTTCCCCAAAGGCGGCATTGAGGCAACCGAGTCCATCGAAAAAGCAGCGGCTCGGGAGATCTCAGAAGAGATCGGCATTAGCGATCTGCATTTGATCGCGCCACTAGGCAATGCTGAGCTCAAGGTGCACAAAACCGGCGAACCGTCATTCAGAAAGCTCGTCCACTACTTCTTATTCAAAACATCGAAAGACCAGCTGCATGTTCCGAATGTCGCTGAGCTGAAAGATGCAAAATGGTTCACCAAAACAGACGCTGAGGGGATATTGAGCTATAGCCAAAATAAAGAAATGTTCGCAAAAGCATTGAACTATATTACTGAATATGAACAAACTGGAAGCGTTAGAACAGAAGCTGAAAATTAATTTCAACGATACCGATATTCTGCGCAGTGCTCTGGTGCACCGTTCCTATCTGAATGAACATAAGAGCTTTGCGCTGGATCACAATGAACGCC
This sequence comes from uncultured Gammaproteobacteria bacterium, assembly GCA_964402565.1. Taxonomy (GTDB): domain Bacteria; phylum Patescibacteriota; class Patescibacteriia; order UBA1558; family 2-01-FULL-52-15; genus CAYRBH01. The sequence continues at coordinate 237,045 of CAYOCJ010000002.1, read as the reverse complement.
TTGAATTCCTCGGCGATGCGGTTCTCGAGCTCGTCGTTACTGAATATCTCTATCAGCATTTTTCAAATCCTGAAGGCGAGCTGACGAATTGGCGGTCAAGCCTGGTGAACTATAAAATGCTGTCCTCGCGTGCCGAAGATCTGGACCTGTACCCACTGATGCATATGAGTCGCGGGGAAGCGCGTGATCAAAGCCCGAAGGCGCGATCGTATATCATGGCAAACGCCTATGAAGCGCTTATCGGCGCGATCTACCTCGATCAAGGCCTTGAGGTCACAAAAAAATTCATTCTCGAACATCTGATCCCTGAATTCCAGACCATCCTCGATCAAAAACTGTATCTCGATGCAAAGAGCAAATTCCAGGAAAAGTCTCAGGAGATCCACAATATCACTCCCCGCTACAAGATCCTGAAACAAGAAGGCCCTGACCATAATAAGCATTTTACCGTCGGCGTCTATCTGGACAAGGAATTAATTGCTGAAGGCAATGGCATGAGCAAACAGGAAGCAGAAACAAATGCTGCAGCATCAGCCCTGACTATCAAAAAGTGGAACTAGTGCATGTATTTAGAAAAAATAGACATACAAGGCTTCAAATCGTTCGCCAATCCGACCACGCTCGTATTCAATAAAGAGCTGACTGCCATCGTCGGGCCGAATGGATCAGGAAAATCGAATGTCGCTGATGCGATACGCTGGGTTCTGGGCGAACAGAGCTTAAAGCTCCTCCGCGGAAAGAAAAGCGAAGATGTCATCTTTTCAGGCTCTGACAAGAAAGCACGCCTTGGATTTGCCAAGGTTGTCCTCTATCTCCAAAATCAAGACCGCCAAGCCGGCATCGACTTTGAACAGGTGGTCCTTGAGCGATCGATGGACCGCAACGGTGAAAGCGTCTATCTCCTGAATGGAAACAATGTGCGCCTGACCGATATACAGCTGCTCCTGGCAAAAGCCCAGGTCGGGCAGAAAAGCTATTCGGTCATAGGCCAGGGAATGATCGATGGGCTATTGACCATATCAGCACAGGATCGCAAAGACTTCTTCGACGAAGCCACCGGCGTCAGGCAATACCAGATAAAAAAATCACAGGCCATACATAAGCTTGAGCAAACTGAAGAGAATATGCATCAGGCTGAGCTCGTCTTGCAAGAGATCGAGCCCCGCTTGCGCACATTGTCCCGTCAGGTAAAGCGCCTGGAACGCAAGGAAGACCTAGAGCGCCAGCTGCATGAGCTGCAGGGAAATTACTATAGCTTCTTACTGCACCATCTGAACACCGATCTCGATACAACGAAAAAAAAGCTGGGCGTAGAACAGGCTTCACTGGATATCCTGAGCAGCCAGGAGCGCGAACTTCAGAAAAAGCTGGAAGGATTCGAACATGCGACCGGCCGCAGTGAAAATTACAATACGCTGCAGACGAAACTCTTCCACGAGCAAGAAGAATACAATGCATTGACCAAAAAGAAGATCGTCCTTGAAGGTAAGAAGGACCTTGGTCTTATCAAGAGCGGCAATACTGGTGAAGTAATGCTACGCGACCGCATGGAATCATTGCAACGAAAAATGAAGTCGCTTGCTGCAGAGCATGAAGCATTGCAGCGGGAAGTGTCGCATATCGAGGCTCGCATCAAAGAACTCCAGAATACAAAGCATGCTGCAGCGGCGAAGATTGCAGCTGCAGAAAAAGAGCTTTCAAGCCATTCGACGGAGCGCGACTGGGAATCGCTCGAAGCCGAGGCGCAGCAAATCAATGACGAACATGAAGCATTGAGCGCGCATATTGACTCACTGAATACAGCCGATGATCTCGCAAGCCTGAAAGACAAGTTCAAAAACTTTACGGTCAAACTCCGCCAATTCCTGAAGAGCGTTCGCGGCACAAAGAAAGACGAATATCAAACGCAGTGGTCAAACTACAGGATGCTCGCTGATGAGCACCAGAAACTCAGTTCCGAATTGCAGCAACTCGAACTTGACGCAACGCTCAAAAAAAATCAATTGCAGACCTTTGCGGTGCGGCAAGATGAATCCGCGCGAGAAGTCAAAGAACTCGCTCACGAACTGGGCGATGCTAAAGGTGATCGGAGCTCGATAGCAGAAGAACTGGCATTGATTGAGAAAGAATTGCAGGCAAAGGAATCATCGATACAGAAGCTCAGAAATGAAATAGACAATTTCAATACGCTTGAGGAGGAAAAAAAGAAAGAGCTGTTGAGTATCCAAAAAAAGCTGCGCACCTTGCAATTCGATTCGACCGTTAAGAACAATGCATTGACCGGGGTCAAGGTTGATCTCGCGAAGCTTGAAACGCGGAAAGAAGAGCTGGACCGCGAAATTACTCAAGAAGCACCGGGCTTTACGGTACAAAAAGAATTCGGCACTGTGCATGCCGAGCAAGTGCGAGAGCAGATCGAAACCCTAAAAAAACAGCTCAATATCATTGGCGGCATCGACACCGAAACGGTCAAAGAATATACCGAAGTTCATGATAAACATGAATTCCTTACCAAACAAACGACCGACCTGAGGGCTGCAGAAAAATCTCTGCTTGAATTGATCAAGGAGCTTGATGAGCATATCAATAAGCAATTCCAGCATTCGTTCAAGAATATCAATGCGCTATTCGCCAAATACTTCAAGAGGCTGTTCAACGGCGGGAGCGCGAAGCTGATACTCGAGATACAAACGCCAAAGGAAGAGCCTGAAGCCGAAGAAGATCCTGAGGCAGACGACGAGGACGAAGATGCCGATACAGAAAAGAAAAAAACCGGGCCGCGCATCCGTAATAACCGCTTCGACTATACGATCGAAATTCAAGCAACTCCGCCCGGCAAAAAATTAGCGAGCATTACTATGCTGTCGGGAGGTGAAAAGGCCATGACTGCCATAGCCCTGATCTGCTCGATCATTGCAAATAACCCTCCTCCATTCGTCGTCTTGGACGAAGTCGATGCAGCGCTCGATGAAGCAAACTCGATCCGCTTTGCTGAGATCATCAGTGAATTACTGGATAAAAGCCAGTTCATCACCATTACACATAATCGGGCAACCATGCATCAAGCAAAGATACTCTATGGCGTCAGCATGGGGAATGACGGCATTTCGCAGCTGCTCTCAGTGAATTTCGAACAAGCAGATCAAATACGAGCACGCTGAAGGTAAAATTTTCTCAAATCACGGGCGCTGTGCTATACTGCAAATGAGCTAGGCGCATAGACTATGCATCCATCAAAACACTTTACAATTGCTTTGCTTGCCGGACTGCTGTTCACCGCACCGATGTCTTCTGCGTTTGCTGAAACTTTGCACCCGGTCATTGATCCGACGAACCCTGATCGCCCGACCAATGTACCAAAATCGATCCGTGCGGAAAAAATAGAGCCAGTCGCAGAACCAACGCAGCGCAAAGCACCCTTTATCATGCTTGCAGGCCAGCGGCTAGTCAGCTACCTGACAAATTTACGTTCTGCCATCGAAGGAACGAAAGATCTAAGCGATGATCAGCGCACCTCCATCGTTAAATCTATCAATGAAAGCATTTCCTTCATTCAGACGCAGACGATCACTGCAAATAATGCAAAAACCGATACCGAGATTAATCACCAGGTCGCCGCGATCAAAAACTATTGGCTGGACAAACAAAACACAGTCACCTATTACCTCGGACTAATCACCGGCAGCGGCATCCGGCGAACCATAGATCGATTCCACGCCATCGAAGATAAATTCAGCGCACTATTCCAGCGCTTCCAGCCATCTCAGGACTTGATAGATCTGAATAAGCAATTTACTGATGAAGTGAAGGCTGCAGAAGATAGCTATACCAAAGCTCGCGATGCATTCGAACAGATCAAGACGCCTGGCGACCACAAAGATCTTTTCACCAACGGGCTGCAGGCATTCCATGAAGCGCATCAGCATCTGAGAGACGCTCGGAAATTATCTCGAGAGATAATCACGAAGTTGAGATCAGCGTTGGGCGTGAAACCGCCAAGTCCTACGTCAACACCAGATGTACAGCCATAATTATTATCGGCTATGACCGCTAAATACAATCGCATTGTTCTCATCGCACTCGCCGTAGGCCTGATCCTTGCGCTCGCAGTTATTTTCGTTATACCAAATGGAGGCAATAAAGGCTCATCGCTTTTTGCCCCGAATAACCAGACAGCAACGTCGTATGACAAGAGCAGCGACAGCGAATTACTCAATAACATCGACGAGGAAATGACCTCTATGGATCAGGAGTATAACTTTAACAGCGAGCCTTCATTGGAAAACCTCCAAAGCCCTGATTTTGCGACTGATACGCAAGCGGTAACACAGTAAGAATAAAAGCCGGCTGCCCTATAAACAGCTGGTTTTTTAATTGTTTATTTCTTTGAAGCGACGTCACAAGGGTTGACACATTTACGGATATCTGCTATAGTGTTCAATCAGAAATAAAAACAAAACAGTATGCTAGTTCCAAGTATAGCTTGGAATTTTTTGTTTAAAAGCAATTATATGCTACATATAGCAAATTCTAAAGCGCAGAAACGACTAGCCACAATGGCGCTTTTTTCCCTTGTTGCTTTACTATTTCCGTATACGGGGCTGCAAGGCCATGAATTCAATTCTGAATCGTTAGTATTCGACACTGGCACAGCCTCGAAGGCAAGCTTATTGCATGTAGCTGCCCGCAAAGACGCATATATACCGAGCAAAAAAACGATCAATATCGTCGTGACCTCATACAATAGCGAACCCGGCCAGACAGACTCTACGCCTTTCATCACTGCTTTCGGGACGCAGGTCCGCGATGGCATCGTCGCCACCAATTACCTGCCTAAAGGGACCAAGGTTCGTTTCCCGGATCTCTATGGCGAGAAGATCTTCGTCGTTGAAGACCGAATGAATATCCGTTATAACAAACAAGTAGACATTTGGTCAGCTGACAAACAATTCTCCCGAGCGTTCGGTGCACGGTACCTTCGGATGGAAATCCTATAAATATCAACTAAAGCAGCCCCGCACAAAAGTGCGGGGCTGTTTCTTTGTTAATGACTGGAGGCATCCTTCGGCAAGCTCAGGACCTATCGGCGAGCGGGAATCCTCCTCACCCGCGACTCACGACCCTGCGGGTTCCCGCTCGTCGCTCCTTCGTCGCCGGGTTCCTCATCGACGTCCACCGGACGCCGCTTCGGATACCTTTCGATTCCCTACTTCTTTAATTCGTTTGTAACTAATAAAACGGGCTAAAAACAAAAAAGTAAACCTGGAGGCACGAGCGGGAATCGAACCCGCGATAAGGGTTTTGCAGACCCATGCCTTACCACTTGGCCATCGTGCCACTACACGTTCAGAAAACTTGCTATACGGTAACAAAAAGTATCCATAAAAACAAGTCGGCTGGGACATCCCTTTGGGACATCCCAGCCGAATTTGATGCAATCAACTGAAGTTACATCTCGAGCTTCACGGCCCTGATCGCTTCGATGTCGAAGCTCAGAACCTCGGGCTTGAAAAGCTCCTCGCTGAAGAGCTCGGGGCTGAGCCACGTGGTGAGGCCTTTGGCCTTCACATCGAAAACGCTGCCCACGTAGCAACCCTCGTGGCTGTACAGAAACATGGGCGAACCCATACCGTCGAGGAACAGGCCGATGCGAGTCGAGGCATGCGAGCTGTTCATGTCATGCGCTCCGCACGCGACTTCCTCTGCCAGGGCCTGATGGGATCCATCGATCGACAATGCGACCGGTACGGTCAACCTGTCGCTTTGGTCGATCATCCAGATGATCGCTTTCCGGGCAAACTCGGTCGCGTCTTTCGACACGGCAATGAAATTCTTGAGAGCCGCGAGCTGCCGGGCGGTCATCGCAGGAAAATCCATCGACTTGGTAGCCAGAAACTTCCCGTTCAACAACCCGACCGGGGCCAGACGAAGAGCCGATTTCATTTCATGCTCCTTTTTTGGCGCTGGTTCCTGCTTCAGGAGGCGCAGCGTAATACAGACGTCTGATGTAGCTCTTGATATAGGCCGTTTTCAGAAGACCTTCGGGGCTCATGACAAACACCCAGTGGCCGCCATCGCCGACTTGCGCAATACGGTACTTCGCTTCCTTGAATCGATAGCGGATGAGCTGGCGAACCGTGTTTCTGCGGTACACCAGGATCGAACGCCGGAGCGCCGCTATCAGATCAAGCAACAGCTCGTAGTCATCGCGATTTTTCTTCTTGCGCTTCAGCTGCCCGGAACGGAGCTCGAATCTGCGAAACGCTTTTCGCGTCACCCAGACCTTGCCAAATTCGAAGGTCAGCGTCGCCACATGGCTATGCGTGAAGTTGTACTCGACGATATGCTCAGCCAAAGGATGCGGCTTTTTTTCTTTCGTCTTTGATCGTACGACGACGAGCTTCGGCGGGATTTCCGCGATGGGTGTAGCATCACTCGCGAGGAGCAGGGAAGCTGGGAAATGTTCCGGGACGGCGAACAGATAGCCGGAATGATAGTCGCCGCGGTCCACCATCGAGTAATGATGACCGGAGCTGCGTTGCAAAGAAACCCGCAGCGACTGGATGTCCACGCGCAGGGGAACGCTCATCTGCTCACCGTACTTTTGCATGAGTACCAGAAAAAAATCCAAATGGCGGTTTTTCACGAAAAGCATGGAGCTGTTCGAGACCAGAAGCGCTCCACGCTTGGGGATGTTCTCGCCCTTCGACTTTCTGATGGCTTCGAAGAGAAGCCAGGTATGCTTGCCGGACACGGCGCACCTCGCTTTCAGTTGAGAAAAGGACAAAAAAACATCGATACACCATGCATCGAAGTACCGGCTAGCCTAGCAAGGAGCGGCTTTTCCGTCAATTGTTTTTTTAACCTACTCTGCTACTATACGCCTATGAAAAAGCTTGCCATCATCGATACCTTTGCATTATTACATCGCGCCTATCATGCGATACCGCCGACATTGACGACGAAGGACGGATTGATGGTCAACGCGGCGTATGGCTTCTCTGCTATACTGCTCCGTCTCATGAAAGAATTGAAGCCTGATTACATCGTGGCGGCTTTTGATCTGCCGGGTGAAACATTCAGGCATAAGGAGTACAAAGAATATAAAGCCCAGCGTGAAGCTCCGGATAAGGACTTCATCGATCAGATCTCGATCATCGAAGATATTCTCGAAGCGCTGAACATCCCGAAGCTTGGTATTCCAGGATACGAGGCTGATGATGTGATTGGTTCTGTCGCCGCGCAATGTGCAAAGGAAAAAGACCTCGAAGTCATCATCGTTTCCGGCGATATGGATACCTTGCAGCTGATAAATAAAAAGGTTGTGGTCTATACCATGCGCCAGAGCATCAACGATACTTTGATCTACAATGAAGCTGCGGTGAAAGCTCGCTTCGAGCTCACGCCGAAACAAATTATCGATCTGAAATCGCTCAAAGGCGATGCCTCAGACAATATCCCCGGCGTCAAAGGCATTGGCGAGAAGGGTGCCATTGATCTGCTGAAAAATTTTGATACCCTCGAGGGCATTTATAAAAATATAGAATCAAAGAAGATCAAAGATCGTACCCGGCAACTTCTGAAAGACCAGAAAGACATGGCTTTCCAGAGCAAGATGCTGGCAACGATCATTACCGACCTGAAAGTAAAGTTTGATCTGGAAAAAGCGAATATCAATAACTTTGATCTTGCGAAAGTTACCAAACTCTTCCAGAAGCTTGAATTTAAATCGCTCTTAGCAAAGTTGCCGAATAGCAATGGCTCGAGCATCGCAACCGCCATAGCGCCGGCGAAAAAGAAGGCGACTTTGGTATACGAGGTCATCGACACTGAAGCCGGCATGAAAAAACTTGCCGCGAGTCTCGCCAGGGAAAAAATGATAGCCATCGATACTGAAACCACCGGACTCGATACCTTGCATGCAGAAATCCTGGGCTCCAGTATTTCCTGGGGCGCAAAAAAAGCAGTCTTCATTCACACGAGGACCGCTGAGCAGAAAGATGCTTTCAAAAAACATCTCGGTCCTATTATTGAGAATGAAAAGATACAAAAGATCGGACACAATATCAAATACGACTATCAAATACTCAGCCATTTCGGGCTCGAGATGCAGGGTCTGTACTATGATACCTTGCTTGCAGGATACCTCCTCCACCCTGATCGCAGCCTGAAAATCGAAGAGCTGGCATTCACCTATCTTGGCGCGCAAATGCAAACACTGACTGACTTAGTTGATGCTCCTGCTGATGATAAGCCCAAAAAAAAGAAGAATTTGGATATTAAAGCCATCGATCCTGACAAGCTCGCACAGTATGGCGCAGCTGATGCCGATATGTGCTTCCGGCTCTATGAAAAACTTGAACCATTGATCAAGAAAGAAAAACTAGATCTCGTCTTGGAAAAGATCGATACGCCGCTCATACCGATACTCGCGCACATGGAGCATGACGGCATCCTGCTTGATGTCCCGTATCTGAAAATAATGGAAAAAGAATTGGGCAAGCGCGTAGAAACCCTGAAAAAAAGGATCCACGGGCTTGCTGGCTCTGAATTCAATATCGCCTCACCGCTTCAACTGAAAGAGATCTTATTCGAGAAACTTGCTATCGATAGCAAAGGCATCAAACGAAAAAAAACCGGCCTCTCTACTGCAGCAGACGAGTTAGAGAAATTACGCACAGCACACCCGATCATCAACCTCATCCTCGAATATCGCGAGTTGACGAAACTCATGAATACCTATGTCACCACGCTCCCCGATGAAATAGACATTGATGATAAACGTATTCATACTGATTATAATCAAACTGTGGCGGCCACTGGCAGGCTTTCTTCAAATAACCCGAATCTCCAAAATATCCCTGTTCGCACTGAACTAGGCCGCGCTATTCGCAAAGCCTTCATCGCGCCAAAAGGTAAAGTACTGATCTCAGCGGATTATTCCCAGATCGAGCTTCGGCTTGCTGCTATCATTTCGAAAGACCCAACCATGCTTGCGAGCTTCAAGAAGGGCGAAGATATTCATGCACGGACTGCAGCCGAAATTCATGGTATACCGCTTGCGAAGGTCACGCCGGATATCCGCCGCACAGCAAAAGAAGTAAACTTCGGCGTCATTTACGGCCTTGGCTCTACAGGCCTGTCGCAACGCACTGGCATCACACGTCTCGAAGCAAAGGAATTTATCGAAAAGTATTTCGGGCTTTACAAAAAACTGAAAAAATATCTCGATGATACCAAATCATTTGCTCATGCGCATGGCTTCGTCACCACTATCTATGGTCGCAAACGCCGTTTACCAGAAATATACTCTTCCGCGCCGATGCTGGTTGCGCAAGCAGAGCGCATGGCCATCAATATGCCGTTGCAGGGCACTGCTGCTGATCTTATGAAACTTGCCATGATCGCGTGCGCAAGAGAAATCACAAACGGCACGTTGCCGGCGAAAATGCTTCTGCAAGTGCATGATGAATTGGTATTTGAAGTTGCGAAGGAAGATATCACGAAAGCAGCAAATGCTATCAAGCAAGCGATGGAAAATGTCGAAAAATTTGAAATACCCCTCGCGGTCGATGTAAAAGCTGGACAGAATTGGGCAGAGATGGATGAAATAGAGCTATGATCTACTTCTATTACGGCGATGACGCTTTCCGTGCCCGCGAAACGGTGATGCTGCTCAAAAAGAAATTCATCGGGCTGTATGACAAACGTGGCCACAATACTGAGACCATCGATGTTAGCGACTTTACGCTGGAGAAATTCTTCACCAGCGTTAAAGCGCAGGGTTTCCTGTCTTCAAAAAAATTCATCATTCTCAAAAACATATTCTCGCACAAGAAGTTCGCAGATATCCAGGATCCTTTGATCGCCTATTTCAAAACGCTCAAAAATTCAAAGGATGAAAACTATATCATCATCTGGCATGAAGGAGCGCCGAGAAAAAATGGAAAACTATTCAAATACCTCATTGAGCTCTGCACCCCGGTCAACTGTTGCAAGGAATTTACGCCCTTAGATGAGCATCAGCGCATTACGTGGCTGCAGTCTCAGGCAAAACTTCTGAAAAAAACAATAAGCCGCGAGGCATGCGAGCTGCTCATGTCATATGCGGGCGATGATTCGTGGGCCTTGTACCACGAACTACAAAAATTATGCCATTACGTTGAAGCAACAGCGATAGATGCGCAGTCAGTCAAAGAGCTGGTCCATGAAATGCAGGCTGACATCATGTTCGATTTTTTGGATGCGGTCAGTACCAAGCAAAAAGCAAAAGCACTTCAGCTCATGGATGAATATTTGCGCAGTACGATCGACCGCCAAAAACTGTTCGGCATGCTTCTCCGCCAATTTCGGCTCATTGTGCAGGTCAGAGAAGTAAGCGATCACACGCCGAATTCATATGGCATTGCTGAGCGCTTGAAATTGCATCCATTTGTTGCAAAAAAGGTTATGGCTCAGAGCAAAAACTTCTCAAAAAAAGAATTGCAAACAATATACGCGCGGCTCACGCATTTGGATATGACGCTGAAGAATGACCAGCGGACGTTCAACTCTGAGCTGGCACTTTTCATTGCCAAAATTTAATGAAAGCCGGGTATTGCTTTTTTCGATAAAATCAAGTACAAAGATCTGTTCATCAATTGATCTTTGAGTAAGGGAGAAAAAAATGACCCTCGCTGAACAGAGCAAGAAAACGGAAGCTCAGGAAATACTTGAGCGCTGCGTCGGGCGCAAAGGTATTTGGGCCGACCCAACGCGTTATGCGCATCAGTGCTGGACGCGTGATATGATGCTGGCCATCATGCCCGTGTTGTTGGCACAAAAACGCTTCGCGGATGTTCGAAACCACCTCGAGAACCTTTCCAAACGGCAAAAACCGAATGGCCAAATCCCGATCTTGTACCTGGATGGTACTTTCGCCTGGCTCGCAAGCAAGCTCGCAAAGAGCATTCGAACGCGCAAAATGTCTTTCATGCTCAAGCGATTCCTTGCAGGCGAACTGTGGAACCTGACGCCTGGAACGCGCGATTCTGAGATCATGTACCTTCTTGGCATGCTCACGTATGCACGGGAGGCAAATGATTGGAGCCTGATCGACACATACAGCGAGCAGATTTCACGCGCGCTGAGCTACGTCGAGACCTCTTTGATGCATGACGGCCTGATCCTTGGGGCTGACTGGCGCGACACGATGCATCGCGAACTGAACGATAAAGCGCTGCTCACAAATAACAGCATCCTCTACCATGTCTACTTGCAGCTCAACAAAGTAGATGAAGCTGTTGCACTGAGGCAACGCATCGACCAGCGATTCTGGAGCGGCTCGCAGCTCATGGACTACCCGGGCGCGACACGATTCGACCCGTTGGGTGCAGCGCTCGCCATCATATTCGATGTCGTCCCGCCATCCCGCTTTCCTGACGTCGTTGCTGGTTTCCGGTCAGTCGACACTCAGTATGGTGTCAGCATCAAGTGTCGTCACAATCCGACCTCGGCAGAAGAAGCCAGCGTTATCGAGCGAACAGATGGAGTCGTGGTATGGCCGTTCATCGTAGGCTTCACCGTACTAGCGCTCGATGCGATGGGAGAAGCCGAATTCGCCCAAGAGCAATTTGCAAAACTCTCCGCACTCAAGGGCTTCCGTGAGTGGTACGACCCTGAATCAGGCAACGGCTATGGAGCACATGAACAGCTCTGGAGCGCGACGCTCTATCTACGAGCACAGCAATCACTCCAATGAACAACAAGAACCCGCCTAGTAGAAAACGAACGGCGGGTTCATCATTTTAATTCAAAACCGCCCCTGCCATTCGGCAGGGGCGGTATCTTTGCGGGACAATTACTTCGCGAGGAGTTTTTTGATCTTCTTTGCCAGGTTTGACTTGTAGCGTGCGGCAGTGTTTTTGCTGATGAAGCTCTTGGAGGCTTTATCAACTAATTTCTGCAGATCATGATAGAGTTTTTTTGCGCCGTCAGCATTCTTCGCCATGATCGCTTTCTCAGCAGCTTTGCGGACATCCTTGATCTTCTTCAAAAGCGTTCGGTTTCGTGCATAGCGCTTATCAGCCTGCTTCTTCGCTTTAATTGCGTGTTTCTTGTGTGCCATTGGTAAGATTAATAAATTATCACAAGCAGACTAACATAGAAGCATTGATACGGTCAAGCGTTCCTTCGCCATATATGCTCGTTCAGCTTCATGCGCACATCTTCCGGACTGACTCTATTGCTTGAAAACTCCGAGCCAATATTCGCAGTAAGATCAATGGCATGTTCCACGTTGTATGGACCTATAGCGAGCCTTCGCAATGCGGTCATATGAGCGCCCACGCCCAGCTTCTGGCCAATGTCGTGTATGAGAGAGCGCACGTAGGTGCCTGTTGAACAAGTAACTCTAAAACCGAGCTTCGGATATTGGTAATCCATCATCTCAATAGAATCGATGCTAATAGTTTGCCTTTTCCTTTCAACCGTATGACCTTTTCGTGCAAGCTCGTACAATTTTTTTCCCTGAACTTTCTTTGCGGAGAACATAGGCGGTTCTTGAGATGTATTTCCGAGAAACATTGCTAGTGCACCGGTGATTTCTTTTTCTGAGGGGATCCGATCTGAAACCAAATCTACCTTGCCTTCACTGTCATACGTATCAGATGCCTCGCCAAGTTTCAACTCTGCTTCGTATGTTTTAGGAAAAAAATGAAACCAGTCAAGAAGCGTTGTTGCGCGGCTGATGCCGCAAATGAGCAAACCCGACGCTAATGGATCTAAGGTGCCTGAAAAGCCAATTTGCTTGATGCCAGTACTATTCCTTAATTTTGTAACCGTACGAAGCGAAGGCTCTCCTGATCTTTTATCGATCAGTAAAAATCCAGCTTTCTCATCTTCAAGAACTTTTCGAAACTTTGATGAACTAAACAACTGATCATGGAATGAGCCGATGCGAATAATCTTCAAGTCGGGTTTTGATGTGCGTTGATATTCTTCCAGGGCATCCACAAAGAAATGTTGGTCATGACCAAGCACTACGATAGCCGGATCTACTTCTCGCACCACCCGTAATCGATCAACTGGGTCACCAGCATGAGGCGTAACTCCATACGCCTCAATATTCTTCATACGTACTTCCAATGAATTATATGGCAGCCTCCCTTTAAGTTTGATTATGGTTTCGTCCAAAGCAAAGCCCGCATGCACCTCGCCATAGTTCATCGCTTCCTTAATCACAAAAATATGGCCTGGGTGCAGAATGTCGAATGATCCGAAGATAAGTACTTTTTGCATACCTCTATAGTACAGGATTTGGCTAATATTGACAAAAGGTTAATAAAATGCTATCATATATAATTACCATTCACGTGGTAACCTAGGCAAAATCTGCTTAGACTAGAGCTCTTTTACAACTAACTTCGAAATCATGGGGGTCGCCATGCACAAGCTGGCCATAGTCATTGCTGTTTGTGCAGCGATCCTGCACGGCGTCGCCTACCTTCTCTACAATCGGCAGGCTAAATTGGGCAGTTCTAAGCCCAATGCTGCAAGCTGGAGTCTCTGGGCGTTTCTCGCCACACTCAATGCTCTCTCCTATTTCCAGATGAGCGGAGATGTTGTGGCGTCGCTTCAGTTCATGACCGGATCGGTAGCATGCATGCTCACTTTCATCTACGTGCTTTTCATCGGGAAATTCTCCCGGCTTACGCCAAAGGAATGTGCGCTGTTCGCACTCGGTTTGCTCGCAATCTTGATCTGGTGGGCGCTTCGCAGCGCCACCAGCGCGAACATGATCGTGCTTTTGGCGTTCCTCATCTCGTTCAAACCGACGCTCGATGGAGTGAAAGCAAATCCGTTCAAAGAATCCCCTCTCCCGTGGGTACTCTGGACAATTGCATTCTCAATGAGCACCGTGAATGTTCTGTTGTCCATCGACATGGGCACCACGAAGTTGATCGGGCTGATCACGCCACTGGTACTGCTCATCTGCCATGGAGCGATTGCATTTCTCTGCAGGCAGCGGAGAAAAGAATCCTTCACGGCATAACAGGAGGAACCATCGTGAACTGGTACTACGTCTTCTCGATCCTATCAGGGATCTTCACGGCGGCTTCCTTCACCTTGTATATCCACGCCATCGTGAAGAAAGGCTGCAAGCCGGCCAAGGCTTCATGGATCATCTGGTCCATCCTCGACACCATCACAGCGGCAGGCATGTTGCTGCGCAGAGAAACAAACGGACAGATCATCGTCTGTTTCTTCGGAGCCATCATCGTCGCCTATCTTGCACGCAAGTACGGCGACCCCGAATGGCACTGGAGCGACAAAGCAAGTGCTGTCGGCGCTGGTATAAGCATGCTGTTCTTGTTTGGCCAGCCTGAGACAGCGATCATCTTCAGCCTCCTGGCGAATGTGATCGCTGCATACCCGACATTCAGGAACGCGTGGCTTAAACCCCATCACGAAAGTCTGTCAGCATGGATCGTGACTGTTACCGGAAGCGTTTGCGCGCTTCTCTCGGTCAGTCACTGGTCCATTGCGAGCGGCGCACAGCCGGTCGCCTTCTTCGGAATTCAGGGTTTGGTTCTCACGATCCTCCTCTTCAGGAGGTGAAAGGAAAACACGATGACACTGGCCAGCGGGATCCAGCAACGACGTTTCGCCGACATCTTCGACCTTCGGGCCGACGGCGACCCGAACAAGCGCGGCGACGACTTCGACCCGGAAGCCATCGGCGGGTGCTACGGCATGGCGTGGGACGAGTACTTCACGGATCAGAAAACCGGGGAAGTCTACGCGGTCCGATGCAGCGACGGAGTGAACGGGGGCAACGGCACGTACCGTGATTCGGATGAGGAGCGCCGTCATGCGATCTACGCTGACATCGTCGAGCGCTGCAAGGCCGGGCATGTCGCCGGCGTCGAGAACGTCCGCATCTCGAAAAACGAGAGGCGAGTTCTCCAAGGCTTCACCCATGCAGTCGTCCTCATGAAACAGGACGGCGGCTGGGGCGAGCAGAGCAGCGACGGGATCGACGGCGGCCTGATGGGCTACCATCGTGGGATCCCTGTGATCTGCGACCCGACGATGCCCGATATCCACTAGAAAGCTCAACGAAGACTACGGCCAGGTCGTTCAAACGAACAACCTGGCCGCACAAGACCCCGATCCAATCCAAACTGGAACAACCAGTGCGGTACGGATCGGGGCTTTTCTTTTTATAGAAAGAATGGCGGCCTCGTCATCTCGACCGAAGCGAAGCGGAGTGGAGAGATCCCGTTGGTAGAAAGGCTAACTCTATCTCACCGGGATTTCTCGATTCGCTCCGCTCACTCGAAATGACGGTGCTGACGAGGCCGACTATTTTTTACTACGTGATTTTTTCAAAATCTCTATCTGATCTCTGAGAATAGCTGCCCGTTCAAATTCAAGGTTCTCCGCATGAACTTGCATCTGCTGTTGTAACGTATCTATCAGATATGCTTTCTCATCACGCGACAAATGCGTGATCTCTTTCTTGAAATCCTCTTTCACATCCATGCCTTTCAGAGCCGTATCTTTAATGCCGCGAATGATCGATTCTGGAGTAATATGATTCTTCTTATTGTATGCCATCTGAATTTCACGTCGGCGATTGGTCTCGGCAATAGCTTTCTTCATCGAATCGGTCATCCGGTCAGCATACATGATGACATGTCCGTCTTTATGGCGCGCGGCACGGCCCATGGTCTGGATCAGCGATGACTCGTTTCGCAAAAAACCTTCCTTATCTGCATCAAGCACAATGACCAGCGACACTTCAGGCAGATCCAGACCCTCGCGAAGCAAGTTGATGCCCACGAGCACGTCGTATTTTCCTGAACGGAGGTCTTTCAGGATGGTGAGCCGGTCCAAGGTATCCACATCAGAATGCAAATACTGTACTTTAACTTTTTTCAAAAGCAAATGTTCTGCCAAATCCTCAGCCAAGCGTTTCGTCAGCGTCGTGATCAGCACACGCTGCTTCTTCGCTACCCGTGCTTCAATTTCTTTTTCAACATCAGTGATCTGGCCTGCGGTCTGTCGTACTTCTACTTCAGGATCGAGAAGACCGGTCGGCCTGATGATCTGCTCAACGCGCTGTTTCGACTCGGTCAGTTCATACGCACTAGGCGTTGCAGACATATAGATAGTCTGATCAGTCCGCGCCAAAAATTCGTCCCACTGGAGAGGCCTATTGTCCAAAGCTGCCGGCAAACGCCAGCCATAATCCACGAGCACGGATTTTCTCGACCGGTCGCCATTATACATTCCCCGTATCTGCGGCAAGGTAATATGCGATTCATCAACCACCAGCAGAAAATCATCAGGAAAATACTCAAGCAAGGTCGCGGGCGGCAGACCGGGTTTCCTACGATCAAAATACCGTGAGTAATTCTCAATGCCATTGCAATAGCCCACGGTCTCGATCATTTCAAGATCAAAACTCACCCGTTCTTCGATGCGCTGCGCTTCGATTAATTTATTTTGCGATTTGAAAAGCGTCACCTGCTTCTGCATATCAGATCGTATCTCATCAAGTATCTCGGGAACGCTTTCTTGCGGTGCCAGGTAATGCTTCGCCGGAAAAATAGAAAGCTCGGTAAGAGTGGCATCTTCGACATCCTTCGTTACATAATGTACGCGTTTGATCTTTTCAAGCTTTGAACCATAAAACTCCAGGCGATAGAATGATTCTGCGTCGCTGGATGCAAAAATTTCCAAAAGTTCTCCTTTGACCGTATACGTGCCGCGGACCAGACTGGTGTCATTTCGCTGATACTGCAAATAATGCAGCTGTCTCAGTAACTTTTCTACAGAATATTCTTTGCCAACTTGTACTTCGATCCGTACTTTCGAATAATCTTCCGGGTCTCCCAAACCGTAAATGCATGAAACAGAAGCAACGATCACCACGTCTCGCCTGGTCAGCACAGCCTGCGTAGCAGCATGGCGGAGGCGGTCAATTTCCTCGTTGATCTGCGTTTCTTTATCAATATGCGTATCGGTCGTTGGAATATATGCTTCAGGCTGATAGTAGTCATAATAGGATACGAAATAATGAACCGCATTCTTCGGAAAAAAATCCTGAAACTCGCTGGCGAGCTGAGCTGCCAGAGTTTTATTGTGCGAGATCACCAAAGTCGGCCGTTGCGCCTGTGCGATGACATTGGCTATCGTAAAGGTTTTGCCTGAACCAGTGACACCGACAAGAACTTGCTTGTCTAATTTTTTCGATAATCCACTGACCAAAGCAGCGATAGCCTGCGGCTGATCGCCCGTAGGCTTATACATTGACTCGAGAATGAATTTCTTCTTTTCCATAAAAGAATTCTACCATTGTAAAGACTCTGACACTAAGCGTCAACTCCAATGAAATAAGCCCAAGTATGTTATAATTATTCCATGCATATCCTCATGAGAAACAAGCGGGCTTTCACGCTGATCGAAATGCTCGTGGTAATCGCAATCATCGGACTTCTGGCATCCATAGCTATAGTAAACCTCAGTTCAGCAAAACAAAAAGCTCGGACCGTTGCTGTAAAAAGCTTCGAAACATCGGTCTATCGGGCGCTCGGTGCAGACCTGCTTGCAGAATGGAAATTCGACAATAACTTTGCAGACACATCCGGTTACGGCCATAATGGCTTTGCATTAGGCGCAGGCGGCTCATTTGCTACCGCTGATAACTGCGTAAGCGGTGCATGCTATTCTTTTGTCCCTGGTGCATGGATCAATGCCGGCACTACTGATTACCAAATAGACCTCGATGATTTCACGGTGTCATTTTGGATGAAAACAAGCGTCATCCCAACGGGTAAAGCTGGTCTTATTGATAATAATTTCTGGTACGTGCGGTATAATACCGATAGTGGTTTATTTTTGGGCTTAGCAGATGGAGTCGGTACTACCAGAGAATATCCAGTCGTGCCTGTGGGGTTAGTTAATGATGGGAATTGGCACTTTATTGTGATCACCGCTGTTCGGTCATCCAATGCTACAGCATATTTTGATGGTACAAAAATGACCCCGGTTGACATTACACTCAGTAAAAATTCGACTTTATCGAATGCAAACCCTACTTTCCAAAGTAATAATGCCGGAGGAACCCCAACTGGAGCACTTTTCCAGGGATCATTGGACACCATGCGCGTTTATCGCGGTTCTATAAAATAAAGAACAGCATAAAAGAATTGATTTTTCCGCTCAACAGTGGTTACATTATGCTATGATAAGCTATCTGAAAGGAACGATCCTCGCGAAAAAAGAGCGTTATGTCATTCTGGTTGTCGATGATGCCACAGGTTACCGCATCTACACCACCGGACAAATGCTCGAAGCGGTCAGCGTCGGACAGGAGTTCGCTTTTTTTATTTACACGCATGTCCGGGAAGATGCGATCGAGCTCTATGGGTTTCCCAATCTCGACGAATTAGATTTTTTTGAGCGCTTGATAGGCATCTCAGGCGTAGGGCCAAAAAGCGCCCTCGGCGTACTTTCCGTTGCGCCGCTCTCGGATATCAAAAAGGCGATCATTCACGGCGATCCGGGTTTATTGCAGAAAGTTTCGAATATCGGCAAAAAAACTGCAGAACGCATCATCGTTGAATTGAAAGAAAAAATTACGGTGACCAGCCAGGAAGAGAAGGCGGGGCTATCGATCACAGAGAACGTACAGCTCATGGATGCGCTGATGTCGCTTGGCTATAAAGAAAATGAGATCCGCAAAGCGCTGCGGATCATACCTCCTGAAGCAGTCGAACTTTCGGATAAAATCAAAGAAGCGCTGCGGATTCTCAGCCAAGGCAAGGCACAATAGCTATGGACGTTACGATCAATTCTCACAACTATGATGAGTTCCTGGAACAATTTCCACTAAGCTCTTTTCTGCAGAGCAGATTCTGGAAGCGATTTCTCACGCTGCGTAATAAAAAAAACTGGCAGCTGAACGTCTATGATGATGATCATCATCTGATCGCTCATTGTTTGCTCTATGCCAATGGCCTGCCCTTAGGAAAAAGTTATCTCTATGCTCCGAAAGGTCCGGTGTTCCTCCCTGGGTTAAGCGAAGAACAGTATCGCGAAGCACTTGAACTCATGCTGAGCCAGGTGCGCGACATCACTATTGCGACCCGCCGACGCGAAGAAATTTTCTGCCGCCTCGAACCGAATGTACTCCTGCCGGTCATCCCGAGTATTCCTCTGAAGAGATCGGCATCTATACAGCCGATGGCCACGAGCTATCTGAAGCTAGATGTTCCGAAAGAAGATCTTATCATGACGTTCAAAGAAAAAACACGCTATAATATCAGGCTCGCGGAAAAAAAGGGCGTCACGATCACCTGGGCGCAGGATGAACATGCGATCAAACAGTTCTACACGATCTATGAACAAACCAATCGCCGGCAGAAGCTGCGATCTCATGACCGGAGTTATTTTTTGAAAATGTTGGAGGCCGATACTGAAAAAAATATCGTCTGGGTCGCCATCGCATACCATCAGCAAATCCCGATCGCTGCAAACCTGTACATTGCACAATTCCCCACGATGACCTATCTCCATGGCGGATTCAATTATGAATACCGCAGCCTCATGGCTCCTTATTTGCTCCAATGGGACGCCATCGTAAAATCTATTGACTCAGGGATGGAATATTATGACTTCTGGGGCATCACACCATCTGATGGCAGCCAGGATTCATTCACGAATATCACCCGTTTCAAAGAAGGCTTCAACGGAACCATCGCTGAATCAGTCGGATGCTTCGATTATATCTATAATCCGATCTGGTACGGCGGCTATGAAAGCCTCCGTAAGCTGCGGCGCGCTTTGCCTTTTTGAAAAATGATGGCCTGAAACTTGATTTTTATCAAAAAATGTGATACTATGACTGTATTGCAATTGTTTCTGATGGTGTAAAAGAGGAGAATCCTCTTTTTTCGTTAGAACATACTATGATCCTTCTGGATAAAATCAAATTCCAGTCAGCTGCTGCACGCAAACTCAGAACGGTACTCGCCACTCTTGCCGTTTTTTTTATACTCATAAACCTCATCTATCCATTCGCTGCAGGTTTTGCCGCAACTCCCAATGGTTTGAATTATGCCGGCGTTGATGTGATGAAATGGACGAAGGATACGGTCAGCAATCAGCCAAGTGACGCGACCATTGATGCGATCGTAACGGCTATCATGCGCGATATCAAACCGGAATATATCGCTATCTCAATACCAATGGACAGCACAGGCGACTACCCGAATGCGCCTTCACCGCGAACAGCTGAAGCATTCACGCAAAAGTGGAGCGATTCTATCCATGCGCATGGAGCGAAAGTCGTCTGGCGTGGCACCTGGAGCGGCATTGAGGGTATTTACAGCTTCCCAAAAAGGGTAGGAACCAATCGCTTCCCAGCAGGAACTGCAGCAAGCGCTGCGGCCGATGGCACCACAACGTGGCTCGGGAAAACCTATAAATACATTATCGACCACCCTGCATTTTTCAGTAATGGAGATATATGGGGACCCTTGCCGGAACGCACTGAAGGGATCTTCAGCGACAGCACCTCATTCTTGCCGGCAACGGGAGCCGGGCTGCAAGCGAACTATGCGCAATTTTTCATTGACCTCAAAACAGTATCCGATGCCGCCTTTGCGGTCATTGGCAAACAAGTCACGACTGGGCTGACCGCTCAGAATTTTTCTGAGATCAATAGCGGATGGATGTATTCATCGGTGATCAATAATGCCGGCTATATCGTGATAGACCACTATGGCATCACGCATACACCTGAAGAGATGGAATCAGATCTGAGGAGAATTTACACCCAGCGCGGAAATAAGCAGATCTACTTGCAAGAATGGGGCGACTACTGGGATGCCTCAGTGCCTGAGGCGCAAAGAAAAGATTATTTGACCGCCATGTATACCATGTGGCAGCGATTGATCGACGAACATATTCTTGTTGGTTTCGATTACTGGGGCGCATGGGGCGGAAGCCAGGAAGGAGTGCTTGATCAGGTCGGTTCGTTGTTCCAGGCGAATTCACGCGGTATGCTCTTGGCGCAATTTTTCGCCTATCAATTAACAACTGTCCCGCCAGCCCCGACACCAACTCCAAGCCCGTCACCAACTCCATCTCCAACTCCGTCTCCAGCTCCTACACCAGCACCAACGCCTTCGCCTTCGCCGAGCCCAACTCCAGCACCTTCACCTGCGCCGAACCCAGCTCCAAGCCCAACGCCGACACCAGCACCGACGCCGACTCCACCTCCCTCGAATCCGCCTGACGGTACGCCTACCTCAACGAATAATGGATTACCGCCTACGTCAGCTGGTACAACGGACAATACCCCTCCACCTGCGCCACAGCCAAGCATAACCCCTCCTGCTGCTCCAGCAGCCGACAACTCAGTAACTCCGCCGGCATCGCAGCCTGCATCAACGGTTGCCGATCAACTGCCGGCCCAGCCTTCGCAAACGACCGTGACTACGCCTGCGCCAGCACCGGCAGTACAAGGCTCCAAGAACATTGCTGTTCCGGTTAAAAAGAAAATCGTTTATCCGCAGCCAGCTGTGACGCCAACAATTATGCCAACAGAGGAGAAAAAGATCCGCTCATTCTCGGAGCAAGTTACGTTCAGATCAATTTTGTCTGATCTCTTCGGTAAATCCAATAAGGTCGTTGTAGCAGGTTACGAATTTAACAGACAATTGCCTGGTACGCTCTACGACAATATGGCAACGCTGGCATCGACGCATCGACTGCCCGCTCTGGGTGTCATTGATGTGTTGCTGATCATAAGCTTCATAGCACTCGGCACGCGAATTCCTCGTGCTTACAAAAACCAGTTTTGGCCGCCTGATGGCGAAACGCGACCTATTCGGCTCCAAAGACCCCGTCCTTATACCGTGTAAGGACGAGCAATTCTGGACGTCTGCTTACCTAGTTTGACTTTCAATAAAAATCAATGCGCAGTATCAAAATGTTAGCGGTATTCGGTGCTGGATCCTTGCTTCTGCACTCTTTTTTTATTGCTTCGCCAGCGCATGCCGGATTTACGAGGCCGATCATTTTTCCGGTCGACGGCGATAACCATTTCATTGATGACTTCGGTGACGGAAGATCAGGCGGACGCGTCCATATAGGAAATGACATCATTGCAAAAAAATTAACGCCGGTCCTCGCAGTGAGAGACGGCATGATCACCTTTGCGCCGATGGTAGAGCCTTCATACGGATACTACCTCGCCTTAGAGGACAGCGAAGGATACACCTACCATTATCTGCATTTAAACAATGATAACCCTGGGACCGATGACGGGAATGGCGGACCAGAGCATGCCTATGCGCCCGGCATTCAGCGCGGAGCACAAGTCACGGCAGGACAAGTCATCGCATGGGTAGGCGACTCAGGAAATGCTGAGACAGTCGGCGCGCATTTGCATTTCGAAATACATACACCGAATGGAACGCCGATCGATCCGTATGAAAGTTTGGTTGCAGCCACCAAACCACACGCGCCTCAGCAAACCGTACGCATCATACCTGAAGGGACGCTGATCAAATATCCAGGCGATGCAACAGTATATCTTCTCGCTGACAATGTGAAATATGCGATCGCCAATGAAGCTACTGCGCAAGCGATCGGTTATTCTCTCAGCACTGTAAAAACAATTCCGACAAGCGAGGCCTACAGAACCGGCGTGCCTATAGAATTATCACCCACGATAGTGTTTCAAAGAAATGGAAAACCGATCGCGACGACATCGAGTACTGCGTATGCCCCAACTGAAGCTATCACGCTTGACCTGCGTCTCGGGTCAAAAGGACCTCAAGTCGTTATCCTGCAAAGTATTTTAAAAAGATTAGGTTTTTTCACCTACCCGACGATCACCGGCTACTTCGGTGATGCAACACGGACTGCCGTTCTGAAATTCCAGAAAGCATACGGCATAGAACAGGTCGGCAATGTCGGGCCAAAAACCAGAGCAGCGCTGAACGCAGCATAATCCAATGACCAATACATGCGGCTATTGCCCCATTAATCAAAATGAGTTACGTTAGCTATAGAGAATACTTAAAAAATGCTCATGAAAAAATCACTTACACAAATTGCCTTTCTCAATGCACTTGGCGAAGTTGCCTACATTCTGCTGGTGGCACTTTTTATGATCAACACAAAAGCACTTTTTGGTGAAGTAAAGGAGCCTTCTATCCTGATTCCTGTGGTCATGTTGCTCCTGTTTGTCATATCTGCATTGATATCAGGACTCTTAATTCTAGCAAAGCCGATAACACTATTCATGGGCGGAGCCAAGAAGGATGCAGTCACGCTTACGCTCTATACGCTCGTTTTTCTCGTTCTGTTTTTCATACTCGGCGCTTTCGGGCTCATAATACTTGGATAACTAGCTCGCATTGCAATCTAGCTCCGTACAATCACGTATTGCCTCTGAATCGTTGTCATATAACCAAACATCCTGCATGCGCAGGATGTTTTTGTTACCTATTCATTGTCAGCTTACTCAGCCGTACGTGTTATCACTGCAGGCTGTGGCGCGGGTGTAATGGTGATGCGATTAATGGTCGCTGTTATATCTGCGCCCATGGCCGGAACGACATGAACCTTCATTTCATTGTACGGATTTGGAGAATAGGATGTTGGCAGCCCGTCAGTAGTAAGAGCTGATTGAGATGTAAAATTCAGGTTGAACTCAATGCTGGAGATCGGAGTCGAAGGAGTGCCTGCAGTGCCAGGCGTATTGTCTATACCTGAAACACTTGTTTCGATAGTCTTATATGAATCCGGTATCGTCACTCCTTCTCCAGGCGTTGCATTCCAAACCCATGTATCATATTGACCGGTATTTCTAAAAACGTAATCAGCCACATTTACCACATAAGGCAAATTGGACACATAGTGCCCTACCGTAAAGTTCTCCGGCAGCAGGTCATTCGCTGGAATGCCAAAATAATACGTCCCAGTAACTGATGCCCCCCTATTCATCGCATTGAATAATAGGACTCCGGGTCCAAGATCAGAGACTACGCCATCAAAATCAACGCGATAATATTTTTTTGGAATCGAGAGAACTGCAGCGTTCGCACCCTGAACCTGCAAACTTTTCAGATAGTCATTATACGACTTCTTTGCTTTACCTTCGCTCGCTATATTAGAAAAATATCGCAAACCACCGCCCCATAAGGTTTCAGTCATGAGAAACCCGAGCAGGAATGTAGTAACCAGGGATATCATGAGCGCAATAACAACAGTATAGTGCTCTGATGCGTTCACCATATGTTTATTTTTTGCCATAGTTGATGTTTATTAATAAAAAATGAACCATTTAAGTATACCATAAAAAAAGAAAAGACCGTAGTCCTCTAACTACGGTCATTGGTTTTTCTCATCGCGTGATGCATCTTGAAGCATCATAACTATGTAATGTTTTTTGTTCGTGGATTTTCCCGCATCCTCGAGCATCGCAAACAGTTCGTTAAGCGCTTGCGTTTCGGTTGCGCAAGGACCTGTATTCAGGTATGAGTCCTCGAGCCGAGCATGGTAATAACCTGGATTTCCTTCGAAGACCGCCTTGGCAACATGCTCGACAATGATACGGGGCATCGGAGGCGAGTAATCAGTAACATCGACGTCCGCGTATCTGCGGAGCAAGGAGCTAATCGTCAGTGAACCGACAAGAATGAATCCGGTGCCGACGAGGCATCGATGAAGACTGAAAGGTGCATCACTGCGCATGCAGCATCCCAGAGCGTACGTAGCCGCAGGCAAGCACGGCAGTACGAACAGTGGAGACTTCGTATAGAGGATCGAGAAAGCCAGGAGGACAGTGAGGATAGCCACGCACATCTCACTGTATGCTTCGAGATGCGTCGGAGCAGATCCGCACAAGAACATGATGAATCCGAAAAAGAAACAAAAGTTTCGAACCTTTCCTTGCATATGCACCTCAATGCGCAAGCGCGCAAGTTGGAATGAACGTGACCAAAGACCTTACCCCTCCATATCATTTTCGTCAACAGAGAAAAGAAAAAGGCGAGGCCGCAAGCGACCTCGCCAGTTTTTTCCTGATGCTGAACCTAGAACCAGAAATCCCAGGCAACCTTGAGCACAAGCTCGTTCTTGGCAGACACTCCCGGCCACTGGTGCGAGAAGCTCTTGCACTGGTTGCCGTAGTCTGCCCAGCAGACGTCGACGGTCTGCGTACTTGCAGACACGGATGGCCGTTGAACACGGTCGATGCCAATGACGATCATACTGTCATCGACAACGTCGTTCATTGCCTCGAGGTCGACGGAGAATCCGATGCCGACCATGTTGATCAGCTGACCCCGGTTGAAGTCGCTGCCGTATGCAATGTGCCCGATCTCCGGGCCGAGCGCAAAACGGCTTCTGGACCTATTGCCCGTGAACCGCTCCCGAAATCCGAGTTCCACTCCCCAACCAAATGAGGACTTGAAAGCTCGGTGGTTGAAATCAGCGACCAGGCACGGCCAATACGGCGCGATCTTGCCGCCACATCCCATAGCAGCGCTATCCCAGCACGCTGACTCGCTCGCATCTTGCAGATGCGCGCCTGACTCGTGATGGAGAAAGACGCCTCCAAAGAGCAGATGTCGGTAATTGACCTCCACGCCACCCTCGATGCCTGCACCTGGCAATGACCAGACGCTCGGCCCGATGAACGGGTAGACATCGGTCTTCTTCAAAATCGTGGAAGGCTCGGAGTCCGTCTTGATCACGATGCTGCCGGTCTCTTCTGTAGGAACCAGCTTGAGGATTGACGGCGTGTTTTCAGTTTCCGGAGGTTTTGGAATCTCCGAGAAATGCGGCTGACCAACCAAAGTATTCGAACACTCGAGCACTCGGAGCCAGCGGCCGTCCTTGAGAGACGCTACCACGTGATACGGCGCGGTGAGTAGGCAGTCAGCTTCTTCGTTCCGGGAGTCGAGCATCTGAACGAAGGTCGCCTCGGTCATGGGCACGAGGTATTCCGTTTTCGGATCCCACTTCTGCTCGGTGCTGATCGGATGCGCTCCGATGTGGCATGTCTTTGTCGTATTCTCGGAAGCCAGAGCCTGCTGGTGAGGCCAGATCAGGATGATCAGGATCAGGATGAAAAAGAACCTTGCTTTCGTCACAATTCCTCCTTGGCGCAAGCGCCAAAAGATGAAACGTTGATGTTTTAGAAAACAAATACTTATACCAAATATTTACGATTGTGTCAACCTATATCATTCATCTAAATGACAAGTCCACCTTTTTAGGGGTGGACTTAGCAGTCAATGTTCTCGCGAGATCAGGCCCTCACGGATCGCCTTTGCTTTTCGCTCTTGCTGGGGCTTATAGACATACTCGAAGTAGTCT
Organism: uncultured Gammaproteobacteria bacterium; assembly: GCA_964402565.1. Classification (GTDB taxonomy): domain Bacteria; phylum Patescibacteriota; class Patescibacteriia; order UBA1558; family 2-01-FULL-52-15; genus CAYRBH01. Next base: position 210,657 of record CAYOCJ010000002.1, on the reverse strand, counting down.
TCGATCCTGTTCTTCGTGTTGAAAAAGAGGTACCAGCTGCCAAATCCGGCTACGAGGCTCACCAGCAAATCTGAGCCGCCCATTTCATTCGCCGGACGGTTCAAAGCAGAAGGCACGAGCTGTAATGAAGTCCAAGTCAAGGCGCTTCCGACCACGATGCTGAAAGCTATGGCAGATACCAGGATCGTCATCTCGTAGTCCCACTTCTCTTTGTACCTGTACATTTCCCAGAAGCCGGCTGCGAGCATGATGAGCGTCCAAAACAGCGAACCCAGAAGTCCGGCACCGATGCTGCCAATCACCATGGCGAAAAACATAGGCCTCCTCCTTTTAAAAATGTGCTTTAATAGGTATATCGACAGAATGAATCAATGTCAAGGAAATACAGAAAAACATTGTTTGACACATACACAACATTCTGATTATATAGCCTGTTCGCTAAACACGCTGACGTTCATTCATCATAGGAGTCCACAATGCCTTCAATGCCATTACGCGTTTCAAAGGCCGTTGCCTCGCTCCTCCTTACGGGACGCGAGACAAAAAAACTCACGATACAAGAGGTCGAGGACATCACTGCTTTGATGGGAGAAAGAATCCCTCACAGCACGCTCGCACGGATCGAATCCGGCAAACTCGATCCAGGCGTTGTCAGACTTCAAGTGCTTATGAGTGTCTACGACATCTCATCAGCATTTGTCTTGAGTCTTGTACTTCAAGAGCTCAAGAAGAAAACGAAACGCTAAACTCACCTGAAGCGCAAAAAACTAAAGCCCCGACCACTCTGGCCGGGGTTTGCTTTTTTGTTTGCAAAGGGTTTTATGGAGGGGTAAGATACCTAGACTATGGAACCTCTCGCAGCTAAAATTCGGCCCGTATCACTCGACAACTTCGTCGGCCAGGAACACCTGGTCGGTAAAGGAAAGCCGCTTCGGGAAGCAATTGAGAAGAAACATTTATTTTCCTTCCTCCTGTGGGGCCCTCCGGGTGTCGGGAAAACAACATTGGCAAAGATCTATGCAGCTGCTCTCGACGCTGAGCTGCATGAGCTCTCAGCTGTCTCTGCAGGCAAAGATGATATACGCAGTATCGTACCCAAGGCGCAGCGCAAGCTCGATTCCCAACCGGTCGTTCTATTCCTCGATGAAATTCATCGTTTTAATAAAGCACAGCAGGATTTTCTGCTGCCGTATGTCGAGTCAGGCGATCTAACCTTGATAGGCGCTACCACAGAAAATCCCAGCTTCGAAGTGATAGCTCCTTTGCTGTCACGCTGCAGAGTTTTTGTCCTTAATGAACTTTCAGAAAAGGATATGTCTCAGATCATAGACCGCACTGGTTACGCAATCAAAAAAGATGCAAAAGAATGGCTCATACGAATGGCCAATGGCGACGCACGGCAAGCGCTGACCATGATCGACAATACTGCGGCCTTGTATAAAACACTGACACTGGAACATCTGAAAGACGCATTACAGTCCAAATTCCTGCGCTACGATAAAAAAGGTGAAGAGCATTACAATACGATCTCTGCCTTCATCAAGAGCATGCGCGCGTCACAGCCTGATGCTGCGCTCTACTATCTCGCCCGTATGATAGAGACAGGCGAAGATCCTCTCTTCATCGCGCGTCGCATGGTCATCTTTGCTTCAGAAGACATTGGACTTGCTCAGCCGACTGCCTTAGTCGTCGCAAATGCAGTTTTTCGAGCATGCGAAACCATCGGTTATCCTGAGTGCGCGATCAACTTAGCGCATGGAGTTGCCTATCTCGCACATTGTAAAAAAGATCGCTCGTCATACGATGGCTTGCAAGAAGCTATGGCTGATGTAAAGGAATTCGGCAATCTGCCGATCCCCATGCATATCCGCAACGCACCGACTAAACTCATGAAACATCTCGGCTATGGCAAAGGCTATGAAAAATATTCGAAAGAAAGCTATTTACCTGATACACTGAAAAAGAAGAAATATTTAAAAAGAGATGTATGAACAAAAAAATTCTAAAACTACTCCGTATTGCACTCGGATTAGTTTTCCTCTGGGCATTCATCGATAAAGTTTTTGGTTTAGGTTTTGCAACAAAACCGGATCAGTCGTGGATTTCAGGAACTTCGCCAGCCGCTGGTTACCTCGCACATGGCACGCATGGAATGTTTGTCGGAATCTTCCAGGCAATGGCCGGCAACCCTCTGGTCGACTGGCTTTTCATGCTTGGCCTGCTCGGAGTTGGCGTTGGGCTTTTGACCAAAATCAAACTGAAATTTTCTGCCTACTGCGGCATCGCTATGATGGCGCTGATTTATCTCTCCGGATTCCCTCCGGCGAATAATCCTGTTCTTGACGAGCATATCATCTATATTCTCGTGCTGTTGTTGATCGCTCAGGCATAATCATCGCTGCATGTGAAAGGTCGTTGTACATTTTTAGTACAAAAAAATGTAACATGCTATACTGAATTTTATCTATGAGAAAATATTTTGCTATCATCACTGTTCTCGCCGTCCTCTCGCCATTAGCACCTACTCAGGCTGCGAAAGCGGCTGCAGAAAAGGTGTACACGGTTTCTCAGCTTTCAGGCAATCTGCTTTTGGAAAAAAATTCCGACCGCATCTGGTACGCTGAACCGCTGAAAAACATCCGATACATCATTCGCGACGATGCTGATGTGAAATGGCTCCGTGATAACCTAACTACAACCATCACCAGCGCAACGTTCGCGAAAATACCAAATGGCGTCACTGCCACTGCGAAAAAATATACTGGCAAATATATCGGCCGGCTGGTAACCAAAGCAAATACTGATGAATCCTGGTATGTAAATCCTGCGACCGGCAAACGTTATCTATTCGACACGTTCGATCATGTACAACAATTATCCGAGGACCTTGGGATAACGGTCGGATCAAAATCGCTTGTGAAGCTCGCGATGACGAAAAAACAGGTCATGTTTGATCCGGTATCTGTTTCCTTAGGATATGTACGTTATACCGGCGATCATTTTGTCGGCGGCAAGAACTCTACGGCAGTATTACCGCTTGCTTCGCTCACGAAACTCATGACAGCGCTGGTGCTGCTCGATCTCAATCTGGATTTTGATAAAAAGATCACAATCACTGCTGACGAAATTAATTATCCGAAAACCTTGGTCGGAGATGACGCAACCAGCGAAGTTCCGCTTCAAACGGGCGACACCGTAGAAACAAAAGACCTCTGGACCTCCATGCTGCTCGCCTCATCGAATCAAAGTGCCATCATCCTTGCGGATAACAGCGGCGTAACGCGATCAGATTTTGTCCAACGAATGAATGACAAGGCACGCTCATTCGGTTTGACCAAAACCTTGTTCTTTGAACCAGCAGGGCTCAATGCGAACAATGTCACGACGCCGCAAGAAATGGCGATCCTTGCGAACCGAGCGTTCAATTCGCTGCGCATTGCGTCTGAGGGCGTGAAACGTGAAATACATTTCACGGTAACCGGCAGCGACGGCACAGACCGCACTATCAGCGTAGCGAATAGAAATTACAGCTTGCTCGCCTTTAATCCTGATGCGGCAAAAACAGGCTTCCTCGTCGAAGCGCAGCGGAATGCTGCTATAAAAAAAGACGGCGAGATCATTGTGGTGATGCATGCGGCCAGCATGAAGCAGCGAAATCAGAGCATCCAGAAGCTCCTGCCCTAGGGCTCGAATAAAGATCAAAAACGTATTATACTTACCTCATTAACTTATTAATCATTTCTATGCGATCATCTAAAAAACAACAAGCGCTCTATATACTCCTCGCCGCTATCGGCATCCTTGCTGCCGTTACACTGCTTGATTCGTTCAATAATCAATCGCTACGCAAAGCGACCGAGATGGCTTCCCAGAAAGCAGATGAAGAACGGCAGGCTGCTATGAAGAAAGAGGCTGTGACGAGTCTAACGCTGACTCAACAATATCAAAAATATTGTGTGAAAGGCGTACAGCGTGTTGATTCGTCAGGTGACTATACCAAGATCGTATACGGCACCGCCCAAAAAACCGTCACCTACTATGATAAAAATGGCCAGCGGATCTATTGCGTCGGAGGATCATCGAAGCCTTCAGCGGCTTGCGCTGACATTGCTTCGCTCAATTTCGAGACAGCCTATGTGTGCAGCGGAACCAATGTCTCAAGCATGATCTCCGGTGAAAATGGTTTACAGATAAAAACTCAGACCGTCGGCAATGCAGTGATCGTTGATACGGTGCTGCTCGGAGCTCCTGGCTATGTGGTCATTCATAAAAAAACCGGCTCAAAACCAGGGCCGATCATTGCAAGTTCGCCTCTCTTGAAAGCAGGAGCATCAAAAATAGTTTCCATTGCCATGCCTGAGGCGCTGACGACCTGGAATACCTATACTGCGATGTTGCATACTGATAACGGCGATGGCAACTTCAAAATTGAGGATGATGCGCCGATCATGAACGAAAAGGGCGATGCTACGATCATGGTCGACTTTAGCGCAGTCAAAGGCGAATAATACATACTGCTAACTACCGAGATGAAGCACTTCTGGCTGATCAGCCAGAAGTGCTTTTAGTATAGCCATTGACTGTGTATAACTTGTCCATAAAAATTAAATTTAGGCCTTATTTTAGATAAAAAAGTATGAATGCTATCTAAAAATTTAGCTAAAGTTAGTCTTTTTTTATAATTCTTGACAGATAACTTGCCCTAGGCATTGACAAGAATTTAATTCTCAAGTATCATAGTCCCATGTTTAAAGCCCAAGTTCTGAGCTTAGGCACCGAATAACAGTACATAAAACGCACACCTCTCCCAGAGTAAAATCAGGGTGGGGATTTTATTGTGCCGCAAAAAGTCTAGTTCGATCTTTACCTGGTCGTCCGGCACCATATTTGGTGCCTGATGGTCTCCCTGTGATCTACAATAGCATTTCACAGGAATGATTGGCTTCTTCTTCGCGAGAACGCTCGTCACTTAACCAGTAAGCAGTTTTGTATCTATGCCCCATACGAAACCCAAAGCGGAGCGCGTATATTTCACGCCCGTACGTGAAGCGATCTCGCTTCCGAATTTAATCGAAGTCCAGCAAAAGTCATATGACTGGTTTTTTGCGGAAGGACTGAAAGAATTATTCGACGAAGTATCGCCGATCAAAGATTTTATTGGTCGCGATCTGGAATTATATTTCGAATCATACTATCTCGATGAACCGAAGTTCAACGAGAAAGAAGCAAAGGCGCGCAATACCACCTTTGAAGCGCCGATCAAGGTGAAGGTGACCTTGGTCAACCAAAAAACAGGCGAGGTGAAAGAACAGGAAATTTATCTCGGCGACATCCCGCTCATGACGAATAGGGGCACCTTCGTCATCAACGGCGTTGAGCGCGTCGTCGTCTCGCAGCTGATCCGCAGCGCAGGCGTCTTTTTCACTTCAGAGATCGTCCGCGGCAGAAACTATTATGGAGCAAAGATCATTCCTAACCGGGGCGCATGGCTGGAGATCGAGACCGACGGCAATAATGTCATCTATGTAAAGATCGACCGGAAACGCAAAGTGCCTATCACTGGGCTATTACGAGCATTCGGGTACTCTTCTGATGAAGAGATCACGAATCTGTTCAAGGACATCGATAATCATCCTGAGATCCAGTTCATCAAGTCGACAATGGAAAAGGATGTATCGAAAGATGAAGCAGACGGCCTGCGGGAAGTCTATAAGAGAATCAGACCAGGAGATCTCGCTACGACAGATAATGCACGCAACCTGATCCATTCAATGTTCTTCAATTTTGATCGGTATGATTTCGGACGCGTCGGCCGCTATAAGATCAACTCACGCTTCGGATTTGATATTCCCAATGATAAAACGACCCGCATCCTGCGCCGCGAAGACCTGATCGCCATCATCCGCGAGATCATCCGTTTAAATATTACTCAAGAATCACCTGATGATATCGATCACCTCGGCAATCGCCGCATCCGCGCGGTCGGCGAATTGGTACAGAATAAATTCCGCATTGGTTTGGCACGCATGGAGCGCATCATCAAGGATCGCATGTCGACTTTGGATATCAATACTCTGACACCGAACCAGCTTATCAATGCACGTCCGGTCATGGGATCGATCAAAGAATTCTTCATGAGCTCACAGCTGTCTCAATTCATGGATCAGATCAATCCTCTCTCGGAGCTCGAACACAAACGACGTCTCTCAGCTATGGGCCCGGGAGGTCTGTCACGCGAACGAGCAGGATTCGAAGTTCGCGACGTGCATCGCACTCACTATGGACGCATTTGCCCGATCGCAACACCAGAAGGTCCGAATATTGGTCTGGTCGGCCACCTGTCGACCTATGCACGGGTCAATGAGTTCGGTCTTATTGAAACGCCTTTCAGGAAAGTCATTCACGATGTGCCGAATGACGGCAAGTCCGCTGTGAATGAGATCGCACGTGAAGACCTGAAAGACGGCAAAACCATTGTTGTTAAGGCGGGCGATACCATCTCCAGCGCTGATGCAAAAAAACTCGCATCCGACAAAGAATTAAAACTGATCCCGATCAAACCGCGCGTGCTGCCTGATGTCGTGTATATCGATGCCTTCGTTGAAGAGAAAGGTAATACGACCGCTGCAACGACCTTGGTGGATACCAATGGATACTTCCTGAAAGAATATGCTGAAATCCGCAGCCACGGTGTACCGAAATACGACATGGTCGAAAAAATCGACTACATGGACGTAGCTCCGAACCAGATCATTTCGGTATCAACCTCGCTCATTCCATTCCTCGAACATGACGATGCTGTCCGCGCTCTGATGGGAACGAACATGCAGCGGCAGGCGGTTTCAGTCGTCAATCCGGAGTCGCCGATCGTCGGCACCGGTATTGAAGCTCGCTCAGCACAAGATTCAGGACAGGTCGTGAATGCGCCGGAAGATGGTGAAATCACTTCGGTACAGTCAAATAGGATCCAGATGAAGGGTGCGTCCGGAAAAATGCACAACTTTGATCTCATGAAATTCGAACGATCAAATGCCTTCACCTCTATGAACCAGCGGCCTATCGTGGTCAAAGGCGATCAGGTGAAAAAAGATCAGGCATTAGCCGACGGAGCTGCAACTGAAAACGGCGAACTCGCGCTCGGACAAAATGTACTCGTTGCCTATATGTCCTGGGAAGGCGGCAACTATGAAGACGCTATCCTTATTTCAGACCGCATCGTGCAGCAAGATCGTTACTCGTCCATCCATATCGAAGATTTTTCAGTCGATGTACGCGATACCAAACTCGGACCAGAAGTCGTGACACGCGATATCCCGAATATTTCAGAAGAAAAATTAAAGAACCTCGACAATGACGGTGTTATCCGGCTCGGTGCAGAAGTAGCCTCCGGAGATATCCTCGTCGGCAAGATCACGCCAAAAGGTGAAACCGAACTTTCTGCTGAAGAAAAATTGCTCCGTGCTATCTTCGGTGAAAAAGCAAAAGATGTCCGCGACTCCTCGCTCTATCTCGAACATGGCGAACACGGTAAGGTCGTCGACATTAAAATTTTCTCCAGAGACTCGGGGGATAAGCTGCCTGCTGGTGTTATCAAAACCATTCAGGTCACGGTTGCTCAGACGCGTAAAGTACAGGTCGGCGATAAGCTCGCAGGTCGTCACGGTAATAAAGGCGTTATCTCGCGCGTCGTTCCTCGGGAAGATATGCCGTTCCTCGCTGACGGAACTCCTATTGATGTCATCTTGAATCCGCTCGGCGTTATCTCGCGTATGAACCTGGGCCAATTGCTCGAAACACACCTCGGACTGGCAGCTCATACACTTGGCTATAAAGTCGCAAGTCCAGCGCTGAATGGCGTATCAGAAGAAACCATCAAAGAAGAGCTGACCAAGGCAAATTGGCCAACGGACGGCAAGCTGCAGCTCTATGACGGTAAAACTGGTGAAGCATTCGACTCAAAGACAACGGTCGGTTACTCCTATATCCTGAAGCTCAATCACTTGGTTGAAGACAAGATCCACCAGCGCTCCATCGGACCATACAGTTTGGTCACCCAGCAGCCATTGGGCGGCAAAGCTCAATTCGGCGGCCAACGTTTCGGAGAAATGGAAGTGTGGGCACTCGAAGCATATGGCGCTGCACATACTTTGCAAGAAATTTTGACCATCAAGTCAGACGACGTACCCGGACGGTCGAAGGCGTACGAAGCTATCATTAAAGGAGAGAAGATCGATCGACTGAATATCCCGGAATCTTTCAATGTCTTGGTCAAAGAGTTGAAAGGCCTGGCACTCGACGTCGAACTCCTGAAGGATAATAAGCGAACCGAAGACTAACCAACGCTTATCTATACTCAAAACTATGTCTACACCATCATCGACCAAAACAACCTTCATGTCACAAGAGCCTACCAAGACTCTGGACTTTGACTCGATCCGGCTGAAGGTTGCAAGCCCTGATATCATGCATAAATGGTCTCATGGCGAAGTACTCTCCCCTGAAACCATCAATTACCGCACTCAGAAGCCTGAGCGTGACGGACTTTTCTGCGAGAAAATTTTCGGTCCGTCAAAGGACTGGGAATGCTATTGCGGCAAATATAAGAAGATCCGCTACAAAGGAATTATCTGCGACAAATGCGGCGTTGAAGTCACCCGTTCCATTGTACGACGCGAACGCATGGCGCACATTGACCTTGCCACGCCGGTCTCGCATATCTGGTTCCTCCGTGGCATTCCGTCAAAGATCGGCCTGGTGCTTGACCTCTCGGTACAAGAGCTTGAAAAGATCATTTACTTTGCGAGTTTCATCATCACCGAAGTAGACGAGCCTGCCCGCGAAGAAACGCTGCAGCAGATCCAGGATGAGCTGAAAGGAAAGCGCAAGCAGATCGAAGCTGAGATCGAACATAAGATCAGCGAAATACAAGGCAAGAAATCACAAGCTCTGCAATCAGGCAAAAAAGCAGAAACGATCGAAAAGCAGACCAACGATGCGATCGTAAGCCTCAATGCTCAGAAAATCGAGAAGCTCACTCATTTAGATACAGCTGCTGATATTGCAAAGAAGGAGCTGAAGAGCTTGCAGGTAAAAAGCATTATTTCTGAAAATGCCTACCAGGACCTGTCCCTGAAGTACGGCCACGTCTTCGAAGCGCGCATCGGCGCAGAAGCTATCCGCATGCTGCTTACCGAACTCGACCTGAAGCAGCTCGCCAAGGAACTGGATAAAGAGATCGCGACCTGCATTCCATCGAAGAAAAAGAAACTTATCCGCCGTTCACGCCTGATCAAAACCTTGATCACGAATAAGATCAAACCTGAATGGATGATCATGACCGTATTGCCGGTCATCCCTCCGGATCTCAGGCCAATGGTGCAGCTTGATGGCGGACGTTTCGCGACTTCAGATTTGAATGACCTCTATCGGCGTGTCATCAACCGCAATAATCGCTTGAAGCGCCTGAAAGATCTGAAAGCGCCTGAAGTCATTCAGCGCAATGAGAAGCGCATGTTGCAGGAAGCTGTTGATGCATTGATCGATAATAATGCACGACATGGAAAGACCGTCACTGCCTCCACTGGTCAAAAGAGAATGCTGAAGTCGATCGCTGACTTGCTGAAAGGCAAACAAGGACGCTTCCGACAGAACTTGCTCGGTAAGCGCGTTGACTACTCCGGCCGTTCCGTTATCGTTGCCGGTCCTCACTTGAAGCTCGCGCAATGCGGACTTCCGAAACAGATGGCTCTCGAGCTCTATCGACCATTCGTCATTTCAAAGTTGATCGAACGGGAACTGGTACACAATGTCCGAAGCGCCAACCGCTATATCGACGAAGGACATGGCGAGGTCTGGGATATTCTCGAAGAAGTTACTAAGGGCACGCATGTACTCCTGAACCGCGCCCCAACCCTCCATCGCCTCGGCATCCAGGCATTCCAGCCAGTGCTGATCGAAGGTAAAGCAATTCAGCTGCACCCGCTTGTCTGTTCAGCATTCAACGCAGACTTCGACGGAGACCAAATGGCCGTGCACTTGCCCCTGACCGACGAGGCAAAACGCGAAGCGCGGGAGATCATGGCCGCTGATATGAACTTACTGAAGCCGGCTACTGGCGAACCGATCACGATCCCTTCACAGGACATGGTCTGGGGCGTGTATTATCTGACCTCAATCCTGCCAAAGAAAGACGGCGAGAAGCTGAAATCATACGGCGACGCGAATGAAGCTGAACTTGCCTACAAGCTTGGCCATATCAAATTGCAGCAGCCGATCCTCGTCATGCTGAATGGCGAACGGCTTGAAACATCCGTCGGCCGCATCGTATTCAATGCAGTATTGCCGAAAGGCCATGCGTATCTGAATAAGACGCTTGAAAAGAATGGCTTGAAGCAGATCGTCACTGATGCGATCACCACAGAAACCCGCGAACGGACAGTCGAACTGCTGGACGATATTAAAAACCTGGCATTCACCTATATCACCCGCTCAGGCCTGTCCTGGGGCATGGATGATATTCCAAAGCTTGGCACAAAGAAAAATCTGATCACCGAAGGCGAGGAAACCGTCAACACAATCCGCGACCAATTCAATGGCGGACTACTGACCGATCATGAGCGCTATATCAAGGTCATCGAAACCTGGACCGATATCAAAAATCGCATCACTGAAGATGCGAAAGGAAAGTTCGATCCGTTGAATTCAATCTCAACCATTATTCAATCAGGCGCTCGCGGTTCATGGGCACAGATGATTCAGATCATGGGTATGAAAGGTCTCGTGACCTCTCCTGCTGGTGATATTATCGAGCTGCCGGTCAAAGCAAACTTCCAGGAAGGCCTCGATGTTCTCGAATACTTCATCTCTACGCACGGAACGCGTAAAGGTTTGTCCGATACTGCGCTTCGTACCGCGAATGCCGGATACCTCACGCGCCGTTTGATCGACGTGGGACAGGACCTCATCATTATTGATGAAGATTGCAAAGATGCCGAAGGGCTTATCATCGATCGGGAGGAAACTGAAGAAATGAATGAAACGATCGGTGCGCGCATCGTCGGGCGATTCCTGGCAGCAGATATCGTTGAAGGAAAAGGCAAGCCGCTTGCAAAGAAAGGCGACCTGGTGACCAATGAATTAGCAGCTAAGATCAATAAAGCAAATCCTGAATCGGTCATTATCCGCTCGGTTCTTTCCTGCACGTCCATCAGAGGCATTTGCCAGAAATGCTATGGCTATGAGCTTGGCCAAAATATCCTTGCTGAAAAGGGAACTGCAGTCGGTATCATCGCTGCGCAAAGCATCGGCGAACCTGGCACGCAGCTTACGATGAGAACCTTCCACACCGGAGGTGTCGCCGGCGGAGATATTACCCAAGGTTTGCCTCGTGTTGAAGAACTCTTCGAAGCCCGTCCACCGAAGAAGAAAGCCATCATTGCTCCGATGGAAGGCCAGATCATTATCGATAATGAGACCTTGGGCAGCAATAAGAACCGACTGATCAAGATCAAGAATCCGAAAGCAGCGACCGCTTCCTACAGCTATGATGCTGACAATGACAAGATCAGCGTGAAAGACGGCGAGGTCGTTGAGCGCAACCAGCTGCTCCTCACCAAGAATGAGACTGAAGAGTTCCGTGCGCCATTCGGCGGCACCATGAAGCTTGCGAAGGGCGTGATGACACTCACGGGCGAGAAGAATGAAACGATCGAAGTGCTGATCCCGGCAGGCTATAATCTCTGGGTGAAGAACGGCGAACTCGTCATGCCAGGCGCTCAATTGACCGAAGGCTCAGTTGATCTGCACGAGCTCTACCTATTGAAAGGCAAGCTTGCGGTCCAGAAGTACATCATCAAGGAGATCAAATACATTTACTCATCGCAGGGTCAAAAACTGAACGACAAACACATCGAGCTGATCTCCCGACAGATGTTCTCGAGGATCTACGTCAAAGATTCTGGCGAAACCGAACTCTTGCCAGGCGAGATCGTCACCTATACGCAGTTCCAGGAAGCGAATGCTGCGACCAAGGGCGAGAAAGCAATTGGCGACTCATTACTCATGGGCATCACCAAGGCGTCTCTTGCTTCTGATTCATTCTTAGCTTCAGCATCGTTCCAGGAAACAGCGCGCGTCCTCATTGATGCCGCGATCACGGGCAAGAAAGACAAGCTCCGTGGTTTGAAAGAAAACGTCATCATTGGACGCCTCATCCCTGCAGGAACAGGCTTCAAAGAATAATCAGCGAATCTCTATTCGCACAAAACCTCTCTCTGCCATCCGGCGGACGAGAGGTTTTGTGTATATATGAAAAAGCCCCGCATATCGCTACACGGGGCTTCAGGTCCCGAGGTCATCAAGGGCCGCAAATACTTCATCCCAAAATTTTTCCGCACATTCTGTCTGCGGCTCGCACCGTCCTCGCTTGTGAAAACATGTTTGCCGGATCTTGCCTACCGCTGCCCAATACAGGCTGGAATCCTTATCGATCAAAACGCCGTCGCAGACGATACACTCAACCTCGACGAGAGACTGAAATCCTGGCTTTCCGCAATAATGGCATCGGGCCTTCGGTCCAGATTCAAGAGAGAAATCTACCAAGAGCTCTTCGCCGCTTTCCAGCGGGAAGTTGAAGTGGAACATGATGACCTCCTGAAACGCGTAAGAACAGAAGATTCACTAGATTAACCCGTACGTACACGATCTGTCAATATGTCTGAAAATAAGCACTTTTTTAGGCAAAATCAGCCCTTACAAAAGGCTTATTCTATGCTAGAATTAGTCGACTACATTATGTTCAGACAAGCAAATCGAAATCGTCGTATGCCAGCTGGCAGAAGCCTGCCAAGATCCAGAACCGGGAATTTCACCTTAGCCTCAGAAACAAAACGCGGGATCGCCATTGTCGTGCTTTTTACTATTGCCTTCATAAGCCTGCTGTCTTTTTTCCAGGCTACCGGAAATCTCGGCATCTACATTACCAGTTTCTTGGCAAAAGTATTCGGCTGGGGAGATTTCCTGTTTCCGATCATGCTCCTCATGATGAGCTACTTGCTCCTGCGGCCAGGGCGTTATGACATCAAATTGATAAACTATATCGGCCTTGGACTGACGATCCTTGGCTATAGCGGATTATTGCACTTGACCGTACGCGACCTTGCTTTGGATGAGATCATTGCATCAGGCAAAGGCGGAGGCTTTGTCGGATATGCGATTGGGGCGCCGCTCTATCATGTGATGGCGTTCTGGGGAACCTTGGTTGTACTTCTCGCGATCTTCTTTATCGGTGCATTTATTTTCTTCAATACATCGTTCTCAAGCCTCATGGGCATGTGGCAAAACATAGCCGCAACTTTCATGCAATGGCGCGAACGCCGTACGGTCGCGAACAGCAATCGACGTGAAGCGCCGTCTCCTCTATACACGAATAATTTCAAAACAAGCGAGCTGGCAGAACCTGAAGACGATGAATCCGACGAAGAAGAAAGCACGCCGCAGATAAATCTGCCGTTCGGAAATGCAAAAGCCAGCTCTAAAGCATCGGCAGCGAAAGCTCCTGCAAAAAAAGTGGCGCAACCAAAGATCGATGTGCCTATTGATCTGCTCAGTGGCTCAACGGATATGCCGGCGAGCGGTGACATCAAAGCAAACATGAAAAAGATCGAAGCCACGTTAAAGAGTTTTGGCATCGATGTGACCATGGGTGAGGTCAATGTCGGACCGACCGTGACTCAATATACCTTGAAGCCGCTTGAGGGAGTGAAATTAAATCAGATCAGTGCTTTGCAAAATGACCTTTCACTTGCTCTGGCAGCACACCCGCTGCGCATCGAAGCGCCTATCCCCGGCAAGTCGCTGGTCGGCATCGAAGTTCCGAACCAAAGCGTTTCTATCGTGAAACTGAAGGAGATCTTGCAATCACAGGCATACACAGAACGCCACAGCAACTTGATGCTCGCACTTGGTAAAGATGTGACCGGCAAAACGTCCATGGCTGATCTGGCGAAGATGCCGCACCTGCTCATTGCTGGTGCTACTGGCTCCGGCAAATCAGTTTGCATTAATGCGATGCTTATTTCTTTGCTGTATCAGAACTCACCAGACATTTTAAAACTCATACTGGTCGACCCGAAACGCGTAGAGCTTTCTGGTTACGACGGCATTCCGCATTTGCTGGCTCCGGTCATCACTGAAACCGATAAAACGATCAATGCATTGCGCTGGGCCGTTTCGCAAATGGATGAACGCTATAAAATGCTCGCCGCAGCAGGCAAGAAAAATATCCAGGCCTATAATGACGCCCGCCTGATGGAGCCCATGCCGTATATCGTCATTGTGATCGACGAGCTTGCAGACCTCATGATGGTTGCAGCAAAAGAAGTAGAGGCGGCTATCATCCGGCTGGCTCAAATGGCACGCGCCGTCGGCATCCACCTGATACTTGCCACCCAGCGTCCATCGGTAAATGTCATTACCGGACTTATCAAAGCAAATATCACTTCACGCATAGCTTTCTCGGTTGCTTCAGTGACTGATTCCCGTACGATCATCGATTCTTCTGGTGCTGAAAAACTGCTCGGCAACGGAGACATGCTCTATATATCTGCAGAACTTTCTAAGCCGCGCCGTATACAAGGCGCATACTTGAGCGATAAAGAAATTACCGGGGTTACCGACTACCTGAAACAGCATGGCGAGCCTCAATATCAGGCTGAGGTCACTGAACGAAAGACCGGTCTTATGGGCGGCGGATCAAATGCCGGATTTGAAAGCGACTCGACTGAACGCGACTTGATGCTGGCAACCGAAGTGGTGGTGAAGGCAAAGCGCGCAAGCGCCACCTTGCTGCAGAGCAGAATGCGGGTCGGCTTTGCGAAAGCATCGCGCATCCTCGACCTCCTGGAAGAGCGCGGCATTATCGGACCGCAAAACAGTTCGAAACCCCGCGAAGTGCTCATTACACAGGAAGAATTAGATGCGCAATACGCGCGCTCGGGACGTGAAGAATACGGCGATGAACCGACCGAAGAGCGCGTCAGTGAAGATGATCTCTATGCCCATGACGATGACAGCTCCACAGAGGCGGAGGACGAACCTCTAGACTCAGCCGAAGAGGAAAACTCCTAAGGTCGCTTGTATGGCGAATACCTTCACCCGGACCGAACTTGGGATGTATACCACCGTCAGCGAACAGCTCAAACGAGCACGTTCGGCGAAAGGCATGACGCTCGCTGAATGCGCGCAACGATTAGCGATTCAGGAAAAATATTTAGAAGCTATCGAGTCTTCTCAATACCACCTCCTGCCTGGCGAGATGTATACCAAAGCCTGGGTAAAAAAATATGCCCAATTCTTGGAGATCAATCCCCGTGATCTGATGATCTCCTATGAAAAAGAGAATAGCATACGCGCCAAGCTCGAGCAGAAAAACGGCATACAGCAGAGAAAATTATTCCCGAAATTCGCAGCACTGATAACCGGGCGCCGCATCGCCATAGGCATCGTCCTGCTCTTGATACTTGGCTATGCGGGCTTCGTTATTCATGAAAGCATCAGTCCTCCGGTGGTCACTTTTGCTTCGCCCTTAGCGGACTTCCGCACCCAGGAAAATAGTATTATACTGAAGGGCCAGACCGAAGCAGGAACCACCCTGACGATCAATAAACAGCCTGTCGTCCTTGATGCGACGAACAGCTTCAACCAGGAAATAGCCTTGACCAATGGTCTGAACACCATTAGCATTGAAGCCAAGAAAAAGCATAGCCGCAGCTTCCTCAAAGAAATCACGATTGTCAAAACCGAACCGCCTTCCATCACTGCAACATCAACAACAGCAACAGGGCCTAATAACTAACAAGATATCTATGCCAGAAGAATCAAAAAAAACACAGGCAGCAACCGAAGCTATCAACCAAATTAAGGAGCGTTTCGGTGAAGGCTCCATCATGAAGTTAGGCGATAATAAAGCCCTGAATCTTGAGGGGATCCCGACCGGATGCCTTTCATTGGACATTGCATTGGGCATCGGCGGTGTACCTCGCGGCCGCATCATCGAGATCTACGGACCGGAAAGCTCAGGCAAAACAACCTTGGCCCAGCACATTGTTGCAGAAGTACAGAAACAAGGCGGTCTTGCAGCGTTCATCGATGCTGAGCATGCTCTTGACCCAGAATATGCAAAAATGATCGGTGTTCATACGAAAGATCTATTCATCGCGCAACCAGATACCGGCGAACAAGCCCTTGAAATAGTCGAAACCTTGGTCAGATCAAATGCATTTGATGCCATTGTCATCGACTCAGTAGCAGCTCTCGTCCCGAAAGCCGAACTTGAAGGTGATATGGGCGACTCCCATATGGGTTTGCAGGCGCGGCTCATGAGCCAGGCATTGCGCAAGTTAGCCGGCATCATCAGTAAAACCAAAACGACCGTTATTTTCATCAATCAGATCAGAATGAAGATCGGCGTCTTCTTCGGCAACCCGGAAACAACGACCGGCGGCAATGCATTGAAATTCTATGCATCGGTCCGTGTCGAGGTCAGGCGTGCAGCAGTGATCAAGCAGGGTGAAAAAGTCATCGGTAATCGTGTGAAAGTAAAAATCGTCAAAAATAAGGTCGCTCCTCCGTTCAAGACCTGCGAATTCGACATCATGTACAATGAAGGCATCTCGCTCGCTTCAGACTTGATCGATCAGGGCGTACTCTACGAAGTCATTACCAAGAGCGGCAATACCTATACCTATAGCGGCACGAAGCTTGGCACGGGCCGTGAAAATGCCAAATCCTTCCTGCAGCAAGACAAGAAGCTCATGGCAGAGATACGAAAAAAGATTCTCGCGGTTGCGATGAAGAAGGATTAGGCAATGCATGCGAACTAAACAAAAAACTGCCCTTGGAAGTGAAAACTTCTAAGGGCAGTTTTTACTAACCGCCCCTTGCGGCTGAGGGAATTCAGAAAAGTCTGCGTCCCACGTCCACCACCATCCGTCTTTCTCGTGCAGCTCTTTACCGCAATAGATGCAATTCGTAATACCTCGAGCCCCTCGCGGTGCTTCACAGAGTCCAGCGTTATCACAATGGGCTTCATTGATAAAATCGTCTTCCACGCCCCACCTCCTCTAATGAACAGGCCTAAAAAATACCCTGTATCAATCTCTGAGTCAACTGTAATGATAACTTCTCCACAAACTCTCAATCTCATGGTATAACAAGTATATTCTATGGCATCTTCGACTGGTAAAACAATTGCAGTTACAACCCTTGCACAAACAGGGCTCCGTATCGTAGAGATCGTCATCGGTGTGATCATGCTAGCCATGATCACTCGATATTTGAGTCCTGCCGGTTTCGGGCACTTCACGACGGTAAATGCTCTATTGCAATTCTTCGTTACCTTGGTGGATTTTGGCCTCTATCTTACCTTATTGCGGGAGATCTCAGCACATGAGGACCGGATGGGCGCGATCAGTAATAATATTTTTACCATCCGTCTTATTTCAAGCGCTGCACTGCTCGTTATTGCGCTGATACTTATACAGTTTTCACCGTATGACTCGGTGACAAAGCTTGGCGCCACACTGCTTGCAGTTTCGTATCTTTCTGCCTCATTGGTTTCTACCGTAACTGCAGTTTTTCAAAAACAATTGCGCATGGTCTCGATCGGTGTGATTAATGTATTCAATAAATGCGCCTCTGTCGTAGCGATGTATCTGATCGTCACGCGCGACTGGGGTTTGCAGAGCATCTTTATAACGTTCTCGCTGATCGGGGTTCTGACTTTTTTTGCAGCATGGTATATGCTTTCACGTTTGCCAAATCCCGTACATCTTCGACTTGCTTTTGATACGGCATATTGGCGAGAGGTCATGCATAAAACATGGCCTATCGCAGTAACCATTGCATTGAACCTGGTATACTTCAGAGCAGACACCATCATCCTTTCGCTGACACAAAGCCAGGAAAGTGTCGGCATATATGGAGCAGCGTATCGCGTGCTTGAGATACTTACTGCATTCCCGCACATGTTCATGGGATTGATCTTGCCCTTGCTGACCGCCGCATGGGTAGCGCGCGATGTGGCCAGATTACAAACAGTTTGGGAGCGTGCATTTATATTTTTTGCGGCATTGACTATACCGATTGTGGTTGGCGGCATGATGCTTGGCAAAAAAATCATGGTGTTCGTTGCCGGCGATACGTTCTCTGCCTCTGGCCCAGTCTTGGGCGTGCTCATGCTGGCAACTGCGGCCATATTTTTTGGGACACTCTATACCTATGTCGTACTGGTGATAGAAAAACAAAAAAAGATGATCAAATTTTTCTTCGCTACTGCAGTCGTGAGCCTAATTGGATATGTATTGGCCATTCCCCGATTTAATTATTGGGGCGCTGCCTGGATGACGGTGCTCAGCGAGCTCATGATCGTTGCGAGCGCATGGTTCGTGATCCATGACACCATTCATTTGCAGATCCCATGGTCTGCGCTATTCAAGATCTGCATTGCAAGCGCAGGCATGGCCATTACTATCTGGCTGATTGCGCCTTTCATGCCTGTGCTTTTCGTCACTGCCATCGGTTTTATCTGTTACTGTGCACTGGCATACCTCCTTCGCACCGTTCATCCAGATGAACTAAAGCTGCTTATAACCGGTTAATTATGGAGCTCCTCAGTCTATCATTGATATCTATAAAAATGCTGGCCGCAGCAGTGCTGTTTGCGGTGCTGTGCTGGCGCGACAGGATGTCAGGCATTACGCTGCTTTGTTTGATCTTGCCAAGCTACCTTCTCCGCTTCACGATCGCAGGCATACCGGTAACCGCGCTTGAAATCTTCGTCCTGATCCTGTTCGCTATATGGCTCATGCGCAATGGACAATGGAAGCGGATCAATGTAATTTTTTGGAGAAAGAGCGGCGTGACCAACAATATCCCTATTGCATATCGTTTTGCCTTATCGTTGCTGATACTTGCAGCAGGGATCTCCGCATTCTTGTCACCTGCCCAGCCAGAAGCATTCGGCATACTCAAAGCATACTTTATTGAGCCGCTTATGCTGCTTATTGTTCTGGTCTACGAAATAAAAACCTATGAGCATTTCGAGCGCATCATGTCAGCGCTTGGTTTACTGACGATGTTCATAGGCTGCATCGCGATCTATCAGCATTTTACCGGCGTCGGCATTGAAAACCCATTCTGGGCTGATGCCGCGCATCGGCGCGTCACCACACTATTCGGTTATCCGAATGCGAATAGTTTGCTGGTGGCTCCCATTGTCGCCTACTATATCGGTTCATTCACGCGACAACAAACCATGCGCAAACAATGGTATAGCCTCATTGTCATCATTCTGGGGATCGCCACTGTGCTTGCGGCCAAGACAACTGGCGCAGCTCTCGCGCTGCTCGTTATTGGCTGGTTAACTTTGTTCCGCATAGGCAGATTGCGGTTGCTCCTGGGCCTTGCGACGACCATCGGCATCATTATATTTCTCACGATGACTCCAGTGACTGAGAAGTTCTCATCCTTGGTCAGAAATGTGTCAAGAAATTATCTTGACCTGAAATCCTCCTCGCTTGAAATTCGCATCAACCAGTGGCGCGAAACTGCCGAACTATTGATGGCGCATCCATTCCGCGGAGGGGGCTTAGCGAATTATCAAAATGCGGTGCGCCCCTTCCATACCCACGAATTTCTCGAGATCTACCTCTATCCGCACACCATTCTGCTCAATACGTGGAGCGAACTTGGGCTTCTTGGGCTCATCGCATTTATATGGCTGCTGGTCGCTATCGGCAATACGCTTCAAAAAGCACTCAACGCGCATTTCATCTCCGGCAATTCCCGCGCATTAGCCTGGGGGATGACCATGGCGTGGATCTGCATAGTGATCCACGGACTTGTCGATGTGCCTTATTTTAAAAATGATCTCAGCATACTCTGGATGATCTTTGTCGCCGGGACGATCTATCTGGCCAATACCACGGTGAAACTGAACCGCGGACACAAAAAATCTTGGTAAATCCATCAAAAACTTGGTATACTAGGGCCATCACACTATGGCTTTTTTTAAGTCAGTAAAACAAAAAGTTTCGCATGGAGGGGGCGCCTCGCCGTCATTTTTGAGCCCAGTGCACACAGGCTTCACCCTCGTTGAAACTATTGTAGGAGTCGCGGTCTTTGCGCTGGTTAGCGTGGGGCTCTTCATGGTCTACACCAATGTTCTGCGCCTGGTCAAAGTTTCATCTGAACGCACCGGTGCTAATACCATATTGCAGGAAGAGCTCGAAAGCATCCATGCAATTCCATTTACGTCACTGGGGCTGAAAGACAGCGTCCCCAACGGTTTTCTCGAACCGACGAAAGAAATAGTTCGTAACGGCAAAACGTATGAGGTGCGGACGATCGTCAGGAACATAGATGATCCATTTGATGGCGTGCTGGGCAATAACCTTGACGATGTACGATTCCCGTTCAGCGCTCAGGTCGGCGACGGCGGCCTCATCATGTCAAACACGGCGACGATCTTCGGCAAAGTATTCTCGAACGGTACCGCAACTGGTGACAATAAAGCGAATGTAACTGACGACATGTGGGTTGCGGGCGGCAATACGCTCGACTTTATAAAAATTGCCGGTGATGCACATGCGCATGCCATTACAAATGCTACGATAACCGGCGACGCGTACTATCAAACGATACAAAATTCAACCGTCAGCGGGGCGCAACATCCCGGGACCTCAGACACGCCTTCACAAAATTTGCCTATTTCAAGTGCGAAGATCACCGAATGGAAGAACGAAGCGGCAGCAGTAGGAACAACGGGCTCGGTTACTATCGGCAACGGGCAAAAGGTCACCATCGGACCAAAAAAGATCAATGGCAATATTACGATAACCGGCAGCGGCGAACTCGTTGTAACCGGAACGTTATGGGTGACCGGCACCATCAGCCTTTCGAATAGCGGAAGCATTTACCTGAGTCCAACCTACTCGAGCGCCAGCGGCGTGATCATTGCAGACGGTTCTATCTCGATCAACAATAATACTGCTGCCTGCGGATCAGAGGGATATAATAAACAAAAAAATTCCTGTAATCCGTTTGCCGGCAGTTATGCTGTATTCATTACTACGAATGGATCAAAAAGTTCAAACAACCCCGCGATACAGATCAATAACTCCACCGGTTTTCGAGGCATTCTCTATGCCAATGACGGTTTGATAGCCATTGGCAACGGAGCGCAGGTCGTCGAAGCTACTGGATACAAAATCACGATCGACAATAAATCGAGTATTACCTATGGCACCGGCATATTTAATTTACTCATCACCGGAAACCCTACCATCGGCGATACGTCTCCTGGCGATTATAAATTAGCTGAGGTACAGGTCACCTGTGTGACCTGTGAAATAGCAACGAGCTACTCAGGGACCACGACTGTGGCGCCGAAGCGCCTGGAAACAAGCGGCGGGAATGGCGCCTTATTGATCCAGGTCTTTGACGCTGTGGGAGCGCCAGTGCCTGACGCTTCTGTCTCTATTGTCAATACAACCACCGACCCTGCCCTCGATTTTACAGATACGACCAATAACCAGGGGCAGCTCGTTGTCATTGATGCGCCGCCTGCTGAGCAGTCGTATCAAATCACCGTAACAAAACCTGGATTCTCAACTGATAAAACCTATGCAGTCGGAGATCCAAATAATCCGAGCCCGCTGAAGCCGCATGCAACGGTCCTTGCAGATGCGGTCACGCAGGTCAGTTTCTCAATCGATGCGTTAAGCACATTGAATGTGAGAACAGTCGACCAAGTGTGCAGTCCCCGTCCCAATATCGACTTTAATCTCACTGGTGCAAAACTGATAGGCCAATCACCTGATGTGCCAAAGTACAGCTCCGATCTCAGCACTGACAATAACGGAGAACTCGATCTGCCGTCTATGGAATGGGATACATACAATGCGACCGTGACAGACCCGCAATACTATCTGGCTGGCAGCCTTCCGCAATTGCCGATGTCCCTTTCTCCTGATTCGACCGAGGTGCTCTCGATGGTGGCCGAGCCCAAAACGACGAATGCTCTTCTGGTCCTTGCAGTCGATGCAGTGACCCAGCAGCCGATCCAGGGTGCCGATGTAAAAATTGACGGACCGAGTTATTCGAAAACATTGCAAACCGGCGAAGGGAATTGGCAGCAAACAGATTGGTCAGGAGGAGGAGGGCAAACGAATTGGAGTACGGCAAATCGATACGACAGCTCCAGTACTATAGGCACATCGAATCCTGTCGGTGAACTCAAGCTTCAGCAAAACGGAGCAACCTATGCGGCTTCTGGCACTCTCACCTCTTCCATTTTTGATAATACCGCGCCAACGAACTTCTATCATTTAGTGATGCGGCCTGAAGGACAGCCTTCGCAAACAGGCGTTGATCCTGTCCGCATCCGTATTGCGAGCAGCCAGACCAATACAGCCACCACAACCTGGAGCTACCGAGGTCCTGATGGCACGACGAATACCTACTATAAACCGACCGATCATACGCTCAATGCTATCCATAATGGCGATCGCTATATCCGCTATCGCATTGATCTGCAAACAGCAAATACCGCCTATACGCCCAATGTCTCGGATATTGCGATCAGTTTCGCAAATGCATGTACGCCGTCCGGCCAGGTGTACTTCAACGACGTTGTCACGGGGGCGAATACGATCACCATATCAAAATCAGGTTATATCACCTCGGTAACTCCAAAAACCATCGCTTCCGGATGGCAGACGGTTACGATCAAACTGACGCCACAGTAATGCAACGGCATCGCGGCTTTACTATCCTTGAAGTCATAATATCGGTTGGCATCTTTAGCCTGATCATTACTGCCATTTCTGTCCTGCAAATAAAGATCCTCCGCGACAACCAAATTTCGAAAGCACGGAGCACATTAGACCAGCAGTCGCTTTTGGTGCTGCGCAATTTCACTTCAGAGATCAGGGCTGCGCAGATCCCGAATGACGGCAGCTTCCCGGTGGCCAGCAGTACTGACAGTGTTGTTTCTTTCTACGCGGACCGCAGCGGTGATGGCATTGTCGAGCGCATTCGCTACTTTGTGGAGAACGGATCACTCAAACGAGGCCTGATCGTGCCGACCGGACAACCGCTGTCCTATGATTCGGCAAATGAAAGCGTCAGCTCGATGGTCGACAATGTCATCACT
This sequence comes from uncultured Gammaproteobacteria bacterium, assembly GCA_964402565.1. GTDB lineage: Bacteria > Patescibacteriota > Patescibacteriia > UBA1558 > 2-01-FULL-52-15 > CAYRBH01. The sequence continues at coordinate 187,445 of CAYOCJ010000002.1, read as the reverse complement.
GCGCCGCCTTACTTTATTTACTATGGCAGTAGCTTTGACGGTTCGACCTCTACGCCGCCATTGACACAGCCGGTGTCACCCGCAGATGTTCGTCTGGTTGAATTGCATATTTCCGTCGACCCGCGGGTTGCTGACCAGATGCCGCGTACGCTGGAAACCCGGGCAGATATACGATCACTGAAAAACAAATGAAAAGCAAACACATCAACCAAGAGGGCGCTATCCTTTTTCAAGTCTTAGTATTTGCTGCGATCGCTTTTATCTTTATCGGCGGCCTCATCGCATGGGCAAGTTCGAATATACGATTTTCAAAACATGAATACTACCGCGAGCAGGCAATTAATGTCGCCGAGTCAGGCATCGAGTATTACCGCTGGCGATTGGCGCATTCGCCGGATGATTTCCAGGACGGCACCGGAAACCCAGGCCCCTATATCCATGAATACGATGATGTCGGCGGCAACCGTATTGGAGAATTCTCCCTTGAGATCACTCCTCCGGCTGATGGCTTTAATACGGCAACGATCAAATCAACTGGCAAGGTCGATGCAGATCCCCGTGCAAGCCGTACGGTAGAAGTCGTGCTCGGTCAGCCATCGCTCGCTTCCTATGCGGTGATCGGCAACACGAACCTCTATTTCGCTGAGAATGTCACCGTGAATGGTAAGATCCATGCCAATGGAGGCATTCGGTTTGATGGTCTCGCGAATGGTTTAGTAACCAGCTCAGTGACACAATACGACGACCCCAGCCACGCAGGCGCAAATGAATTCGGCGTGCATACACACGTGAGCCCAACGGATCCATTGCCACCAGCAAGCGCCCCCAGCAGGCCTGATGTATTTGCCGGCGGCAGGCAATTCCCGGTACCTGCATTCGATTTCGCTGGAATCACTGAAGACCTCGCAACGATAAAATCCAAAGCTCAGTCTGGGGGAACATACATGGCGAATTCGGGAGCATTGGGATACCACTTAGTGCTCAAGACGAATGACACCATCGATGTCTATAAAGTCACGGCTCTCGTTGCGCCGCCTAATGTGAATTGTTCAAATACGCAGAATCAGAGCGGATGGGGAACCTGGAGCATCTCGACGCAAGTGTTCCAAAACACGATCAACCTCCCAGGCAATGGAGCCTTATTCGTGGAAGATGATTTATGGGTCGACGGAAAAATAAATACTGCCCGGCTGACGATCGGTGCAGCGCGATTCCCGGAAAACCCGACGACCTATGCGAACGTCACTATCAATGATGACCTGAGTTATACGAATTATGACGGAAGGGATATCCTCGGGATCATCGCGCAAAACAATATTAATACCGGCATGGTCAGCGCCGATAATTTGCGGATCGACGCTGCTTTAGTGGCAAAGAACGGTCGCGTCGGACGCTACTACTACCCTGCTGCATATTGCTCGCCGTATGGAACCAGACAATCACTGACTCTCTTTGGCCTGATAGCTTCGAACGGTGTCTATGGCACGCGATACAGCGATGGGAATGGATATCAAAATCGCGTCATTACCTATGACGCGAACTTGCTCTACTTCTCACCACCTTATTTCCCCTCGACTGAAACCGCCTACGATATCATTACCTGGAGAGAATTATAACTAGAAGGATTGCGCCAAATTATAAATTGGCATGATCACGGATACGGCTATAAAGCCGACCATGACTCCTATCGAAAGCAGTAGGAACGGCTCAATGATAGTCGACAGGTTTGAGAATACCGTATCAACGCGATTTTCATAGAATGCCTGAAGCTTGCCCATGATCTCATCCAGCTTTCCGGTCTCTTCGCCGACCTTAGCCATGGTTACGGCAAGCGAAGGAAAGAGCGCGGGCCGCTGGCTCAGAATGGTATGCAGTGAATTGCCCAATTCCAGCTTTCTTGAGATCCGCACCAATTCTTCTTCATAGACAAGGTTGCCGGCAGTCTTTGAGCCGATCGTGAATGCTTGGACGATAGGCACGCCTGATACCATAAGCATTTTAATATTGCCCAGGATCCTGGTCAGCGCCAATTCTTTCGCGATCTTGCCGAAAAACGGCATGCCCAGGAGCATTAAGTGATAGAAACGGTGAATTTTTTTGAAACGGCGGCCGAAGATGAACAAAATGAACAATAGAATCGCACCAAGGCCGATATAGACTCCGTAATTTTGGAAAAAATGCACGGTGGCGATAAGTATCCTGGTCTGGATCGGCAATTCTGCTCCCACATCTTCGAAGATAGCGATGAGCTGCGGGAATACATACAGCATCAGAATGAATACAATTGCGATCATTGCAAGGACAACGATAGCCGGATAGATCAGAGCGCTGATAACCTTGCTGCGCAGCGCTTTTTCCTTTTTTGCAATGGCGGCAAGACGAATCAATACATCTGAAAGCGTTCCGCCGGCCTCGCCGACGCGAATAACTGCGACAAATAATGGCGGGAACACTTCCGGGTGTTGCGCCAAACCGTCAGAGAGCTGGCGCCCGTTATCGATCACATGTTCGATCGATCGCAATGCCCGCTTCATGGTCTTATTTTTGGTCTCGGTCGACAAAGTACGAAGCCCCAATGATAGCGACAAACCGGCGGTCAGCATGGTCGCCAGGTTGTCGATAAAAAAAATCTTCTCGTTCTGAGAAACGCCCAAGGATATGAGCGGTTTCTTTTCCTTTTTCTCTCGCTGCTGTTTGACAACCTGTACCGCCTGTTCTTTCTGAGTCGGCGTCGGCAATGACGAAAGAGCGCCCTCCTGCTTGCGCAGGGGCTGCATCGGTGCCTGCATGGTGGCTGCTGCTGGTGCTGCCATATTATTCTCTTGAAATTCGCAATACTTCTTCTAGGGTTGTGACGCCAAGCAATGCTTTCTGCATCGCATCATCGAAAATCGGTATCATGCCTTCTTGCAATGCGATCGCTTCAAAGTCTTCCGACGACATATTCTTTATGATCGCCTGCTGTATCGCATGGCTATTAACCAAAGCTTCCGTCACGGAAACACGCCCCGTATAGCCAGTGCCGTGGCATCGATTGCACCCTTTGCCCTTATAGAAGGGCAGGCTTGAAAAGTTCTCGATTTTTTTATCAATGACGCCCAACTTCTGCATGCGTATAACTATTGCCCGCAAATCATACTCTTTTGACAATGCCTTTACCTCTACACCAGATAGTTTATAACTCGCAATGCATTCTATGCAAATCCTGCGGACTAGCCGCTGTGCGATGACAATATTGACCGTCGATGCGGTCAGGAAAGGCTCGACGCCCATATCAAGCAAGCGAGGCAAGGCTCCTGCGGCATTATTTGTGTGCAATGTAGAAAGGACCAGATGCCCGGTCAATGCAGCGCGAACGGCTATCTGTGCGGTCTCACCGTCGCGGATCTCACCGATCATGATGATATCAGGATCCTGCCGCAGCAATGAGCGCAAACCACTGGCAAATGTATATCCCGCTGTCGTATTCACCTGCGTTTGATTCACGCGCCGGATGCCATATTCGATAGGATCTTCGATGGTCGAGATATTTACATCTTCCGTATTCAAAATATTCAAAATGGCATACAACGTAGTTGTTTTGCCAGATCCAGTAGGGCCGACGACGAGTATCATGCCGAACGGCTTCTGTATGCTGCGCAGAACCAGATCATGATTCTTTTTTGACAGACCAATATCCTGCAAACTGAAATTCTGCATCTCGTCTGAAAGCAGCCGCATCACGGCTTTTTCTCCATACATCGTCGGTATGATGGAAACACGGGCTGATTCTTCCAGATCATCGATCTTGAAACCTAAACGACCGTCCTGCGGGACCCGATGTTCATCGATCTTTAGGTCAGACAGGATCTTGATGCGTGCAATCATTGCATCCTTGAGTGAGATCGGCAATTCGATCTTATCCTCGAGTTCGCCGTCGATACGGAAACGGACAAGTACTGCATCTGACAACGGTTCAATGTGGATATCAGACGCCTGCTCAAGCAATGCATATTCGAGCAAGGTATCGAATATCTTGACCACAGGCAAATCCAAGCCGATAGCCTTGCCTTGCACGCCCTGTATATGCTGATTGATGATTTTCAGCAGATCTTCTTTCAGGTCAGTATTATAAAAACGAAGAGCGTACCGGTAACTCTTGTCATTCATGAGGAACCATTCACAGGTTTGCCCTATCGCCTGCTGTGCCGCGGTCAGACTTTCAGTGCTGAGCGGATTTAACGTGGCGACTTTTATCGTTCCTTTCTTCGTATTTTTCTCGAATGCGATGCATTTCGTCGTTTGCGCAACGTCTTCTGGCAGCATTTTGAACGCATCATCCTCGACTTTCACCGTGCGCAGGTTGATATAGGGTATCTTCAGTGCAGCAGCTATCATTTCAAACAGGTACGCTTCAGTGAAAAAGCCTCTCTCTATCAAAACCTCTTCAATGCCACGGCGTCTGCGGTTCGCATTCTTTTCAGCGCTTGTCCAATCGGATTGGCTGATCAACTTTTGATTGAACAGTAAGGTTTTTAGGTCTTCGTAGGTGATCGGTAGTCTCATAGTTTGAACTATAGTATAGCATATTTGCCACTTTTCTGCAGAAAAATAAAAAAATCCCGATCCGCAACGTACTGGACGCTGTTGGAAATAAGATTAGAGAAAATCCTTCGGTCTTGATACCTGATTTGAAGGAATAGTTCTACTTAACAAACGAACCTGTTTTGAGCTGTCCGTCAGGCTCATAGGTTACGATAACGACACCAGTTGTGGAGATTTTTGAGTCAACAACTTTAAATCGCTCGGGTTGTGTGCCTTCCGCAAATAATTTCTTGCCAGTGCCGATAGTGACAGGATGCGTCCAGACGTACATTCGATCTATGAGGTTGTGCTGCAGGAGCGTTTGGATGAGGTTGCCGCTACCCCACACCCACAGATCGGGACCGTCTAAAGTTTTAAGTTTTTTTATTTCTGCCACCACGTCTCCTGTAATGAGCGCAGAATTATTCCAAGAAAGTTCCATGGGCGCATGGGAGACAACATACTTTTTTGTGCTGTTGAACGGTTTAGCTATGAGCTCAATTTCTGGATGATTGGGCCAGTACCCGGCAAAGATATCGTAAGTGCGCCTTCCCAAGAGCAGCTCAAAAGGAGCGGTCATGAAAGCCTTGATGATCTTGCCCGTTATGTCATCAGCCCAGTCAGACTGCTGCTGCCAACCTCCATACGCAAAACCGTCAGCAGTATCTTCCTTTGATTCGCCTGGTGCCTGCATGACGCCATCCATCGTTACGAATGTCGTGGTGATAATTTTTCTCATACTGGAATTATAACAAAAATGACTGCTTTCGGACAATCATTTTTGAACCGATCTACGGTTATTTGCGCGGAGCGGGACATTTGAACCAGGTTACTATTGGCAGTTGGTATGCTGCAACAAGGTCGGCTCACCACCGTCATTCAGGCATGGGGGCAGATCATTTGATGTTTCGTTCTGATTGCTGTTGTTATTGCTGTTTTGGCTGGTCGAACTATTGGAATTGCCCGCAGTATTAGTATTGCCGGAAGTATTCGCATTGCTTGTTGAGTTGGTATTCGTGTTCTGCGAGCCGGTATTTGTATTAGATTGCGTGTTCGTATTCGAGTTTATCCCTCCGCTACCGCCGGTGGATCCAGTGCTACCTTTCGTGCCTAACCCTGCCGAACCGCCGGAGCCAGGAACGGAGGGATTTGAATTTGCATTTGTCTTTGCACCGACTAGCGGTATATCCGTTTTCGGTATGCCGTTCGGATAATCCTTGATGAAACGGGCTTCTGCTTGCTTGCAAAGATCTGAGCTGCTGCCGTCCAATGCAATGATATTGCAAATAGATGATGTTGCAAAAATTGTCATGACCGCATAATAGCAATTCTGCCTCTTCTTCTGTGCGTCAGCCGTGTTCAGATCAGGAGTATTCTTTTGACATTGCTGTAATCCATCGATCGCCTCATACACGCGCGCTCCTTCCACTGCAGGCGATGCAGGCAGCGGAATGACCGCAGCAGGAACGGATTCGACAGCTTTTTTTGATTGCGAAAAGCCATACCACAAGCCTGCAGCGACAACGAGGAAGACGATGCTTACCGCAATTGCTACGGCGGTCAGATGCGATGCGCTTGCGGGCGGATTCAGGTTGGCTGATGAGTCACTGTCACCCTTGGGATACGTAATGGTCATAGTGTGATATGCATAGTATACCATAAAGAGCCTCTGCATTGAAAAAATACAAGAAATAAGTATACTAAGCGCGGATGGAGACGTGCCAGAGTGGTTGAACGGGGCGCTCTCGAAAAGCGTTAGACCCCCAAAGGGTCTCGGAGGTTCGAATCCTCCCGTCTCCGCCATTGCTTTCCGTACTCATCTTCGATGAGTCCAGAAAACAATGGCGGTCCTTTTTGGACGAAGTTCGAACGTTTTTTAATGAAAATCCCGATGCTGAATTCTGATGCGCGCCGCCTGTGGCGGCGCGGGGTCAAATTTGCCCATCCAAAACTCACTCTAGCAAAAAGAGATACACAAGGCTAGCGCCCAGCCGTCAGGCCTGACGGCTGGGCGGGAAGGAAAAAATGCGCGGCGACAGGGGTTCAAGGGGATGTCGCCGCGCCTTGAGCATTCTAAAATACTATGGAAACGGGTATTGGTGTAGGACATTCTAACAACGATTGCATGAACACTATGCTATTTATAACTCCTTTTCTTTGCTAGAATAGCACTATGGCCAAAAAAATTTTCATCACTGCGACCGTTCTTGGATTTATCTATGCATCATTTGAGCTGTTTGTATACTTTAGTTATTGGGGCCTCGGGCTTGCTGCCGTCCTCATTCTCGCAACCGCCCTGTCTACATGCATTGGATTATTTTCAGTCTGGATTTTCAGAAAGAGAGAAACACTTCTCCAAATACTCTCAAGCCTAGGACATAGTATCGCTCATACTCGTGTTTGGCAAAAAAGCCTAGCAGCAACTCAATCACGATGGCCACGTACGTACTTTTTTTTGAAAAAAAGACTCGACAAAAATTTTCCATCAGGACTGTATACAACAATTTGTGCTTTTATCGCTGGGTTTTTTCTTATTCAATTTACTATTATAGTTTTTGATATTCTACTCAAGGATCCTTTGTACCTCGCCGATGCAAGAACGATTCACCTCATACAAGCCTTTATCTCGCCCCGCTATGCGTCCTTGTTCATCTATATCACCACTTTTGCAAATACCAGTACCGTACTCCTCGTTTCTGCAATTACTCTTGTTTATTTGCTTATGGATAAAGACTATAGCGTAATTCGTTATTTTATACTATCAGTCGGGTCAGGATATAGTGCCTACTGGTTGACAAAGTGGATCGGTCACCGTCCCCGACCCGCTGGCCTAAATCTTATTACACTTCCACCGTCATTCAGCTTTCCTAGTGGACACGCGGTCATAGCAATTTGTCTCTATGGTTTTATCAGTTACCTCATTATCAAGCGGGTTCGTAGTGTTTGGTATAAAGCACTGACCATTGCTGCTTTTTTTCTTCTTGTCACAGCCATCGGTATCAGTCGTATCTACCTTGGGGTTCATTATCCCAGCGACGTTATTGCTGGCTGGTACCTCGGTTTGCTAATCCTTACGATCGCCATTGCTGGATATGAGATTAACTTCCAGGTGCCCGTGAGCACATCGCGAAAAAAAATTTCTCTAGCATCCAAGGTAATAACTTTATTACTTACCTTCGTGCCGCTAGGCAGTATATATACTACTGCCCATGGCACAACAATCATAACACCTAACATTGCGACTCGAGCTATCACTCTACAAGATTTTATTGAACATGAACCAAGATACAGTGAAAATCTGCTTGGAGAAAACATGGAACCCTTAAGCTTCCTCATCCTGGGTGAACAAAATCAAATTATCAACACCTTTAATCAAGCAGGGTGGCACTTGGCTGATCTCGTAAACTTCAGTAATGTCATACACGAGCTTTCGGCAATTGCGAGAAATGTCATGTACGCATCTGGTCCTATGACACCGGCGTTTTACAATACCACAGCCAATGACCTGGGGTTTGAAAAACAACTAACCGATGATGCAACCGCACGACGGAGACACCATGCACGCTTTTGGAAAACTCAGTATTCTGTCGACGGTCGCCCCTTATGGGTTGGGACAGCCAGTTTGGATAATGGCATCGAGATTGGCTCAAAAATTCCCCTACCGACACACAGGATTGATCCTGACATTGACCGTGAACGAGAAAAAATTTTCCAAGAACTTATTGCTACCCACATGGTTTCTGAACATACAAAACTCGACATAGTCCGGCCAACTCGAGGCATCAATGCATCTGGTGATTCCTTTTTTACCGACGGTAAAGCGTACATCCTATGGCTGCAATGATTTCTAAATCATCAAATATATAAATCTATACATCCCCTCATTACATCACTGCTACTCACATACCAGCTGCCGGCTATTTTCATTGGGGCCTTCTTTTTCGGTGAGACTGTAATTATCACAGCCGCTTTTCTCGCAGGTCAAGGGATCTGGTCCATCTCCGCAGTATTCTGGCTCGCGCTTGCAGGCACGGTGATTTCAGACAGCCTATGGTTTTTATTCGGCCAGACGTTATTTAAGCGCATACATTCGTGGGATGAAAAACAAATTAAATACCAAGCGCTTCTGAAGCGGTTTGAGACGATAACAGGCCACAAACCATTTTTGGTCTTATTGTTTATCAAATTTCTGTACGGTACCAGAATTCTGACCATTCTATACCTTTCCGTCAGGAAAATAGGCTTCTGGACCTTCGTTATTTTTGACACACTAGGCACGATGATATGGCTGCATGTCATGCTTACCATCGGCTGGCTCGCAGGGAGTAGTACAAAAAACTTGTTTCCTGTCCTGCACAAGACCGAGTATACCTTAGTAGTCGTTGTAGCTATTGTTATTTTATTTAAATCCGTCACCCTATGGTTGGAGAAGAAACTGGAAAAAAAGTAACCGCCATTGTTCCTGCATACAATGAGGCGCAACGCATAGGCGCTGTTCTTAGTGTGCTGACGACCTACCCAGGTTTTTATGAGGTTATTGTTGTTGATGACGGATCGACTGATAGAACTGAGGAAATTACACAAAAATATTCCGTGCGATATATCAGACTCTCTACAAATCAAGGCAAGGGTCATGCTATGGACATAGCCGTCAGCCTCGCACGAACTGATATCATACTTTTTATTGATGCTGATATATCTGGGCTCACACACACAATGGTAACTACACTAGTAGAGCCGGTTCTGGATGGTACCGTTGATATGTTCATAGCAATGCGTAATAGAAAAATCTATGCCTTACACAATATCATGGTATTTGTGCCACTCCTTGGTGGTGAGCGCGCCATTACTAAAAAACTTTGGCAGATGCTCCCGCCGTATTACAAACGTGGTTTCCGTATTGAAGCAGGTCTTAATTTTTATGCACAGTACTATGGTAAAGGCTATCGATACACTATCATTAAAGGCCTATCGCAGGTTATAAAAGAAAAAAAATACGGCCTTATCCATGGTCTACGGCAACGCATAGGCATGGTCGCTGATCTAACGATCGCACAGCTCAAATTACAAGTCGTCAATGTCCCGAAATCGACAAAAAATACACGTCTCCAAGCAATTATCTCATTGCAAAGTTTATTCTGGGTAGCACTTGGAGCCGCCATTCTTGCAGCTATACACTATGGCCCATACAATTTTGTACTTCGTCTATTTTCTGAAGAACTGCGCGAAGACCCTACCGCACCCCTCGTTCATTATCTACTCATTATATCGAGATCCGTAGCTGTGGATGCACTTGCTATAATTAGCGTAGCACTCATAGCTATTAATCTACTCATTTTTATCCTGACTGCAGCAAAAATCAGTCATCTCTTTTCAGGGATTGCTGAGAAAGCGAAAAGTCAAAAGAATGCACCCTATCCAGACCGTTGACAGATAGTGAAACCTTTATCATCTTGTACTGGACGCGCGGCGACATCCCCTTGAACCCCTGTCGCCGCGCATTTTTTCCTTCCCGCCCAGCCGTCAGGCCTGACGGCTGGGCGCTAGCCTTGTGTATCTCTTTTTGCTAGAGTGAGTTTTGGATGGGCAAATTTGACCCCGCGCCGCCACAGGCGGCGCGCATCAGAATTCAGCATCGGGATTTTCATTAAAAAACGTTCGAACTTCGTCCAAAAAGGACCGCCATTGTTTTCTGGACTCATCGAAGATGAGTACGGAAAGCAATAATCAGATAAAGGATTCGAACGGGCAGCAGCGATCCGCCCTGGGCGGAGAGCGCCGGCTGAAGCGAAGGATATGAAGCTTTAGGCGCTGCCCCTGGCAACGAAGCGGCGAGTACGCCGCGAGGCGAAAATCCTCCCGTCTCCGCCAGAATAATTCGGCCGATGACTGAAAAAATGATTCTTTGTGCAAATCATTTTTTTGTTCTATGCTAGATTATATGTCCTCCCCAGTTCAATCTTCCGATACAAAGTTACGCCACATGCTCAACAAAGTCCCAGAGATCACCCTCTGGTTCTGGTTCATCAAGGTTATGTGCACGACCGTCGGGGAAACGGCAGCCGATTACTTAAATGTCAATCTAAATTTCGGACTTACCGGTACATCCATTGTTACCGGGGTAGCGCTCGCATTAGCTTTGTTGTTTCAGTTTAAGGCAAAAAGGTATATTCCAGTCACGTATTGGCTTTCTGTCATGTTCATCAGCGTCTTCGGAACGCTGGTCACCGATAACCTGACCGACAAGATCGGCGTGCCGCTTGAAACGAGCACCATTGTTTTCAGTATTCTTTTGGCAGCAACGTTCCTTATTTGGTACTACTTTGAAAAAACACTCTCGATACACTCGATTGTTACATCAAGGCGCGAAGCATTTTACTGGCTCACCATTCTGTTTACTTTTGCGCTCGGTACTGCTGCAGGGGACCTTATGGCTGAAGGGCTTGGTCTTGGCTACGCAACGACTGGCTTCATCATCGCCGGTCTCATCGCCGCTTTCGCGATCGGCTGGAAGCTGAAAATGAACCATGTCCTCTCTTTCTGGATGATCTATATTTTGACCAGACCGCTCGGGGCATCGATAGGAGATTACCTTTCTCAGCCGCCGAAATATGGCGGATTAGGTCTTGGCGCAACTATCACGAGCTTTATTTTCGTCGGGGGTATTCTGGGAATAGTTGCCTACCTCTCTCTATCAAAGAAAGATCGTATTGAAAAAGAAACAAAGGAAGAGGTTGCTGAAGAAATCGTTGCAGATCAAAGCAGAAGCGGCTTATTGCAAACCGCGATCGTGGTTACGGTACTGGTGCTCGCGGGGCTTATCGGATACCATATGCGCCAGTCGGACTTACAAGGCGATGAAACGACTGCACAGCCTGTTGCTGCTACAGCCACTTCAACTCCTGCGCTATCGTCGCCACTGGGTGATCTTTCCTCATTTACAACAATTACACAGGATACTCTCGATCTCCTCAATCTAGGAAACCAATCCGGAGCGACAGCTCGCATCAGTGATTTAGAATACGAATGGGATACTTCTGAAGCGCGATTGAAACCAAAAGATCCGGCGGCGTGGACTCGCATAGACGGCAAAATCGATACTGTGCTGCGTGAGCTGCGAGCAGTTCACCCCGGTATCGATACTGAAAAAACAGCACTTAAAGTATTACTATCTGTGTTAAAATAATCATACATATGAGATCAGTCTTAAAAAGCATCTGGGCTATTATCGCAGGCATCCTCGTCGGAGCGCTTCTCTCTCATATCACTGACTTCGCATTGGAAGCAGCTGGTGTTTTGCCAAAAACAAATCTGTACGTTGCTGCATGGTTGGTCTGGATCGTCATTATCTACCGCAGTATTTTCAATGCTCTTGGATTTTTTATAACCGCAAAACTGGCACCTCATCATCCTGCAAAGCATGTGCTGGTTCTGGCAATCATCGGAACGCTTGGAAGCGTCGGGGCAGCTATAGGAACAGCGAATTTGAATCTTGGGCCACAGTGGTACCCCTGGGCTTTAGCAGTCTTAGTGCCATTCATGGCATGGGCTGGGTGGAAATTTTACGAATCTCATTCGAAGCAAAAATCGAGCTCCACTTCTCATGCCTAATCTCTATAAAAATCCAGACGCCTGGCTTCCTGCCGCCCTATCTCTCATGGTGATAGTCATGATGCTTTTTGGTTTTGCTCTGCACGGCGCACCAGTCCGCCAACCTGATGAAGGAACTGCCGCACATTTGTTTCAGATATGGCTTGTCCTGGAATTCTTCATGGTGGTTTATTTCGCCATGGCGTCCTTACCAAAAAATCCAAAACAGGGAGCTATCATTTTGAGCATTCAGATCGCTGCTGTTCTGATAGGATGCTCCCCGGTGTACTATTTCAAATTATAGCCATGTCCTTTCAAGCCTATATCGACAACATTCAAGCTAAAACTGGCAAAACGCCTGCTCAGCTCAAAGCTGCCGCGAAGAAAGCCGGCGTCTATTCCCCTGATATGAAGGCCGGCGGCTTAGTGAAATTCTTGGCAAAAGAATTTGGACTTGGACATGGTCACAGCATGGCTATCTGGGCGGTGTTTAAAGATAAAGGATGGGTCTCAGATCCGAAAAAAAAGAAATGAGCATGACGCTAGACACCATAAAAAAATATCGAACGGCCATTCGCAATCACCGCGATCAGGTGGGCGATGACCGCTGCTGGGTAGACGACTGGTCTGTCTGGTCAGTGCTTGAAGGCTCAAAACCCGAGCCGCAGAAGCCTCCGTCATTCGAGGAAGCCATGCGCTGTTGCAGGTCCTTCTGGATTTACCGTAAAAGCGCATTGCCTGAACCGCAGCATGCTGATGCTATCACTGATCCGGCGCATTGGGATGATGATTTGAAATCAATGAATGATGAAGCGCTCAAAAAAGAAGAAGCGCGCATTGAAAAGGCTATCAAAATACACCGCGATATCGATGAGCGGGAACGGACCATCGATGATGATCGCGTACTGTATGCTATTTTACCGGAAAAGATTGTTGCTGATTTCCGCCTCCCTACTGAAGACGAATTCCTCGGCGAAAAACGCGCACCACATGCAGGGTGCCCATCATTTTGGCGGAGCCATCAGGGATGTGCTTGCGAAAAACATAATCTGCACACATGGGGCCCTTGCAAGTGCTAACGGCTGCAGAATCAACGCCTCACTCGGAGGCGTTTTTTAATTCATGATTCTATTCTTGACATCTTGATGTCTATTGCCTACTATCAAAAAATAAAGGCCGAAGATATAAAAACCTTAATTATTTACATACTATCCTTATGAGAAAAAAGTTATTCATCCTCTTCGCAATGACAGCACTTCTGCCATTGATCTTCGCTCAGCCTACATTCGCTTCGACAACCATTAACCTTCCCGCAGGAGGCGGTTTACTCGGCATTAGCTGCGGCGGGATTCATACGTCAACCTATGTTACCGGCTTCGACAGTGCAGGCAATATTACCGGCAAAGCATACGCATGGACGCGCTGCGGATCATCCGGCCGAGGCGGCGGCTATACTTCGAAACTATACTCGTCTTGGCATAATATGATTTGGAACTTGAATGGCGCTATCGTAGCTACCTTGCCAAATGATGGTATCGCGCCAAACCTTGCATTCACGGCGACCGACTCGTCAGGTGACATGATCTACACGAAACCAATCTCGACCAGTTACGGACCTGCGTATGTCGGTGTCCTGGTGAAGCCTTAATCTCACGTTCCGTGCTTCAAGCGCGCCACAATTGTGGCGCGCTTTTAGTTAAAGCTATCTGTTTCTAATTCACTTTGCTATACTCAATGCATATGAAACACATGCAAGGTATTCTCAGTCATTGGCTTCCGCTCGCCATAACTATTATCGGCTTGAGCAGTCTTATCTATGTAGTCGCGCAGCAACAGTACCGCCAGTCGTTAAATGATCCTCAAATTCAAATAACACAAGACCTTGGACAAGCGCTTTCGAATGGATTGCAGCCGAAAGACCTAGTCCCCGCAGATCATACATTCGACATCCAAAAAAGCCTTACCACGTTCATCGCAGTCTTTGACGAGCATGGAAGTCCGATAGCATCGACAGGAATGATCGATGGCAATGAACCGAAGCCTCCTGTCGGCGTTTTTGATCATGCCCGAAGCATTGGTGAATACCGAGTGACCTGGCAGCCACATGCAGGAACGCGCATTGCTCTGGTCATCCGCTATGTCCCAGGCAAACCCGATTACTTCGCCGTAGCAGGCAGAAATATGCGGGAAATTGAATCCCGTGTCAGCAACCTTGGAGTGACGCTTGCTTGCGGCACGATCGCCATCCTCAGTATCAGCTGTATTTTTGATCTATTGGGCGATGCAATGCGGAGACGCATGATGGCTGACGCAAAAAAGTAAATCGACAATATCAGACTTGTGCTGTGTGCGAGTGCTGTGCTAGTATTCATTATGGTTGTGATATTAAATTTTGGAAGCCAGTTTGCACATCTCTTAGCGCGACGTGTACGAGATCTCGGTGTGAAAGCCGAGATTTTTCCTTTTAATACGCCGGCCAGCACCTTGCAGGCATTGCAGCCATCAGGGATCATCCTCTCGGGAGGTCCTGCATCGGTTCTTGAGAAGAAAAGTCCGAAACCAGACAAGAATATTTTTAAACTGGGGATACCCATACTTGGCATTTGCTATGGCCATCAGCTGATGGCGCATATGCTCGGCGGAATAGTCCGTACAGGAGCGCGAAAAGAATTCGGCAAAGAACTGCTGAAGATCAAGAAAAAAACCGATCTTTTTAAATCACTCAAATCTACTGAAATCGTCTGGTTCTCGCATGGCGATCAGGTGCAGCATTTGCAGTCCGAATTCACCAGCATCGCCTCAACGCAGAGCTGTAAACATGCTGCGTTTTTCTCTCAAAAAAAAGCATTGTATGCCATACAATTTCATCCTGAGGTGACGCATACCGAGCATGGCATTACGATGCTTCGTAACTTTCTCTTTTCGATCTGCAAAGCAAAAAAAGATTGGAATATATCAGACGTTCGTAAAAAACTCATCACTGAGATACGGACAACAGTCGGTTCAGAACATGTTCTCGTTGGCATTTCCGGCGGCGTTGACTCCCTGGTAGCAGCAAAACTTCTCCATCAGGCGATCGGCAAACAATTACATCCGGTCTTTGTAGATACCGGCCTTCTCAGAAAAAATGAAGTGATGAATGTATCATCATTCTTGCGCAACAACGGCTTTAGCACTTTGGTAGTGGTTGATGCAAAAAAAACGTTCCTGCAAAGACTGAAGGGCATTCATGACCCTGAAAAGAAACGTACCATCATCGGGCATAGCTTTATCGATATTTTTCAAAACGCAGTCAAAAAAAACCTAAAAAAGTACCCTATCTCATTTCTCGCGCAAGGCACTATCTATCTTGATCGAATTGAATCAGCCGCAACCTCTGATGTAGCCGCAAAGATCAAGAGCCACCATAATCTAACGCTCCCGGAGCGCCTGAATCTCAAAATTCTGGAACCATTGCGCGATCTATATAAAGACGAAGTGAGAAGTCTTGGAAAAGCATTGAGCATACCGCAAACATTGCTCCGGCGGCATCCATTCCCCGGCCCCGGGCTTGCGGTGCGGATAGTTGGAGACATTACTCAGGAGCGGTTACGGATCCTGAGAGACGCTGATGCAATTTTTATAGAAGAACTAGAACGATCCGGCGATTACCAGAAGATATGGCAAGCATTTGCAGCATTACTTCCCTTGAAAGTAGTCGGTGTTATGGGAGACGCGAGAACCTATGAGTACATTATTAGTCTGCGCGCTGTTACCTCCGTGGATGGCATGAGCGCGGATTGGTACAAAATACCTCCCGCGACTTTAGAAAAGATCTCAAGCGCTATTGTTGGGTCAGTTGCAGGCGTTAATCGCGTACTGTATGACATTACGCAGAAGCCGCCGGCAACTATCGAATATGAATAATGCAATATTTTGTAAATCAGTATTTTTCAGTTATACTACAGACCTAACTTCTTAACATATATCATGAGCATTACTATCAAACGTGCGGAAGATTTCGAAAGCTATGCAAATGGAGGCCAATTTAACTATGCAGGAAAGGGCTTGGGCCTCACAGCATGGGGCATGAACCTGTTAAAACTGCCGCCGCACTGGAAAGACTATCCTGACCACGACCATAGCACCGACGGACAGGAAGAGGTGTACTATATCATCGAAGGCAGCGTGACGTTGAAAGCAGACGGACAGAGCTATGAATTAAACCCCGGAACTTTCGTGCATGCACCAGCACATCAGAAGCGCCAATTCATTCCTGGCGACAATGGCGTAACCATGCTTGCGATGGGAGGCATCCCCGGCAAGCCGTGGCCTGCAAAAAAATAGCTTGTTGAGCCTGCATTTCTTCCAAAATACTTGACTTTTCATCTTGCGATCGGTAAGATGCTTGGTTGTTTGTACCTATTTCAATAATCTGCCCGAGTTCAAAAAGGAGAAGGACGAGATGAAAGGACTCTTGCGTGCGATCGCAGAGTACCCGCAGAAGCGGAGAGAGCTTGCTCAACTCCGCGCCAGAGCCAGGCGGCTCTTTTGTGCCCCTGCCATCGAGGCCATGATCGCCCGAGGCGAAACACACAAGATCGGCGACATGCTTGATCGCGCCGAAGCGGCTCTGCAAAGAGCTGAATCACTCGGTTGCAGCGCAACTGTCGGTGATGCCATATCAAAAGGCGATGTCAGGGCAGCCGAAGATCTGGTGATGAACGCACAAAGGCTGCGAAATAAGCGCCGCGACATCGAAGAATGCGTCAGGCGGATCAAACACCTGCCCGCACGCCTGCATGAGGAGCTCAACAGTCTTCTGGTCGACATCGAACTCGCAGAATTTCAGACCTTGACCTATCGCCGCAAACTCCAATCACTCCGCACGAGAATTGCGGACGCCGAGGCTGCGTATTAAGCCCAAAACCCCTCGTCATCAACCCCGCGTTGGACACGAGGGGTTGATTTTTTAAACACAAAGCGGGAAAATAATGCCATGAACCCAGAAAAACCAGAGTCAAACAAAGGTATTGCAGAAAAAATCGTCGGCCGGCTCAAGAGTCTTTCTGCTGACTGGAAGAGTGGCGATCCAGGAGAGATAAAACGCTCAACCTCTGAGGACCCTCATTGGAAAATACGTCGCGCGTGGTTCCAGTTAGTAGGTGGCGAATTCGAAATGATGCTCAGAGCTATCGACCAGGGCCAGCTTTCTCTCTCCGCAAGTCTCATAGAACAAGTGCATAATGCGAACGAGATCATATTCAATGAGTTGGCGCATCGAGACCCGACTGAAGCGGATGTTTCGCTTACACACCTTGCAGTAGAGCTAGTGATTCATGAACTTGGGGGGACCAGTTAATGCTACTTCGCCATACCCTGCAGCATATCGTTCTCGGCGCCACGGTGATCGTGATCGGCGTCATCGTCATCTTTACGATGCGCCATATTCCTGTGCCGATCTTAAGCGACCTCCCGCTTTTTCGAAATGTACTGATACCAAATAAAAAAATGCTTTCCGTGCCCTTCACCTCACAGGCGCCGGCAGGCAATTGGGCTGAACCATGGCAAAATGCCTGCGAAGAAACGGCGATCGTTATGATCAATGATTACTATGCAAAAAGTACATTGACCGAAGAAAAAGCGATCGAAGAAATATCGACTATCCTGACTGCGAAAGAACAGAATTTCGGCGTCAGCAAAAATGAAAATCTGGAAACTATGCTCGGCATGATCAAGGCGGCGAAATTAAACTGGCGGGCGCGGATCGTAGTCGACCCGTCGCTTGATGACATGAAAAATGAACTGGCTGAAGGGCGGCCGATAATCGTACCCGTCGATGCACGGCTTCTGACGAATCCCTACTATGACATCGTGACGCCTGAATACCATGTCATTGTGCTCTCCGGCTATGACAATGTTTCGCAACAATTCTATTCTCAAGACCCCGGTACCGATAAAGGTCACAATTTTGCATACCGATTTGACGAACTCATGAATGCAAACCATGACTATATCGAACCAAACCTGCGAGCGGGCCGCAAAGCAGTAATCTTTACTGCCCCGCCAAAAACATTTGGTTTTTAAAAAAATCGCACATACAATCTCGATATTGTTGACAAGAAATCTGTTCAGGCGTATGAACAAACTGTACAGCAACTAAACGTCCGTTCATTCACAGGAGATGAGGTCATGAGAAAAGAAGTAGCGCTCGTCGTCAGTTTTTTTCTTCTCTGGGTATTGCCTGCTATAGCCTCGCAGTCAAGAAAAGACACTCCCCCGACTCCCATTCCTGAAAGCGCCATCGAGTCCCCGATAATCGTATATACCGCGGGGACGCTGACGCTGCACAACAAAAAAACAGAGTGGTTCACGGTGGTAGAGCCGAACTTCAACCGCATTGCGGCATTGGTCGTGACAGCTGAAAGTCCGAATTTCGATTACAGCAATATCGACGAAACCGAGATCCCTTTCGGTTATGAGAGACTAGAGCCGAATGGCGCCCATGCGACCTACTTCATTTTCGCTTCAAATACATGTACCGTCGAGCAGCTCGCGAGCGGATCATGCAACTACAGAAGCTTCATCTGCGATGTAGCGACGAAGCTCGATCACGTCCCCGAGCTCTCTATGGTCAACATCGACCAGTATGTATCGTCGTCCGATGACAAAACATTCTGGTGCGGCCAATGAATTGCAGCCGCGTCGGATTCCGACGATAGCGCACAGCCTCCGGCTGTGCGCTTTTTTCCTGTAAAGTTAAGAGCGCATCCCGTGAATGGAATGCGCTCTATGCTTACGCAACGGCTTGATAGGCTGCAGCGCGGAAGTTGTCCCACAGCATGGGCTGCCTGGCATGGAATGCCTGAAGCGCAACCTCTAATGCTGCGAGCAACAGCCTGCGATAGCTGTCATGCTCCTCGAGTGTGATCATGTCCTTGAGGAGCGGGCCATCGTTGTTGTAGAAAGCGAAGCAGCTTCTCCGGTAGCGTGGCACCAGTTCGACGAACAGGAAGTCTACCAGAGAATGGTAGCGGTTCATATTCTTCTTGCTCGCGATGAATTCCAGAGCGCTCTGATGGTCGCTGTCTGACAGCAACCACGCCTCGGCCTCTGGAAAAACCGATTCCGTGACACCTCCGCAGATCTGCAAAGCCTGGTTGACCGAAATCTGCATCTGCAAACTCAATCCCATTTTCAGCCCTCCTTGAATGAGCGACACGGTATTTAAGCATCTATAAAATCTCGTGTCAATGCAACCGATCGCCTAAAAGGCGATTCTTTGCTACTATGCAAGAATGAAAATTACCTCTGCCCGGTTCATCAAAGGAATAAACGGCACCGATGCTATCCTTTCCGATGGAAAGGATCAGTGTGCATTCATTGGCCGTTCAAATGTAGGCAAATCTTCTGTTATTAATACGTTAACGGGCCAGCATTCGCTGGCGCGTACCAGCTCGACACCCGGCAGGACTCAGGAAATAAATATATTCCTGATCAATAATTCATTCTACCTGCTTGATCTGCCTGGTTATGGTTTTACGAAAGTCTCGAAAGCGCTTCGAGACAAGCTGGAGAAACTGATCAATTGGTATTTATTCAATTCACCCTATCAGCAGAAAAAAATTGTATTGATTATCGATGCATATATCGGACTGCAAGATAATGACTTCGATATGCTGCGTACGCTCGAAGAGCATGAAAAAAATATCATCATTGTTGCGAATAAAGTCGATAAGATCAAACGCTCTCAGATGCGCGAACAGCTGCAGCGCATCCAGGAAATAATCGGTGATCATCCGCTCATTCCGTATTCAGCAAAAGATAAGATCGGCGTTCATGAATTAGCGAACGAGTTAGCAAAATAAACAATGAGCGCTGAAGGACAAGACAGAAATGAAATCAAACGAGGCCTGCTCGTCGATATTGTATTAAAAGCAGACCAACCTACTGGAAAACTTACTCGCGGTATCGTGCAAGATATTCTAACCAGTGCATCATACCATCCTCGCGGTATAAAAGTACGGCTGACGGATGGTCAGGTGGGAAGAGTGCAGCAGATCGTTGAATAAATTCATTTCTTGAATATGAAACAAAAAACACGTTGCAGCTGGACAGCTGACGATGCGCTCATGAACGCATATCACGATACCGAATGGGGCGTACCATTACATGATGATCGGAAGTTATTCGAATTCATGGTTTTGGATGCATTCCAGGCCGGCTTAAGCTGGAAAACCATACTCTATAAGCGTAAAAACTTCGAAAAAGCATTTGATAATTTTGATTATAAAAAGATCGCTCATTACTCAGAAAAGAAGATCAAGGCATTGCTCAATGATGCCGGTATTATCCGCAATCGACTGAAGATTCGCGGCACGGTCAAGAATGCGCAGGCATTTTTAGCTGTACAAAAAGAATTCAGAACATTCGATGCCTATATCTGGCAATTCACGAAATACAAGACGCTGCAAGGTAAACGAAAAATGATGCATGACATACCCGCGCGTAGTCCTGAATCAGATGCGATGAGCGCAGATCTGAAAAAAAGAGGTTTCACCTTTGTCGGCTCGACCATTTGCTATGCATTCATGCAGGCAGCAGGCATGGTGAATGATCATATTTCTTCTTGCTTTCGATATCGGACGACACATCGCGCGCATTAGTTGTGTTTCGATTAAAGTTACGATACACTGATATTCTATGCCAAAAAAAAGAACCATACTTATAACAGGTGTTGCCGGATTCATCGGATCGAATTTCGTTCGTCAGTACGTTGACCGTTTCCCCAAGGATACGGTCATCGGCATTGATGATTTTTCTACTGGGCGCAGAAGTGTGGTGGATAAACGCATCATCTTCCATGAAGGTGATGTAGCAGACCTGACTTTTGTCGATCGTATTTTCAAAAAACATAAGCCGCAGTTCGTCGTACATTTTGCTGCACGGCCGCGCGTCTCCTACAGCCTCGAGCACCCAACTGAAACGACTATCTCAAATATTGTCGGCACGGTGTCAATTCTCGAAGCAAGCCGCGACCATAAGGTAAAGCGCGTTGTGTATTCATCCTCGTCATCGTTATACGGCGGTGCCAAAAAACTGCCTACCAAAGAAAGTGAAAATTACCCGAACCCTATCTCGCCGTATGCATTACAGAAATACACTAATGAGCCATTCTGTAAGATATTCAGCCAACTCTTTGAGCTCGATACTGTTTGCTTACGCTATTTCAATGTATTCGGTCCAGGGCAATTCGGTGACTCGGCATACTCAACGGTCGTATCGGCCTGGCTCGAGTCACTCTATTTTCCAAAAAAGAAAAAGGGCTTCATCGAAGGCAACGGCCATCAATCCAGAGACTTCTGTTATGTCGATAATGTAGTCCAGGCCAATATGAAAGCCTTATTCAGCAAAAAGAAATTCAACGGCGAAGCATTCAATATCGCCCATGGCGAGCGCACGACCTTGCTCGAGGTAAAAAAACTTATAGAAAAATACACCGGCAAAAAACTGAAACTCGAGAAGCGTCCACCGCGACTCGGTGATGTCCGACATACGCATGCCAGCATTGATAAGGCGAGAAAATGGTTCAACTACAAGCCGTATTACAATTTCGAACAAGGACTCAAGCGCACCATAGCTTGGTATGCCTCACGTAAAAGTTAATATTTATCTTCCTACACATCCGCCGGTCACTCTCATGACATCCATGCTCTTGTCGTGGTTTTTTACCGTGGCTGGTCCATTTACATTCATTGTGCCGCCTATGCTCCGTCTCGGAGCGGTTCTCTCTTGTTTCATTGGCCTCATACTGATCATCGCCGCATTTCGGGAATTATCAAAAAAGAAGACGACCATCATACCGACCGGATTGCCAACAGCCCTCGCAACAGCAGGGCCGTATCAATTTTCACGGAATCCGATCTATCTTGGCTATCTTCTGATCGCTTTTGGTGTGGCGTGGTACTGTGGATCCCTCACGGGGTTCATCGGTCCGTTATACTTCTTTTGGCTTATCGATGGAACGACGATCCCAATGGAAGAACGAAACTTGCGTGAACAGATCGGCGCGCCATACGGTGAGTATGTCTTGAATACGAAACGCTGGATATAATAGTGCGCTATTGCATTCGGGCAGACACCTAGGTATAGTTACGCTCATAACAAGTAACTAACAAAAAAATGATCGACCACATATCGCTTCGCGTCAAGCATTATGCAAAGGCAAAGCCATTTTATCTCGCTGCGCTCAAGCCATTGGGTTACGAAATGGTTATGGAGTTCGACGGATCAGGCGGCATGGGTATTGCAGGCAAACCAGACCTGTGGCTCAGCGAGGATGAGCACGCAAAAGCTACGCATGTAGCATTTGCAGCCGAAAATCGTGCGGCTGTTGATGCATTTTATACTGCGGCTATGGCGGCTGGCGGCAAAGATAATGGCAAACCGGGCATCCGAAAGGATTATCATCCAAATTATTACGCTGCGTACGTACACGATATGGATGGCAACAATATCGAAGTTGTCTGCCACCGAGCAGAATAGAAGATTTGATCAGCGCTATAGATTGACAGAATGCCTAAAGTAGTGTATAGTGCATAATGTAAGTGTTTCCAATGAGTTTCGCACGTACAGCTAATGTATAGCGAGTCAAAGGAAGGTCGCCTTACATTAACAAGTTAAGCAGTACGAAATGGCAAAAAAACTCTATGTTGGTGGCTTGCCTTACAGCACCAACGAACAGGCTTTGCGCGAAGCATTCTCGCAAGCTGGTACCGTTGAGTCCGCTACGATCATCATTGATCGCATGAGCGGCCGCTCAAAGGGTTTCGGTTTCGTCGAGATGGCTTCTGATGAAGAAGCGCAGGCTGCGATCGACATGTGGAACGGCAAGGAATTCGAAGGCCGAACACTGACGGTCAATGAGGCTCGTCCGATGGAAGCACGTCCTCCACGAACTGGCGGCGGCGGTTTTAACCGCGGCGGTCGAGACGGGGGCGGCGGTCGTCGAAACGACTGGTAAACCTATACCTATAAAAACACTCCCCCGCTCGGGGGAGTGTTTTATTTATCATCAAACCAGTATACAATACTCCTATGAAGAAATTGTGGTTCAAAGCAAAGCGCTATGGCTGGGGCTGGTACCCGGCCACCTGGCAAGGATTACTTGTTCTGATCGCGTATATTGCGATTTTTGCCGTGAGCGAAATCCTGTTCATCAGGTCATTCATTTCGACCGGCAGCAAACCGACGACCGTCTCATTGCTCTGGTTTACCATGTGGTTCATCTTCATTACCGGCGTTTTGTTGACGATCTGCTATCGCACCGGCGAAAAACCCCGCTGGCGATGGGGCAAATAACACTATGGAAGAAACGCCTCAAAGCCCAGCCGTGACGCCACAGACTCCGGCACCTGCATCACCATCTGCGGCGCCTATACAAAAAATGCAGCCGGGAAGCTGGCTGTATTTTTGGGTCGTGTGGGCATGCGCGCTGGCCCTATATATCATAGAGCTTGCCTACCAGTACTATCTTGTTACGAATCAAACGATTGAAACAACGCTTATCTTCGGTTCCGCCTATGCCGGCGGCACATTGATAGCACTAGCGCTCTTTGCAAGCGCAATGTTCAAATGGAATCCTCGTCTTGCAAAACATTGGTGGACCAGGCGCTACCTCGGCGTAGCCGGCACGGCATGCATTACGATACATGCATTCAGCGTCTATACGTTCCTGTTCAACTGGGATCTTGCGCAGGTCTATTTTTCGTTCAACCCTTTTAAAAATGTCATCGTCTTTGGAACATTTGCCTATACCATTCTTTTTGCCATGATGCTCACCTCAAGCGACTGGGCAATGCGGAAAATGGGACGTTGGTGGAAATTCCTGCATCGCTTCGTCTATGTCGGCTTTGCATCAGCTATTTTTCATTTCATGCTGACCAATCCATACATGTATCAAACGCCGCCCGGATTCTTGCTTGTATCAGCGAGCGCCCTGGCTGTCTTTGGCCAGCTCTTCTGGTTCTTCAAGACCATTAAACGCAGGCGATATAAAAATGCAGGGACCTATGTCGGCTTTGCTATAATCGCAGCAGTGCTTATCACGCTCTATCTCGCTATCTACTACAAGCCATAACAAAACCCCGCACTCGTGCCATTGGCACAAGGCGGGGCTTTTCGTTATTTCCAGACTCTGCGGCCGGCGACGACGTATTTGATGGTCGTGGCCATGAGCTCGCAGATCAGGCTGCCGACCGGCTTGGATGAGTCGTTGAGCGGCAGATCCCAGGCTCCGTCTAGGGTGTTCGCAGCGTTCTGCAGCTCCTCGTGTACATCGTAGTAAAAGACCCCGATCACATTCGGGAAATAGTGCCGAGCAACAGCACTTGCTTCTTCGTAGGTCATTTCCCGCGAAATGTCATCCTCGGGGATGCGGAGAATCTCCGAACTGCCGTCTTCAAGGGCAATTTCAGCGAACAGCATTCGCATGCGTACCTCCGTTTTACTCTTTTGGCTTGTGCCCGCGTTTCTCGTACTCAAGGTGAGAGACCAGGGCGACGTCCATGAGCCGCGTCAAAGCGGTGAAAAGAAGATCGTCGTCGATCTCGCAACGCACAACGCGGATCACACGCCGCTTCAGGACTCTGGATGCGCGCGAGACGAGCGCTTCATGCGTCAGGCGCAAACCTTTGACTTTCCTCGTCGGCAAGTGAACGTGATGCTTTTTTGCACCGTCGGCGCAGACTGCGAAAAAGAACTCCATCCGCCTATCCTCCCCAACCCAGAATGGGTGAAAATTAAAGGCAACAGACCACTATACTCAAGATCTGAGATGACGTCAATGTCAGCCTACCAGGCTCCGAATATCGCTCCCATAACGGTCATAGAGACCATATGGTATCCGGCATTTATCAAAAATAATTTGACCGGTTTTCGCTCAAAAAATACGCTGTCAGCAAATGACGTTGCTATAAAGCCAACGCCCAGCCACAAGCCGTATTGAGCGCCGGTCATTGCATCTGCGACTCCCATGATGGATAACACTTTGCCCAGAACGCAGGCCTTGAATAAAAGCACGACCACCATACCGAGCATTGCCTTCGGCATGTCTTTCTTCATTTCCGCATCAGTGGGAGGGCTATTTTTGAACGCGAGTTCTTTCCACTTTTTCATAAACATCAACGGCGAATACCACAGAGCGCCGATGATCACCCCTGCCACCGTAGCGGCGAGAGTGGGAGCTAACAATTCTGTCGAATACCACATACTATTTCGTTATTAATTATATACGTACTATAGCACTATACATCCATAAGGACAGCCCGTGCAGGCGCACCGTCTTTACCTTCGATACGGAGCGGCATTGCCATAAGAAAATACTTGCCAGGTTTTACCTTCGAAAGATCGATCGTTTCAAGTATAGCAATATTATTTTTTAATAACGCTGTATGAGGCGTATTATCTGTATTGCCGCGCTGTTTGACGGACCAGGCGTCTATACCCACCAAGGACACCTGCCGTTTAGCCAAGAATACTGCGCCAGAAGACGCCAGGTGCACATAGTCCGGAAAAAATTTGTGAAAACCTTTTTTTGAATTTTTTGTCTTGAACAGTATTCGCTCTCCCCGCTTGATCCTGAACCGTGCCAGGTCGGCCTCAGTGATGCCGCTTTTCACTGTTGTGCAATCAAGCACTCGGCATGTGCCAATGAATTGCGCCAATGAGTACGATTCAATGCCCCGGCCGCGGGCAGGGCCAAATGCATGCTTAGGCGCATCGATATGCGTGCCTGAATGCGTACCCATGCTAATGCGAGAAACCGATGGTTTCGGCCCGCGCCCAATACGGACCTGAGGATCGCCGGGATACACCGCGGTTGCATTTGATAATGCTACTGAGATATCGTGGAATTTCATATGAGCAATGCGTTCCAGTCCTCGCTGAATTTTTTTATTCCTTTGTCGGTCAATTCATGATGAATATTAAATCGATGCCAGTCGCCGGTCATACTGAGCATTTCGTATTTGATCGGCCAAGATGCTTTCGGATTGTAGCGATAATCTGCGTCGGGAAATGCAAGGCCTGAATCAGCCCATTCTTTGAGTATCGAAAGTGGTGCAGTAATGATGTCTGCGTCAAGCGCAAGCGAGCACTGGAAATGCTCCATACTTCTGACACTGGCGGCCAGCACTTCGACATGGCTATCTCCTGCGCGGTACATTTTTACAATATTCGCTATCAAATCCATGCCATTCTGGCCCATATCATCAAGCCTGCCTATGAACGGCGATATAAATACCTGGCTCTTGCGCGCGCCGCGGGTTGCAGCATAGACCGCTGCTCCCTGCGCCTGTGAAAAACAAAGCGTCATATTCACGCGTAACCCTTCTTTCACTGCGAGCTCTGCCGCAGTAAGTCCTGCTTCAGTTGTCGGAAACTTGATATGCGCATTCGGTATCCATGTGTAAAATTCACGCGCCTGCTTTAGCATGAGCTCAGATGACGTTTCTGCGTCTGCATACACTTCAATGGAAACAGAGCCGTCTGGGATAAGTTCAGAAATATCGGCAACTACTTTTTTAT
The DNA here is from genome assembly GCA_964402565.1 of uncultured Gammaproteobacteria bacterium. GTDB lineage: Bacteria > Patescibacteriota > Patescibacteriia > UBA1558 > 2-01-FULL-52-15 > CAYRBH01. Next base: position 160,727 of record CAYOCJ010000002.1, on the reverse strand, counting down.
ACAGATCGAGCAATTCCTGCTCGGTGAACTTTTCACCTTTTTCGAAACGTTTTTTTGCGTAGGGATTTTTTGCGACAAGCGTCGGGTTCGTTGTTTGGCCGTCCAAGAAACCCAAGATACTCAAAGCCTGCTTGGTCTCAGCAGGATCGCCTGAGTCGAGAAAGATCTTAGTTCGGATATGTGATGGTCGCATATTAATTTTCAAATCCCGAACCCTCGCGATACTTTTGTATTTCTACTCTCATTTCTTCAGTAAGTGCGTTCACCTCTTCAGCAATAGCAACTCGAACCGTTTGGTTTTTAGATGCCTGCAATGCTTTGATTTTCTCGGTTATTCGGTCCGCGAGCGCAATCGCCGCATTCAGATGCTCAGAAATGACGCCTTCGCGAAGCTCTTCAGAAAGCATGCCCCGGGTGCGTTGGGTGCGTACCATGATTTCTTCAATATCATTAAGGTTTGTTAATGCGACATCAGTTTGCTCATACAGCGGCTTTTCTTCTCGCAACGATGGTTCGGGTACTTCAGTGATGAAATCTTTACGCATAGTAATTATTTAATCATTAGCCTCCTTGAGAATAGTATAGCATAGGTCTTTAAAAAAAGAGTAACCCGTCCGACACTGTGTGCCGAACGGGTTTACCTCTTGCGCGTTTTTTTGAGCTCTAGCTCGATCTTTTTGATGCGAGCTTCATGCTCATTTTCTTCAGCGAGTCTTTTTGCTTTGATCAGCGAGACATAGATCTCAAGGATGCCTGCATAATGCGGCTCAAGCGACTCGTGGAGTGCTGCGTATGAAATGCCCTTGTGGCGGAATTCATACAGTACCTGCATGCACCCCGCATGCTGCTTGATCGATTGCCGAAGCAAAAACGTATTCCGAGGCTCGCCCGATTCTCGCTCAAGCCGGTCGAGCCAACCTTCGCCAGCGAGTTCATCGATCATTCGATCTACTGCGGAAGCTTGCTTGCTCACGTTCATCTCCTTCGCACGCTCAAGAGGACTAGAGCTGTTCTATACTGAAGCAGGCCGAAAGTCAATGAATGGTGTCAAGACTTGGCTAATTTTAGAGCAGAGCTAACGATAGATTCAGCATCAATGCCTTCGTAATGCAGCAACTCTTGCGGCTTGCCGCTCTGAGGCATTTTTTTAACCGCCAATATGGTAACGGGTACATCAGTATGTGCTAATGCAGCGAGAACAGCTTCTCCCAATCCGCCTTCTGCATGATGATCCTCAACGGTAATAATATGCTTGGTTTGTTGGGCCGCTCTACGTAATGTCGCGGAGTCAATTGGCTTGATCGAATACGCGTCAATGATGCGCGCAGAAATCTTTTTCTTTTTCAGCATATCATAGGCTTTCAAAGCTTCGTGCACCGTAATGCCTGCCGCAATGATAGTGACGCTATCATTGCGCGACTGGCGCAATACCTTGCTGCCGCCGATCGGGAAACTCTGGCTTGCAGGGTACAAGAGCGGCGTCGCAGCTCTGGTCGTACGGATATACACCATGCCTTTATGCTGTGCTGCTTCAGCTACAAGTTTATGGGTAGAAATTGCATCTGACGGATACAGCACAATGCAATCCTCAATGCTTCGAAACATGGCAATATCTTCCAGGCCCATTTGCGATGCACCATCCTCTCCTATAGACACTCCCGCATGCGAGCCTACGAGTTTGATATTTGCTTCGCTATACCGTGCCATACGGATCTGATCAAAACCGCGAGTCAGAAAAGCGGCAAAGCTTGAAACAAAAGGCACAGAGCCCCGATTCGCAAGTCCAACCGCTGCACCGATCATATTCTGCTCTGCGATATACATTTCGAAGAAACGCTTAGGATATGCTTTTTTGAAAATATCAGCATAGGTCGAATTTGAAACCTCGCCGTCCAGTGCTATGAGCCGTGGGAATCGTTTCGCTAGCAAGGTTATAGCATCTCCATATGCTTTCCTTGTTGCTACGAGCTCGCCAGTGTCGTAATGCGAATTCAACGTTTCTAACTTATTCGGCTTAATTGGTTTTCCGCCCCAGGCGGATCCGCCTCTGGCGGACGGCTTTTCCAACGATCCTCGAAAGGTCAGAGACACCGGCCCAAGTTCGTTCAGAGCAGACTCTAACTCATGATCGTTCAATGCCTTGCCATGCCAGCCGTCCTGATCCTCCAGAAACTTCACGCCTTTGCCTTTGACGGTCTTTGCGATAATCATGACTGGTTTTGTCTTGGATGCTAATGCCTGGGCATAGGCCAATGAAATATCATCTACCGTGTGGCCATCAACTACCAGTACGTCCCAGCCAAAAGCTATGGCCTTCTTCTTATAATTCCGCACATCCCAGCCGTACATTGTTTCGCCGCGCTGACCTAAGCGATTGACATCGAGAATAGCGATGAGATTATTGAGCTTATAATGCGCCGCTGCCTGCATTGCCTCCCAGACAGAGCCTTCGGCCATTTCACTGTCTCCCAAAAGCACAAAGGTACGATAGGGTAACTGGTCTAAATACTTTGCGGCAAGTGCTATGCCGACGCCAATAGAAAGGCCCTGGCCCAGGGAACCTGTTGCTGCCTCAGTGTAGGGGAAACGCATGGTAGGATGTCCTTCAAGTCGTGAGTTAAATTTCCGCAAAGTCATTAATTCTTTTTCATTGATAGCTCCTGCAGCAGCCCATAACGAATAGAACAATGGCGAAGCATGGCCTTTTGAAAAAATAAGACGATCATTGTTTGGGTTTTTTGGATTCTTGATATCGTATTTGAAATACCCGCCGAAAAATAATGTTGCCAGTAAGTCGGCTGCTGACATCGACGAGGTTGGATGCCCCGAACCTGCTTTGGTTGTCGAAACCAAAGACCAGTAACGGATAAGCTGGGCGAGTTTTTTAATGTCGGTGGATTTCATATTAATTACTACAAAATTGTACGGGGATCTGTACATCTCCCTGGAAAATCGTTTTTGTAAGACAGCTCCCCGTTGAGCAATCTGAATCTTTCGTACAAGAACGATGACATTGTTGATCACCTTCTTGAGGGCCGGTCACCGCTCCGTTCGGTCCCATGCCTACATATTGCGAAATGTAACAAACTAAACCAGAGGCGCACTCTGAATTACTGTGGCATAACGTTTGACCAATTGGAACCCAGCCACCTGCACTCGGGCACGTTTCCTCAAGAGTCTTCCCTGGTGCAGGGACATCACACATATTGAATCCACATTGCCTTCCGGTTTGCTTTTCGCAATCTTCTCGGGATTGATAACTAATCTGCTTAGCCGCAGTCGTAAATTTGAAAGTGGAAAGTATTTCCACAGCTGCTGCGTGATTCTGCGCCGGTTGACTGATATTAGGATTTTCATCTGAAACGGGGACTTCTAAAAGAAACGCTAAATCATCGGACGTAAAAAAAACATCCTCAAATGACTGGTCATAGCCAAAAACATAGTTAAATTGATATCCAGTATTCGTACCATACTGTTGAGCTTGTTCAGATTTATACATAACTCCTCCTTGTCCGCCATCAGCTTCTGCCCTGTCATTCATTTCTTTCAGCCACTTTGCTGCAAAGTCTTCACTCGAAAGCTTACCTGGGTTTGCCATCATTGTTGCTAAAATAGAATATGTGGTGAGACCAGATGATGGGTGACCAAGACCTATTCTTTGATTCAAAGATCCATAAGTATCTTTTGAGAGGAACGTTTTTTTATCCAATGTGTTATCCAGATATGTTGCAAAATCCCAGTCAGCAGGATATCGAAAATTAAAGCCATATACATCGTTGTGGTAGGTTTTCCAGTCTGCAAAGTCAGCAACAATGCGAGGTGTCTGCGGGTGATATGCGAGTACTGGTACTATAGCTTTTGCTGTTTGCAAAATAGTAATTACTGAAACCACCATCACTATCAGACAGGCATAGTATGCGTAATAAGCTATTCTTTTAATATCGGGAGTTATCATGTCTATTTATCCCCTTTCTTCGAATGGCCGCCGAATTGGCTGCGCAACGTAGTAAGCACCTGCCCAGTATATGACGGCTTACTTTGCGATTTCGTTCTGAAATCAAGTGCCTGTTTGATATTTTCCGTTGGTACTTTCAGTTTTTTACCTGCCTGTACTGTCCATAAACCTTCACCTGATGCTGCGACTTTGCCTGAGACTCCTTTCAAAGCAGGTCCATGCTCGCGATAACCTTGCTCAAGCCATTTGACCAATCGGGACTCGATCACACTGCCATGATCATAGAGCCGCGCAACCTCCTGCAGATCAAGTTTATAGTTTGATTTCTTCATGACTGCAAAACCTTCGGCCAAAGCCTGCATCATCCCATACTCGATACCATTGTGTACCATTTTCACGAAATGCCCTGCTCCTGATTTTCCAAAATAGGCATAGCCACCCGGCAAAGCAATATCTTTGAATAACTTTTCATTTTTCTTGAAATGCTGTTTCGAACCGCCGACCATCACGCAAGCACCGTTCCGCGCTCCTTTAGGTCCTCCCGAAACTCCTGCATCAAGCATGATCACGCCGTATTTAGCACAAAGTTTCGCGTGTTTCAGTGTATCGACATAGTGTGAGTTACCGCCTTCGATGATCACATCTCCTTTCGAAAGCAGCGGGAGTAATTTTTTCAACATTGAGCCAACGACTGTATGAGGCAACATGATCCAGATCACCCGAGGCTTCGGTAATTCGCCTACCAATGCTTTCAAAGTCAATGCTCCCAAAGCGCCTTTTGCAACTACTGCTTTCAACGGCGCTTCGCTTCTGTTCCAGGCAACAATCTCATATTTTTTCTCGAGCAAGTGAAAAACCATGTTCTTGCCCATTTTTCCTAAACCAATATATCCTAGTTTCATAATTATAATTTACTTCCTTTAGCATACTTCAAAAGCGGTAGTCTCTGCCAGCGCTTCAAAAGCGGGGTTACGACATGCCACGATGCGATGACTTCATCCGTACTGGAGAATAGCGTCTGGTCACCCCGTATCGCATCAAAAAGCAATTTTGCATAGGGGTCTGTCTGGGGACCTGAACCTTTGCGGTAGTTGAAATCAAACATACGCGGCTCTATATCGCCTATCAGATCCGATTTCTTCGCCCAGAACTGAATCGCGATGCCCTCGCTCGGCTGTACTTTGAAAACCAGCTTATTTTGATGCGTATGCCCATCATGGGCTTTCATACACCAACAAGGTTCTGATTGTCTAAAATGAATGACGATCTCAGTTTTTTTCGTTGCCAATGCTTTCCCGCTTTCGAGATAGAAAGGCACACCTCGCCATCGTTTATTGTGTACATGCGCAGTGACCTTGAAATAGGTTTCTGTTTTTGAATTCGGCGCTACATGCAGCTCCTTCGTATAGCCCTCATACTGGCCCCGTATCACCGAGCCCTGGGGATGGAACGACAGCGGTTGTACATGTCGCAATAACTTTGCCCGTGCAGCGCGTATTTGCTTGCTGCCGAGCCTGCCCGGATGGTCCATGGCGATAAGCGCCAGCATCTGAAGCAAATGATTTTGCCCCACATCGCGCAATGCGCCATTCTCATCGTAATACTGGCCTCTCGTGCCAATGCCCTCAGTTTCAAGCAATTTAATATCGATGCGTTCGATAAAATCGCGGTTCCATACCGGCTCGAAGAGGGAATTCGAAAAACGGAATGTCAGGATATTTTGCAAAGTCTCTTTCGCGAGATAGTGGTCTACCCGGCAAATTTGTTCTTCTTTGAAGAGACGCGCGAGTTTTTCATCGAGTTTTTCAGCGCTCTTCACGTCCCTGCCGAACGGCTTCTCGATCAAAATACGCGACCAGCCTTCTGCATCGCTGCAACGCTTGGTCAAACCAGATCTGCTGATGTTTTGAAGGACCATGCCATACAACACAGGCGGTATCGCGAGGTGGAAAAGCGCGGAGCCGCATACCTTCCATTTCCGGTCAAACACTTCGACATGCTGCAACAGCTTCTGGTATGACTGCGGGTCGTCGAATTGGCCCTGCTGATAATGAAAGCGCTTCAAAAATGAATCAACCGATGCGCGCGCTGAACGCGGGAGAAAAGATTTCACTACTTTCCTGAATGCAGCATCGGTAAAATCCTTCCGCGAGAATCCTACTATCGCAAACTTCTCCGGAAGCACACCTGAACGGTGCAATTGATACAGCGCCGGTACTAATTTCCGCCGCATCAAATCACCCGTAGCACCTACAACGACATATACAGTCGCCGGCAAGAGCAAATTCGATGTACCTATTTTTTTCTTCGGCATGAGCTCTATTGTACCATTATTGAACGCCCGTTTCAAACAAAAAATTGCTCGTTTTGAATGTAAAAATGATCTAAATCTGCTATACTGTCTTCATGCAAAAAAACTCGCCGCTTGAACGAACTTTGCTCAGCATTATCAAAGGGTGCGTCCTCCTCTCACTATTCGTTCCGCTGCTCGTCGTTGACCAGTTGCTCTTCCCGTTCGTGTTCCCGCGAACGGTCCTGTTCCGCATCTTGATCGAGATCGGCATGGTATGCTGGGTCCTGCTTGCGGCTCAGCATGCTGAATATCGCGTACGGTGGAATTCCTTGTTGATCAGCATAGGCGCTTTCATTCTCGTCATGCTTATCAGTTCGCTTGGCGGGGTCAATTGGCATCATAGCCTCTGGAGCTCATTTGAACGCGGCGAAGGCGTCATTACCTGGCTGCATCTTTTCGGCTGGCTCATTTTGCTGCTCACTACTACTCGCGATGCCGAGGAATGGATGGAGATATTCAAATGCATGGTGATCTCAGGGTACCTGCAAACACTGTATGCATTGGGAGAATACTTCAAATTTCGCTTCGCGGTAGACACGTCAGGCATCAGGGTCAGCGGAGCGATCGGTAATCCAAGCTTTCTTGCGCCCTATCTCATGGCCGTGATTACCTGCGCTGCGCTGCTCATGGCTAAGAACCGATCAAAAATATGGCGCATCGCTTCAGCCATCTTGATCGCACTTGACCTCTTCGTGATATGGCAAACCCAGACCAGAGGCGCGATCCTCGGGTGTGCCGTTGGTATTGTGGCCGTAGGCTTCATCATGCTCTGGCAAAAATTCAAAATGAAAGGAGCGGTATTGGGCGCCTCAATACTCATACTATGCGCCGTGTCAGTGTTTGCCGTAGAACGATTTGTTGATCTCAAACCGCTGATCACCAGGGCGCCGATCATCTACCGGCTGCTCACTACGAACTCAAAAGATATCACAACGGAAAATAGATTGATCGTATGGGGTGCCGGCCTCCAAGGATTCTTAGCGCGGCCGCTCTTCGGCTGGGGCTGGGAAAATTTCAGCGAGCCGTTCAACATTTATTTCGATCCGAGCCTCACCAGAGATATCGGATCGCATCCGTGGTATGACCGCGCACATAATACGCTGATCGAGATCGGCGTTGCGACCGGAGGCATTGGCCTTATCGTCTACTTAGTACAATGGTATCTGACCTTTACGACGATCTGGCAGCGCAAAACGACATTAACGCGCACTGAAAAGCTGATACTCACCTGGTTCTTTATAGGTTATTTTGTACAAAATCTTTTCGTATTCGACACGCTCAATTCCTATATGCTCTGGATCCTGTTCCTGGCCATGATCCAATGCTATCAGCCGCAACGATCGGCGGAAAAGAAAAAAACATTCAAAGCAGCATCCCGCGCTGTATTAGTGCCTATGCTTGGCATCGGGCTGTTGATGGCGCTCTACTATATCAACATTCGACCGGTGCTTGCCAATTACTATACGGTCGAGGCCTCAGTCAGGTCCAAAGGGAATCCTGCGCAAGCATTGGCGAATTTCAGCAATGCCTTTGCCTTTTCACCTGCGACCGAAGAAGAACCGCGATTTATACTTGCCCAATACACTCGCGACACCATCAATCGTATCGGCATTACTGATGCGACAACGCCGCTCATCAAATTCAGCATCGCTGAGCTTCAAAAAACGATCGACGCTCACCCGGCAAGCATCCAGACCTATCTCTTGCTGTCAGAAGTGTACCTGGCTGCTGACAGGCTCGATGAAAGCTATATTCAGAAAGCTGAGTCGACTGCGCTTGAGGCCTTGGCTCGAGCTCCCCGGCGCTACCAAACCTATACCTTGCTGGGAAAGATAAAATCAGAAGAGGGCGACCTGCCGGCGGCGATCCAGTACCTGACGCAAGCAACCCAATTAAACAATGCCTTTGCTGAGAGTTACTGGAATCTTGCTATTGCCTATATTTTGAACCATGATCAGGAACATGCTGCAGCAACGCTCGATACGGTCGAGAAGCTCGGATTCCCGGTCTATGATGAAGAGAATGTAAAAAAACTTGTCTCTGCATATTCCGATGCACGCGATCTCAATGCGATCATCGCCTTTATGGATGAAGTGCTGAAACGAGTGCCTGATAATGCTCAATACCAGCAATTACAGGCCAGTCTGAAAAAAATTCGCGATGATGCTCTGAAAAATCTGAAAGAACAGCAGCCTTAGACCAGGCCCTGCTTTTTCAAATCGCGCTCAGTAACTTGCCGCATCATATGCTGCATTGTTTCTGCTGAATGATAGGTATGATACATGATGAAGAGCGACAGCAGCACGAGCACCGAAAGAAATTCTCCGGCTTTCGAAATATTAATGTGAGTCGATGCAATGACCGGCGCCATCGCAGTCGACGTCACCGTGAAATCATCGCTCGAATGAGCTTCGACGCCATCATACGTAACGGTCGTATTGATGCTATAGTCGCCCGGCTCGAGCGAAGTTGAAGTATCAAAGGTCTTCAAATACGAAAGCTGCGTTGCGACGACGATAGATTCGCTTTCTTCGATGATCACTTTATGTAATGCGTTGTCGAGTATCTGGTAATTCACCGTGGCGTTCACCGGCTCTCCTAAAGCACCGATATTCATGAGCGAGATCTGGGCATAGATCTTATCTCCTGAACGGATCTGGACCGGTTTAGGGCTCAGAATGGTCGTCTTGATGTCGAACAAAGGTTTTTTTTGTGCAAAAAGCGACTGAGGCGGTTTGATGTCAGCTACAGGCTGTTTCACAACAAAAGATTTATTATCAGTGACTGTAGCCCCCTCTTCTGATCGGGTAACTTCAAAGTTAAGCGTAGCTTCGCCGATCTTCGTTTTACCGGTCGGATCAAACACAGTTATGAACAGCGTGTGTTGGCCAAGCTCAAGATCATGCGGGGGCGACCATTCCCAGCTGCCGTCAGCGCCTGCATTAAAGGTGGTCGTTATAACTGTATTTGAGTGGAGCTCGAGAACAAAAAAAGCAAAAGGCACAGGAGCTTTTCCCTTGAATACCGGCCGAACATTCGCGATGTGCGGAATGCTCTCAGGAGTTGCTGAAACTCCGTCAAGCGTTACGTGTGCATCAATTTGAGGCGCCTCCCCTTCGTCCGGAATCGTCGGAGGAGGCGGTGGCATAACTGGAGGCTCAGGAGCATCGTGATGACCGCTGACACCGCCGGTACCGCCCGTATCCACGATGGCTACCGGCGGCTCAGGAGTTACTTCTTCAGTGACGCCGATCGAAAGCTTCGCGAACATAGTGTGCGCATTCGTTTGCTGCACGATGAAAAAAAGACCGGATGTGCTCAGTATCAACACAATAGCCGCCATGCGAAACACGATCGTATGCAGCCGGTGGATATGCTTTAAATGGCGGATCGACAAGTGAGCCATAGCGGATGGTCAATGCAACCAACAAATCAGACTACTTCTGCCGATTCATCGAACTTAAAAGCTTACTCATGATGAAGAGAGAAACAATGATCGAGGTGAGGAACAATACGCTCGGAAGAGAAACCCATTCCATCTGCTGGATGGCCCCGACGCGGATCGCCACGACGACCAATTGCCGTATCGAAAGGAAGAAAAAGGCTAGCGCTGAAACCTTAAAATAGGTATCGAGCTGCCCCTCGACGCGGACAATGATGCGGACATGCATGATGAGTACGATGATCGTCAGACCGAAAGCTATCAGTTCATAGATGAGCCCCGGGCTTATAAAAGTAACAGATGTGTCCATATCGTTTCGTTAATTATACTAAACCATACTTTTTTAGATCTTGTTCATTGACCTGCCTGACGATGCCCTGCAGTACTTCCATTGTGTGATATTCCATATACATGATCAGGAGCGACAAGGCTAAAACGATGAACAGAACTTGCACCATCGTTGAAACATTGATCCGAGTTTCTTTCGACGTAGCTATGACCGGCGATCCGGCGAGAGAAAATTTATCTGTTGCGAATGCTTCGGTGTCGCCATAGGTGACACTCGTTTCGAGCCGATACCTGCCCTGCGGCATGGTCGCTTTTGTGCTAAAGGTCTTCAGGTAGGATGCTTGTGTCGAAACGCCGATCGTTTCTGATTCCTCGAAAACAACTTTATTCGATTCATCGTTGATGATCATATAATGCACTAATGCATCGACAATGTAGCCCGGCGATCCGATATTCAGCAACGAAACCTGCGCAAGGACATCATCCCCCGGCTGAATGCCCTGGTCATTCTTATGCAATACATTGACACGAATGTCGAATAGTACTTTTCTCTGAGCGACCAAAGACGGGGGAATAATAACATCAGTCCTTGGCGTATCCGTTGCGACCGTGCCGGTCGATGCATTGCCACCAGGAGCTACGACGTCAAATTGCAGAGAGCTGCTGCCGAGCTTCACCTTGCCTGATGGATCGAATACCGTGACATAGAGAATATGGGAGCCTACTTCCAGATCCCGCGGCGGCGTCCACTCCCATGACCCATCACTCTCGGCATTAAAACTCGCGGTTATGGTCGTTGAATGCAGCTCGACAAAAAGCAAAGCACCGCCAACACCTATCTTGCCTTTGAACGTGGGCCGCAATGAGGTGATCTGAGGAACCTTCGTTTGCGGATGGTCATGCGAAACCGAAGCATTATCAGGTATGGTCCCATCGACATACAAATTGATAGTCACCTCCGCCGGAGATACGCTTGGTGAAATCTCGGTATCAGCAGGCGCGGCGGGCTGCTGAGGTTCTACGAGGTATGCCAGCCTGTTTCCGCCGCTCGTGCCGCCGTCTTCGATGGCAACCGGCGGATGTGTTTCGATCAAAGGAGCAGGATCGCCAATGCGGAGAAAAAAATTTATATTCGCGCTGGCGGCATCAGATAAATTCATGAAAAAGAACAGGCCCGCTGATGAAATGAGCATGACAAAAAGCGAAGTCTTGAAAATAACCTTATGAAAACGATGTTTTCGTTGATGCGTAGGAGAATAGTGCCGCATATCGACTATAGTATAGCGCTTTTTCAGGAGTTACAGAACTGCTCACACATGCAGACCGCCAAAGAGCGCACTGAGCGTGAAGATGATGGTCGTGGTATAGGTTTGCGCTGTCGGATTTGACGGGAAAAACTGTTCTGCCGGCATATCGGTCAGCCAATAATTCCCGTGTCCGGTGCCATTCGTTGCAGTAACCACATTAATAGAGCTCACGCCCGCGCTGAAGCACTGATTGCTGCCTTTACTCAGCCCCGTGGTACTCCCTGTCTGCGCATACAAGGTTCCGTTATTCGGCTTCGGGCATAGTTTGCCCAGGTTACCATCTGATCCGGAACCATTGTAATCAAGTTGATTCGGATGCTCGCCGGCTCCGCCAAAATTGAGCTGCGCCCAATCCTGTCCGGAAATGGCCAGAGTCCAGCCCGGCGTCGTGATGCGATCATCGAAAATATTGATAGCGCCCAGATTGGATATTGTCGACGTCTGGCTGTTGAACAATACGGTGAGCGCTGAATCAAAACTCTGGGTGGAAGAAGCTGTCACCGTGAATGCACCCGTTGCCCAGCTCCAGTTGGTATTATTGTTACAGTCAGTGTTCAAATTATTGTTCGACTGAATCTGGCTGCCGCCCGATGCATCTGATCGAGCGACATTCACATAGTTAATTGCTGTTTGGGTGCCAGTGACATTTAGCAGCCAGGTTCCTGATGAGAGACTGGAATTTCTAAAATAGACTTTCGTTCCTGAGGCCTGACCGTTCCAATCGATATTCGTGAAACTATAGGTCGAGCCCGAGTGATACTGCACAAAAACCGATGCTGTTGTAATAGTATAATTATGAGAGGATGTTGCGTCAGTCGCAAAGATAACACCTGGCGTAAATGAGGTGCCGCAGCCAGGGTCATTGGTGCCGCTGACATTCGTAATGGTGAGGTCATAAAACGCCGAACCGCTGGTCATAGTGCCAGACAATGTCTGTTGGGCAGCGCCGCTCAGCGTGACGAGACCATTTTGAGCACTGAAGGTACCATTGTTCGTCCAGTTGCCTTTCACCACCAGCGGGAAATTCGAGCTGCTGGATACATCGAGTGTCCCAGAATTAATAAGCACATTGCCGTTCACCGTCGTACTATTGCCCAAAGTTGCGATCTGGCCGGAATCATCGATCGTCAGGTTAACATAGGTTGTGCCTATCACGGTTTGCCCTGCCGAAGTATTCGTATAGCTGACCGTATTGCCTGATGCTGTCGCGGTAAGCGTCGTAATAGTCGGCATACTACCACTGAAGGTCAGCTGTGCGTTACTGCCCTGGGTCAACGTGGTCACGGTTGGCGTATTACTGGTGATACTAAGTCCCGTGCCCGAAGTGTCATTATTGGTAAGCGCAGTAATGGTGAATGCATTACTACCACCAAGACTCTGAGCATTGGTGTCGAAAGTGTAAGCGCCGCTGCCACTGGTAAACGTATTTGAACTATTATTCGTTAGCCCTCCACGGAACGTAGCTGGCATAGCCACTGAGAAAGTCCACGTACCACCGCTCACAATCGTAACGCCGCCCACAAAGGTAAGTGATCCGGTAGTGACTGTTGTCGCAGTCAAAGTACCTGTCACTGACGTAGTGCCATTTATGGCGATAACATTGTTAGCATTCTTAGTGAGAGTAGAGCCAGTACCAATTGAGAGGTTTCCTGAAATGGTCGTTGCAGCAGATAAAGTCCAGTTGGCGGTGCCTGAAAGCGTGACATCCTGAACGCTATTCGTACCACCGACCAAGGCGCAGGTCTTCGTACCGCTGGTGCTGAAGTTCAGTGTCTGATAACTCACTACTTTACATGTCTGTGTAGTGCCATTGTAATTCACCGTGTTCGCATTCGTTGAAGCATCAAACGTAGTGATGGCAACGGCGTTCGTCGTACCTCCGCCCGCGTTCAATGTTGAGCCGGAGCCTTGCGTCCAGCCACCAGCGCCGCTGAAGGTACCTGTGATAGTCACGGTTCCATTATTCAAGAACGTACCTGCAGTTACCGTCATGGTCGCAACGCTGATCGTTCCGCTATTCGTGACAGCCGTGCCGGCGCTCGTGTTCAGTGTCATAGTTCCGCTCAAGGTAAGCGTACCAGCGCCGCTAAATGTCTGACTCAATGCTGTCACTGAAACGTTAGCAATAGCCATAGCGGTAGTCGAAGTTAGAACACCGCTTGCGGTGTCCATAGTCACAGTCCCAGTGACAGTCACTGTGCCGGAAGTATTCACTATACCTGCGCGAGCAATGATAGTGCTGGCAGCACCGCTCAAAGTACCTCCAGTCAAGGTCACCAAACCTATCAACGTTTTATTACCAGTGCTACTTGTCAGAGACAAGGTGCCACTGCTGATACCAGTGGTGCCGCTCACTTGGAAAGCCACAGCCCCGGTGGTCAAAGTCCCCCCTGAGACGGTCAAATTGCCATTTATCGTGAGTGCTGTTGTGTGCGTCCAAGTTGCAGTACCTCCCATATCGACGTTACCAAGAACCGGGGATGTCGGCGTACAGGTTTTCGCTCCAGACCCTGCAAAATTCAATGTATAGTACTGTGCCGTAAGACAGGTTTGCGCACCTCCTCTGCTATAGACGACTGTATTATTATTTGTGAGCGCATCAAAAGTCGTTCCACTTGCGCAACCGGTAAAAGTAATGTTCCCGCTGAAGGTTAGAGATGAACCTGTCCCCTGCAACCAGTTACCTGTGCAGGTCATTGCGGTTCCGCTGGTCGTGACTGCTCCATTATTCGTCACCGTTTTACCTGAGGTTCCAACGACGATAGTTGCTATTGCTATCGTGCCGGATAAGGCCTGGCTATTCGTTTGAAAAGTAACAGTGCCTGTTAAGGATACCGAGCCCGACGTTTGTGTCATGCCTCCTTCGAATGCGCCATTGAGGCCGGCGCCGCTGAGAGTCCCTCCCTGCACCGTCACCAGTCCAGAAAACAATTTTGTCCCGGTACCAGCCGGTATCGATAAGGTTCCGCTTGTGACCGTTGTAGTAGTGGTGACCGTCGAAGTGATGGCTGCAGTTCCTGAGGTAGTATAGTTACCACCATTGAGTGTCATGCTATTCGTGGTGAAGTTAAATGCACCTTGCGTTATGGTGCCACCAGTCACAGTCGTACTACCAGAAATCACAAGAGTCGCGCCTGTTGTCCACGTAGCAGTACCGCCAAATGCCAGATTGCCCGTAACCGCAGTCGTGGCGCACGTTTTGGCACCGCTCCCACTAAAACTTAAATTCACGTAATTCTGCACCTTGCAGGTCTGCGCAGTACCACTGTAATTAATGGTATTTCCTGAAGCCGTATTTGTGAGTGTTCCGGTCGAAAGTAAGCTGGTGGTGTTTCCACCAAAGTTCAAAGTAGAGTTTGCTGCATTGACCCATGTTGCATTGCTATTACCGCCGGTAATACCGCCAGTACCTGTTGTCGTTACCGTACCATTATTCGTGATAGTAATGTTACTGGCGATCGCTATAGTGCCTGCAATGGTTATATTCGCGGTGGAAGCAAAATTTGCTCCTCCATTAAGCGTCATAGTGCCGCTATTTGAGATGGACTTAGCTCCGGCTCCTTGAGCGTCCATCGTGCATGCTCCGCTCAAAGTCGTACCACCCGAGCCGCTGAAAGTCCCGTCAACTCTAAAGCCTGCTGTTCCTGTTCCCGTACAGCTATTGGTTACTAAGAATGTGCTTCCGGCCAACGTCGCACCATTATCAACCATTAAACCGGTTACTGATTGAGCTGCTCCTAGGGTTGTGGTGCCAGCAGTAACTTCGACGTCCGGAAGCGAGGTATACGCCGTATTGATAGCGCTGGTTCCGTTGAACTTCAACAGTGTCCTTGCGGTAAAAGAAAATGATGCTGCTGAACCGCCGCTGATCGTTCCTACATCATTCCATGTAGCAGTGTTGGATGTAGAAATCAGTGCATTGCCTGCAGTGCCAGCCAAAGTCAATCCGCCATTGGTATCGAGCGTGCCGGTGCTTAAAGTAATACGCCCCTTGCCAGTCGCATTCGTACCGCCGGTCAATGTGGTCAGACCGGTCACCGTCAGCCTGCAGGTGAGCATATCGTATGTTGCTAACCCGGTACTCGTAGAGTTGCCGCTAATGCCCAGAGTACCGGCAATACTAAAGGTGCCGGAACCGCCCGAAGCACAGGTCACCGCTGTATTGCCTGTGCTCGTCGGCGCCGTAACAACCACATTGCCGGTATTCACGGTTAAATTCCCCGTACCCTGCATCGTAATAGTTTGAGCGTTAGCCGAACTATTCGCTGTGTTGGTGATTACATTCCCTGAGCCGGTAACGGTCAATGTCTGTCCCGTAGCGATGGTAATACCATTATTACCAGTGTTCGGGTTAGCGAAGGCGATGCTAGTGACTGAGGGGTTTCCTGTATCAACGGTTATAATGACATTCGAGTTGATCGTAATAGTGTCTCCTGAAGCTGGGATGCCGCCGGTACCAGTGCAGCCGGTCCAGTTGCCACCAACGCTCCAGTTACCGCTGGTGGTAGCATTGCAAGCTGCTCCGTAGGCAGTTTGGACCTTCGGCGGTATATTCAGGAAAGCGCTTAAATGCGGCCAACCAAAAAAAAGCCATGACAGCATGATCATGAGGATAAGCAGAGGTCGCTTTGATATATACAATGAAGCCTTGCGCATACTCCTAGTACACGGTTAATTCTTCCATATGCAGCAGTTCTGAAAAATCGACCGGCTGGCTGGCGGAAGTCATTTGTTCAAGAGTGTCTCCGCTCTGCGAGTGCGCTGCGATCGTAACCGTTGCTGCTCCCCATGAGATATGCAGCTGCTCGCGGTCATTCTCCTGAGGCAGGATCACAATGCCCTCGTGCGCCTCAGACGCAGAACGCTCTGTAATACTAAGCGAAGCTACCATAGTAGCTTCTGATGCTCGCACTTCCGCTAGTGGCATAAGCATGATGAATCCTATAACTACGGCACAATACGTTCTCATGGCGCTACTTTAAAAAAATAGCCTAGAGTTTTGTATGTGTTTTTGTTTTTATACTACTGACTACTGAGCTGTCGACGTCGCTGTGGCAGTATTCGAAGGAGGCGCAAGCATAATGACCAAAGCTGCCGGTTGATCTTGTCGAGCTCGATAGGTCCGGTCAGAATATCCTTGCGCTTTCAGCAATTCCATCATCTTCTTTGCACTTTCTTTATACCCCTGCTTGTAATAAATGATGCTGGCGCCCTTCAGCACTGTATCGGTATTTTCAGCCTGGGCCTGTGTGTACCCTTGCGCTTTAAGGACATCAACGAAAGCACCAGCAGCGCCAGATGCAGCGCCGGCATTGTAGGTAACGATGCTTACGCTTGCCGGTTCAGGCAGCGCAAGACGGTGCGCTTCATCAGCCTGATCACCCCAGCTGATATCTTCCACATTCCAGACTGCAATGAGCACATCTTCGGCAAAAGATTCATTTAGTATCTGTCGGACCAAGGATGAATGCAAGAAGGTGTGTTGCAATGTTGTCATGGAAGACTGCATGCTTGAATGCAACAACAATGTTGTTAAATTACTCTGAGCCTCAGCAGAATCGGGCAGTATTTTAGTGATGGACACCTGATACCCGATGCTCTTCAATCGCGATTCAAGAAGCTTGGTCAGTGCAGATGGCTCATCAGCAGGATCATAGATCGCAACTTTAATATCTTCCGGTTTGCGAGCCTCTTGCTGGGACGCCTGGTCAGCAGGTTGTCCATCGGTCGAACCCGGCGCCTGGTCTAGTTTGCCCCCAGAGCTCATGAAACCCAATGCGATCAACACGATCACTACGCAACCAAGAATAATAAAAATATATTTCTTCATAACGTTGTCGCTGACTTCGGTTTCTTTTTCTTAACTGGCGCTCTGCCAGTTTTCTTGCGGGTAGTTGTACGCGCTTTTTTAGGATTGCTTTCAATAGGCGTTGGAACGATCTTCTGAACAGGCGTTTTCTTCTCAGGCATTTCCGGAGCTGGCATTGCTGCTACAGGAGCAGCTTCAACTTGGGCTTTTGGAGTTTGGGCAGGAACAGATGCAGCACCAGGCACCAAAATGGACTGACCGGTTTTAATAAGATACGGCGCTTTGATCTTATTGACCGCTGCAAGCCGCTTCCAGCTAACACCGATGCTATTTGCAATATCCGGAAGCTGCTCGCCCGCTTTCACTGCATAGCTCTTCCAACCGCGGCCGCTCATGCGATACTGATGCCAGAAGAGGTAGGCAATGAAGAGCAATACAAGCAGCGACAGAACGATCAGGAGCATCCATGGAATGACCGTTATTGAAACTGATTCTGTTGAAAATGTTTCAGGCCCATTCGTACCGTCATACGTGATATCTGCCTTGAATGCATAGTGGCCAAAAGCCGGTTCGGGCCATTCCCAGCTCGTTGATACTTGCTGGTCACGCAGCAGCTGCCAGTCGCCATTCAACTCGTCTCCCTGAAATGAAGAATAAAGATCTGAGTAATCAAAATTAAATCCGTCTTTGAAATGTGATTTTGGAAAATATTTTGTTCTGCCCCAGCCGGTGATATGTACTGTCGCATGCGCTTTCAGCGAAACATTGCTTTTATTGAGCGCGGAAAGTTCGATCCGGTATACCGGCTTCTTATTATTCCCTACTTCCCGGGTCACCTTGAAATCAGCAGGCTCTACTTTACGGATCAATTCACCAGGAACGGTCTCATATACCCGAATGCCGACGCGCGTTATGATCGAAGCGCTATTCTGTCCGATGGCAGCTGTACCGGCCTGGGTTTTCTCCAAGATAATGCCTCCTGAGTGCTCTCCGACATCTGTGCTTTCAGGAATAGTGATCACAAATGGAAGCTCTCGCTCTTCGCCGGGAGCTAACGTCACCGAACTCTGGCTTAACTGGATCCATGCGCCGATGCCCGTGCGCGGATCTTTCTCACCTTTGAGAGAAAAATTACCGTCGCCCGTTGCAACCGAATCGACCGCATAGAGCTTCAGTGTTTCTGTGGCGTCAGAATGATTCGTCAGCAGCACTGAATCCTCTTTGCTCTCACCGAGATCAAGGTTATAGATGAACCACGAGTCAGAATATTGAATACCAGGATCAGCGTGTGCAGGGTAGCCGCCGATGCCGCCTGATGACAGCGCAAAAATGTGCCCAGCTGGCGCTAATAAAAAAACAGCTGTAAAGAAAGCTGCAATCAGTGGGCGCATGCGAACGTTTGATGTTGAAAAAATTTCGCCTCCAAGCATTGTATCTGTATTTTTATCTTATGTTCTGCACTTCAGGACCGCTCTAGTATAACAGAATTTCCGGAAAAAACAAAACAGCGCTGCCGCAAATGAAACCAGCTCGCCTAGGCGAGGTGGTTTCATCTTCTTCCAATCACCGAGTTGCGGTGAAGGAATCAATTGTTGTAATTATTTTTCCCGAGGTCGATCAGAATTACTGTCCGAGACCAGCGGTGCAGGAACTTAAAGTCTTTGCGCAGCCTCTCTGCCCTGCAAGCCAGGCAGCTTCGCTGATAGTGTGGAGCGAGAGGGATTTGTTCAAACCTTGCGCACAGCTGTCATACGAAGCTCTGCATGAAGCAATGCCTCTCTGCACATCTGAATCATTCATTTCTGCTGCTTGAGCTGCATTTCGATTTTCGTACATACGGATCTGCTGCGCGATCAAATTATCGTGCTGCAGCCCCTGAAAATAGCTCAAGCCTGTCGAGAACGGCACTTCGACCAGTAGCGTTCCCAGGAAAAAGGACGTGACCATACCAATGACCAATGCCAGGTAGGTCGGGTAATGCTTTGCGTCTGTGTTATGCATATTTTTGTTTTTGTTTTTTAACTTTTATTTGTATTGAGTGTTTGTCCAGGCGCAAGCTTCCTGCGAATAGTCGCTATTGCCGTAACTATTTGCTGCACGGACGATATAGCAATAGTGGTGTTGCGGGTCTAAACCTGTATCAGTATCGGTCGCAACATTCGCAGGGGTCTTATCAACCTGCGTATATGGCTTATCATCAACTTGTCGTTCTACATAGAAGACCGTTTCATTATTCGAGTAATCATCCCAAGTAAATGTAATAGTGCTACTCGTGACATTGGTTACCCGAGTATTACGCGGTGCAACAGGTGCACATGCGAGCGGCCTATTTGCTGTAAGAAATGCCGATTGTCCAGACAGATTGCCATAGTAGTCAAATGCAGCTACTGAATAAATGTGGCTCGTGACAGCATAGAAACCTCCCGGAGATGTATCTTGTGTCGCATTATATACATTGCGCGCAAACAATCCTCCTTCATAAATTTTATAGCCCCAAACACCATGAGCATCGGAAGAAGGATCCCACGCGAAGGCTACATCTGAACATGTTGCTTGCGTGACGTGTAAATTCGTGGGCGTTGTAGGCGGAGTATTGTCATAGACAGGGACACTTGTCGGTTCAGCAAAAGCTGACGATCCGTTGTTATTGAATGCTCTGACGCGATACCAATACGCGACACCTTCCTGAAATGGTCCATTATCAGTGTACCCGCCAAATGGGGTTGAGTTCGCAGGAGTATTTGCTCGGAATGAGAATGATATCGTCGAGGTAGGCGTGCTTGAATTCACTGATGAAGTGCCGCGCTCTACGCGGAAACCTGTTTCATTGGTTGACATGTCATTCCAGGTCAATGTGATCTGGGATGGTCCGCCACTGTACACGCCGCTTACATACATCGGGGCAGCAGGCAGCGGTGAGGGCAACGCTTCGCCCAAAGCTACATTCGAATATGCGGATGGCCCTGCTCCGTATTTGAAGGCGCGGACGCGATATGAATAGTGCCCACCGGGAACACAATTCGTATCTGTATACGACGCATTCGATGTAGGGTTATAGGGAACTGATGCAATCTGACCCCAGATCAAAGGTGTAGAAGTTGGGGTGCCTGTGGCGCGATCTATGGAAAAGAAATCTTCGTCATTTGAATTATCAGTCCAGCGTAGTAACACCGATGTCGGACTATCACCTACTCCATAGAGGTTTGTCGGAGCTGCAGGCAGGGTAGGCGTAAAAACCGTCGCTTGATTCGAATAATCTGAGTTGCCCGCACCATTATATGCTCGAATACGATATGCATATGTTGTGCCCGGTGTCAGCTGTCCTAAATCATAGTAATTGGTCGAATCTGCTGATGGCGTAGCTATTTCATTCCAGGTAAAAGTTGGTGTCGTGGTGGGAGTACCAGTACCACGTTCTAACTTAAATCCAACTTCATTAATTGATTCATCTGTCCACCAGAGCGAAGCTGCATTAGGTATATTCGAATATCCGGACAAATTTGAAGGCGCTGCTGGTGCCTGCGGACCTGAAGGAGGGCAAACTCTTTGAGAAGGATCGATTGAATTTGAAGTTGCGTTGCCGCTTAACGTTTTGCATGGTTTCACACTGAGCGATATCGAATCCAGCGAAGCCTTTGTCGCTGCAGAAGCTTTTGAAATGCGATGTGTTTCGTCCAGATATGCAAAGTACCCCAGAGAGTTTCCGGTTACCGGGCCTGCGAGTAAAATACCAAGGCCAAGAACCGTTAAATTAGAAATAAGCAGCGATGCAAGTACCGCATAGTGTGTAAGCGGACTTATAGCGCTGTGATGATGCGTATGTTTCATATTTTTGTTTTTGTTTTTTGATTTAATTATTGAGTTGTATCATCCGGCGCTAGGCATTCATCGCGCATAGCTTCGCACTCCCCCTGGCTTTGCGCCCATTCATCGTTAGTGATGAAGCCTGCCTGCAATTCATACTTATAGGTTTGCGAGCAGTCATCGAAATCTGCTCCGCATTCATCAGCGATATCAGTTTCAAAACCTGCAACCTGAACTTGCGAAATCTGTTTCTGATACTGAACCTGCATGCTCTGCATTTTCTTTGAAATGACTGAATTTCTCTGCAGGTCATGGAAATAGCCTAAACCTGCAGCGAAGGGGATCTCCACGATGAGCATCCCGAGGAAAAACACGACCACCATAGCGAGAGTAAGAACCATATACCCGCTATAGTGCATAGACATTCTATTTACGTTCTGATGCATATGATTATTTTTGTAATAATTTTTTAATACTGAGAATACATGAGCTTATGGAGCACCCATCGGCAAACCATCGACTCGGTAGCCATTGAACCATCCTTCAGTTTGCGTAGCCGTGGTGCTCGAGTACATATAAAAGTTAAGGTCAGACCAAATAGTACTTGAGAAGCTGGATTGCTCTATTGCAAGCACATTCAACGGTATCGTTGCTGAGAAGCCCTGATCTTCGACCATATAGGTTATATAATTCCCAGTTGCATTCTGAGTCGGTGTGCCGCGCAAAGTAAAATACTTTGTAGAACCAGGGTATACTATCAATGCCTCAGAAGATCCGGGCGCAGTGTGCGGGTAAGGCGCATCATTATTTACATCGAATCGCGCTCTCGCATACAACGCACTTGGATCGTCAGGAGCAGATGTCACTACGATATCAGGCGTATTTGCCACCAGGTTACCAATGGCAGAAGCACTATCAGATACATAGAGCATTAGATTATTAAATCCTGTTGCTGCGCCAGTCCCAGTGATGGCGAATGAGAATTTCGCAAGGCCTAAGGGACCCGCAGCATTTGCCGACGTTGAAAATTTGATCAGATCTACCGCCGCACCCGATATGCTCGGCGTTACTGTGTTATTTTGTATAGTGACTGTCGGTACTGATTGAAAAGACGAGAACGTATAGAATGAGCGTCCCAGACCGCTCGTTAACATTGCTATTTCACCTGTCTGATCAGTTGCACCGACACCAGAGAGCTTCAATGCAATGCCTGAACCGGAGCGCACAGCAGACCCTACACCCACCGTAGCGAATCGTGCTTTCACACTATACTCACGCGACATGCCTGCCTTTAAGAGTATTGGCGTTTGCAACGTGACCATGATGTCCGGATTATTATTCACATTAACAATTGCAAGAGGTGCTGATGCTCCGCTCTGCCATACTTCCAATTGCTGAATATTCCGAGCATCTCCAGCAATACCAAGACGAGCCGGATATTCCTGATCAGGAGGCATGATGGTGAATGACAAAGATCGAACATACACTGGTTGTGCCCCTGCCTGCAAAGAAAAACGTCCTACTTCTCGTTTTGAACCGCCGACGACCAGAGCTGGATGCGGATCTGAAAGAATGACCGCGCGAAGTTGATCATCAATGACCTGCGGCTGTATTTTTACAGGAACCAGCGGTACGGCCGCCGCAAGAACAGCCTGTGTTTCTATCATACTGCTCAAGGTACCAATACCCTGGCCATATACCGCTGCAAAGCCGGTGCCAAGCCAAAGTGTCAGCAAATTGGAAATGACCAACACGGTCATCGTTGAGTATCGTACGCTTGCGCTCGTTGTTTTTATATTTTGTTCGTTCATATAAACTATTTCAAATTAACTTAAGGTCAACGTTAAAGTGGTCGTCAGATTCTGAGCAGTCGGGTTTGACGGGATGAATTGAGTCAATGAGAAGTCAGTGATCCAATAATCGCCCTTGCCGCTGCTCGTAGCTGCAGTGTAGATCGATGCTGAGGTAACCGTACCGCTGAAGCAATTCAATGAACCTTTGGTAATACCAGAGGTGTCCTGGCCAGCTTGTGAACGAATTTGTCCTGAAGCTACGATGAGGCACATCTTGCCCAAGTTGCCGTCTGAACCAGTGCCGTCATAATCAAGCTGGTGTGTTTGCGCATTCGTTCCGCCCTGGTTATTCAAAGTACCCCAGTCAGTTGCTGAAAGCGCCATAGACCAGCCGGCTCCTGAACCGCGGGCATCAGAAACTCGCATAGCGCCAAGGTCAGGCATGGTTGCTGTCTGTGAAGTGAACAATACTGAAACGCCCGTGAAGCTATTGCTGGAGCTTGCGCTGATTGTTTGCAATACGCCGGCGGTAACCGTCGTAAAAGCATTCACATTGTTAACCGAGGCATAGACCCGCAAGCCCAGAGTAAAAAGCTGAGTGGTCATGACCAGCACGACCAACGAAATGATGGTGTAGCGGATTCGTCGGAAGTTATTGTCTGCAGTGCGGATCATAGCAATGGTTTTGATCTGCCGATGTGATTAGCTGAGCGTGAGTGTTAATGTCGTTGTCAGGTTCTGCGCTGTCGGGTTTGACGGGATGAATTGCTGCAAAGAGAAATCAGTGATCCAGTAATCGCCTTTGCCGTTCGTGGAAGAAGCGGTATAGATCGAGAGCGATGAAACGCCTCCGCTGAAACAGGCAAGCGAGCCTTTCGTGATGCCGGTTGTATTTTGTCCTGCCTGAGAGCGGATCTGGCCTGAAGATACGATCAAACACATTTTTCCTAAGTTGCCGTCTGAACCAGTGCCGTCATAATCGAGCTGAGCAATATGTCCGCCTGGGGCATTATTGTTCAATTCATTCCAGTCGACGCCAGAGAGAGCCAATGACCAGCCTGCACCCGAACCGCGTGCGTCCGAGACGCGGACAGCGCCGAGATCAGGAGCTGTGGCAGTCTGAGAGCTGAATGATACTGCTACTCCAGTAAAGCTATTACTGGATGAAGCGCTGATGATACTCAAGGTGCCTGCAGTGACAGTGGTGAACCAATTAGAGTTCGAGGTCGCTGCAAAAGCCCGGTAACCGAGTGTAAATAATTGCGCGGTCATGAAAGCAACAGCCAACAGTACGCCGATATAGACCATTTTTTGGGGTCGAACTTTGACCGAGTGCGTATTGTTGTCTGGCATATCTTTAAAATAGTGCGTTGCTCGGACGCGATTGATTATTTCTCGAGCTTGTTCTTCAGAATAATATCTCCAGCCACGGCTATCGCGGGTTGCTGCAGGGATCAAACCCATTTCTTCCCATCGGATTATGGTGCTTTTGTCCCTTTCGATCTCGCGTGCTATATCGATGAGCCGTACCTTTTTGCTTAACATACGCTTGGTATTAATCAGATATTAAAAAAGCTTCATTTCGAACCAAAATAAAGCTAATTGAATCAAACTATAGATAATCATTTTTATTTTTGTATTTTGGTTTTTAGTACTGGACCCCCGTACCATGGTACAGCGGTACCGTACTACAATCAGTATACTCCAAAATTAGCCAAAAGTCAATCATTATGTCATAATAACTGCTAAGATTAGCAATAAAATTACACCAAAGGTATTGACATTTAATTTAGCTAATCTTAGCTAAATCTATAATAAAAACAAAAAAGCTAGCCTAAGGTTAGCTAAAAAAATAGCTCAATTTTTTTATTATGCCAATTCTGGCTCTAATGTTAGCACTTTTTTTGAAGGAGAAGTTCGTGTATCTTCAAAGGTTAGCTCAGTTCCTTCGGTCGCTTTCATTACCTCAAAAACCAGCTGCATAGGATGCAAAAGTATAACCTCCCCTTTTCTTGCTCTTTTATGCATAGGGGCTTCCTGAGTATCGTCGACGATCTGGCTAATAATGATAATGCTATACCCCGAACGTGCCTCCATGCCAGGTATCAGCTGCCCCGACAGAACTGTTCCGCGCAGAGCAAGGCCCAGATTACCGCGGTCAACTACTTCTTTAACAGAAAAGATTCCCCGCATAGTATTAGATAAACTCCTTGAATAATCGCGACAGATTCCGTTTAGAGACATCATGCTTCAAAAGCGGCTTGCCATGCAAGTACTGTAATTCATCCTCGTACATCTTTTTTGCCGTGTTCTGATACAGAATGCCGGTTGCCATTTTTTCAGTTTCGAGAGCTTTCATCAAAGCCGCCTTGCGATCAGAAGCGTCATAGCTCGGATCATCCTGCAATGAATAGACCAGATCATAATAAAATGCGTAGGTGTTTATCTTATTGAAGGTTACGCAGGGCTGGAACATATCTACAAAAGAAAACCCCTTATGTTTTATGGCTTGGGTCATGATCCGGACCAAATGATCCTCATGTCCGGCAAAACCCCGGGCTACAAAGCTGCCGCCTGAAGCAAGTGCAACTGCGAGCGGGTTCAGCGGAGAATCGATCAGACCGTCCGGCGTCGACTTACCTTTGAAACCAACCTGCGATGTCGGTGACGCTTGCCCGGTCGTCAGTCCATAGACGCTATTATTGTGTACCAGATAGGTAACATCCACATTTCCTCGCAATGCATGAATGAAATGGTTCAGCCCCTCGCCATATCCATCGCCATCACCGCCGATGATAATGACTGTCAGATCTTTATTTGCGAGTTTTGCGCCAACGGCTGCAGGAACGGCTCGTCCATGCAAACCATGCCAGCCATATGCATTTATTGTATTGGACATATTCCCCGCACAGCCAACGCCATATACGATCAATGTTTCGTGCGGTTTAATGCCGAGTGCAGTTAGGGTCTTTTTTAACGCTGTCCAAATAGCAAAATTGCCGCAACCGGGGCACCAGGTCGGCGTTTGTTTCGAGAATTGATCGTGCGGTAATTTCTGGCTCATAAGCTCATGATGCGTTCTTTGATATCTATCGGATAGATCGGCCTGCCGTCATATTTCAACATATGATGCTGGAGTTTGATGCCAGTTTCCTGCATGAGCAAGCCGCCCAGCTGGCCAGTAGCGTTATTCTCTATCAATAATGTCTTCTTGCTCCGGCGCAATGCATGCTGTACTGCTTCTGTCGGAAATGGCAACAAAACATTGATATGCAAAAAATTAACTTTGCGTTGCACGCGTGCAGGAAGCCACGCCATAGCATCAATGATCGGACCCTTCAGTGAACCCCAGGCTACGATGGTCGTCTTGGCGCGAGGATTTCCGTAGAGATTTGCGCCGCCAAGGTGAGCGCTTGCGCCATGTAATTTCCTGAAACGCTTGTCTGCCTGAGCGATACGGTTCGCACTGTCTTCATTCGTAATGCCGAAGCTGTCATGTTCATCGCTATTGGCTAGGAAAATACCGTTTTTCTGGCCTGGAATGCTGCGCGGCGAAACGCCGTCCGGCGTGATGCGATACCGCTGATAGCCCTTCATTTTCGACAAAGCAGCATCTGTCATTCGAGTTTTGCCTCGATCGATCCGTACCTTGCCCGGCAAAAAGGGACGTACAGTTCTGTGGCTTTCGCCAAGGAATTTATCGGTCAAAATGATCACCGGCACCTGATACCTATCGGCCCAATTAAAGGCCTGAGTCGTGAGATAAAAGCATTCCTCATGATCTCCCGGAGCTATGACAATGCGCGGAAATTCTCCTTGTGCAGCATGCATGACAAATCGCAAATCACCCTGCTCGGTCCAGGTAGGAAGTCCGGTGGCAGGACCTGGCCGCTGTGCATTGACGATGACCAGCGGCGTTTCGGTTATGCCGGCAAGGCCCAGGGCTTCGACCATGAGAGAAAAACCGCCGCCAGAAGTTCCGCACATTGCTCTGACGCCTGCATGCGAGGCGCCGAGCGCCATATTGATGACCGAAATTTCATCCTCAGCATGCTTGACGATCAACTTTTCACTTTGTGCTTTCGTCGCCAGGTAATGCAAGATGCCTGATGACGGCGTCATGGGATAGGCAACATACATTTGCATGCCCGCGGCAATGGCGCCGAGCGACAATGCATCGTTACCAGTCAAAAGCATTTCATCTTCCATGGAGCGGACCGGCAATTTGATCTTGAAATCTATATTTGCGTAATTTTTCTTTACAAAATCATACCCGCGGCGTGCAGCCGTGACATTCACCTTCACCACATCAGCCTTATGCGCGAATGTTTTTTTGATGACTCCCTCGAGCAGGCTGAACGGCAGGCCGAGTAACGCCTGGGTTGCGCCGAGCGCGATAGTATTTCGCATCACGAGCTTGCCATTGTCTTTATGAGCGAACTCTTGCAATGGCACGTCGATCAATTTCAGGTTCATGTCTCGCTGCTTCTGGTTCAATGAGATCGCTGTCGTGGCCCGGTCATAGATGATCGCGCCGCCATGGGTCAATTCATTGATATGGCGGACGACCGCTTCGCGATTGAGCGCGATGAGAATATCGATATTCTCAGCCGTTGATGCAACCTGATATTGCGAGACGGTCACCTGGTA
Organism: uncultured Gammaproteobacteria bacterium; assembly: GCA_964402565.1. Classification (GTDB taxonomy): domain Bacteria; phylum Patescibacteriota; class Patescibacteriia; order UBA1558; family 2-01-FULL-52-15; genus CAYRBH01. The sequence continues at coordinate 133,326 of CAYOCJ010000002.1, read as the reverse complement.
CGTATTATGCCCGCCGCGAATGAGCGAAGGATATTCATCATAGCCAAACACCTCATAGCCAGCGCGGTTGCACATTTTCGCGAATAACAAACCGGCTGACTTGATGCCAAAGCCAGCCTCCCCACCAACCTTCCAGCTGAAAATATGTCGAGACATTTTTGTATTCGCTCCTGTCTGCTGTCTAATAGCAATAGTATACCATAGCTGCCTATCTTGCGCCTACAGAAATACGATATAAATTCGAACCCGCCCCTCGTCTACAACTCGGGGCGGGCTAGTTCTTATCCTCCTGAATTCCCGCTGATGCTCGGACAGCCATCGGTGATGGGTGTGACGATGGTCACGTTATGAAGCTTCTCGATGTATGTATACGCCTCCTGAAAAACTTTGCCAGTATCACACCTGCCCGCGACCATACGATCTGCATTGCAAACCTTACTCTCGAAGTAAATGATCGTTTCGGTCGGCGGCGAACCCATGAGAAAAACAGTTCCCGACTTCGTGACGCGCGCATGCGCCTGTTCGGTTGTAACTGTATCCACATGCTCGAAGTCGTCGGCCTGCATTGCCACGAGAAGATTCACGAAAATTGCGCTTTTTGCTTCACGCGAAACGAACACTGGGGCATTGGCGCCTTTGTACGCAACCACACCCTCGCCGATGCAGGCTGCAGCTGGTACTTTGAAGTCTTCATGCTGTGCCTCGGGTACGACCATTTTCGTACCGCTGTGCGACATCAGCAACATGACGAACGATGCAACAAAAGTATGCATGCGAAGCCTCCTTCATGACCGGAGTTAAAAACAACAGATCAACACTAGTACTAAATCACTGCCTGTCGTATCTGTAAAGCAGCTCAATGCGAAAAATAAAACGAGCCGCAGCAACCTTTTCGGTCGCGGCGGCTCTGAAAACTGCGGAAGCGTGATACTCACGGCGGGGATTGTGCAGGGTTCTGCAAGCTCTCGAGGACACTGACCTTGCTGAACAAGGGGAATGCCTGCAGCTTTGCATGCAGGTCGCTGGTAAGGTCGAGGAATCGACATTGCTGCGCCTCGATAGCGACCGGCTCGCATTCTGTCTGACGGTACATGAAAACAGTATTACCGCCATTGTCGACGAAACGGACTTCGCCAGTGATCTTCGAAAGCTCAGCGGCATTCTCCTGCAACGCATCAGAGTCCATCAGCTTCGAGAAAATCACCTGCAGCGCACGCTCATTGTAGTTGTAGATCAACAGCCAATGTACGCGCTCTCGTGCGTACACCAGTTCACCCATTGCGATGGCGCGGATATGCCAGCCCGCGTCGACTGAAGACGGAAGTTCTTTGAGATTGCTGGAGGCAGATTTCCCGTGTGTGGTGGAAACGGCGAATGCTTCTGAAGAGACGCAACTCAAGAGCGCAACCATGGTGCACAACAGAACGATTCTGCGCATGCTGCCTCCTTTCGTGAGTAGGAACATTTTCAAAAAAACATCGTGACGTCTTTACCTAAGCAGACGCACAAAAAAATGTAAAGCCACACAGATAGCCTACAATACTTTCAACACATTCCACCAATTCTTCACATAGTCAGCGCGCTTGTTCTGATATTTGAGATAGTATGCATGCTCCCATACATCAAGCCCGATGATCGGAATATGGCCCTGCATAAGCGGCGAATCTTGATTCGATGTGGTATAGATCTGCAGCTTGCCATTCCCGTCACGGACCAGCCATGCCCATCCGCTTCCGAAATGCATGGTCGCTGCATTTTCAAATGCTTCCTTGAAAGCTTCCATCGTCCCGAAGATACTGACTATTTCGTTTGTCAAAGATTCGTCGACAACTTTTGTAGGCCCCATGATCTCCCAGTACAGGTTATGATTGAGGTAGCCGCCGCCATGATTGCGGAAGATTTTCTGGTCTGCTTCAGAAAAACCAACAGTGGAGATAGTGCGCATCAGCATATCCAGCGGTTTTTCAGCTATGGCAGGATTTTTCTCGAGGACTGCATTTAATTTATCTGTATATGCCTGGTGATGCTTCGTATAATGTATCTCCATGGTTGCTGTATCAATATACGGCTCCAGCGCATCGAAGGCGTAGGCAAGCTTCGGTAATTCGTATTTCATAGTACAAGCGACGTTACTGTTTATAGATAGTACTGTAGCACTCTAGAAAAAAACCGGCCAGATGATACAATACGAACAGTAGTATTTTAGCCATTAACAGAGCGAACTATGCATTTTCATAAATATGTAGCCGAAGCATTCGGAACCTTTATCCTGACGCTTGCAGTCGGGCTTTCTCTAGCAACATCTTCCGTCGTACCGACCCCGGTCGTTGCAGGCCTGACCTTGGCGCTGCTTGTCTATAGCATGGGCGGCATTTCAGGAACGCATATCAACCCTGCAGTCACCATCGCACTCTGGTCAATCAGAAAGATCGACTGGATGGAAGCAATCCTCTATATCATCTTCCAAATGGTAGGCGGTTCAGTAGCCTGGCTCAAATTGAACTATATGCTCCATGAGGTAACTCCGGCACTCACCATAAAGATAACGAATGGGTCATCATGGGTCATCGCTGGCGCTGAAGCTCTGGGCGCTTTGATCTTTGGCTTTGGCATTGCCTCGGTCGTCTATCATAAAACGCCAACCGATGCGAGCGGCATTGTGGTCGGCGGATCTTTGCTCTTGGGAATAGTAATGGCCAGCTTTGCTTCGAATGGCATCCTCAATCCTGCAGTCGCTTTCGGACTCGGATCATTTTCCTTGTCGTATATTCTTGGCCCGATCGTCGGAATGGTGATCGGCATGCAACTGTATCGCTTCCTCGCACGCGAGAAATGGTAGATCGCCACATCGCTACGGATTCACGCATGTCGTCGACGGCGACGGACAATCGTTGCCCGTGGGATATGATGAGTTATAGAGTCGCACAGAATCAATCGTACCTATTAAACTGCCTCCGATAAGAACGGAAGTTGAAGGCGGAGTTATAGGAGCAGTAAAAGCTAAAGCAGTTGGAGTACCATAGGTTTTTGTCTGCGCCCCTGTTTCGACTCCATCCACGAATTCCTTCAACCAAGTACCATCGTATATCAATGCAACATGGTGCCACTGCGACATGGAGATCGTCGGCGTTGTGATCGAACACCCGGGACCAGTCCATCCTGTTGCTTGGACAAAGGCGCAAAAAGGCGTCGGATTGCTATTGCCATTCCCTTTCAAGCGAAACTGAAAGTTAGCGCCGCCAGTACCGACAAAATCTAAGATAGATGCATCGGTGCCGCTCGTCTGCACCGGGTATACCCAGGCAGATATCGTAAACTTATTTCCCGAAAAATCCGCTGTAAATGGCCACGCCGAATTTCGCTGCAAACCAGCGCCGCCAGTGCCAGCGGTTGTATTTTTTATGCATTTGCCGTACATGCAATCGGTCGGCTCAATAGAATTCGTTGCATTCCCTATCAAATCCAATCCATTGCCCGAAGAATCATGAATGGTAGTGATGGCTGTGTCGCTGTCGAATGTCCACTCGGCGATAAGATCCGAGCTTAATGCATGCATCAGCTGAGCCTCGAACTGCTTGGCCCGGGCAATACGCGCACGATCCCTGGCTGCATTCAAATTCACGATAGCAATGGCCGCTAATAATCCGATGATTGCGATGACTACCAAGAGCTCGATCAATGTAAACCCCCTTTGTTTCATCATATAAGTATAGCACGACAAAAAAAACAAAAGGCTCCTTCGTTCATCCGCGTTTGCGGAGAACAAAGGAGCCTCAGTAGTCTCACCGGTATTCCGGCTCGTGGTTGTGGGTGCGGCACGCGGAGCAGACTTGGCCAAGCGGCGTCATGTCGAGCGGAGCGTTGCAGCACTTACTGCGTTCGTTCGAGTTCAGATTCTTCTGAGCCTTCTTCTTGAGATGCTCGCGCAAATGTTCCTCGCTCGGCAGCCCCGTGATACCGCCAGACTGATCCTCAGGCATAGGCAACCCCTCCTTTTTGTGAAACGCCGCTAGTAACGGCGGCGCAATTTCAGTCGAAGCGACAAGTTCTCAGCAAGCAAATGCGAAATGACAGGAATGAAAAGCAAGATCAGGATGGTTTGCGGCCTCAGCAAGAATACGCCGGGAGCTGCGATCACGGCAAAGCCAGTGACATAGGTCAGGATCCGCAGGAGCGCTTTCCCGCGGGCAAGGGTCCAGAACGGACCGTCTCGTCGCAGCGACTGGTCGCGAATCAAGTTGAGCTTCAGCATCTCACCTCCTAGTGCTTTGATTTGCCGCCCTGAATGACCGTGAAACGTTCCCGTTCTTTATGCATTTCCTCGCACACCCGCTGGACCGATTTCGAAAATCCTTCCAAAGCGACCGCACGCCTTCGTGCAGCCTCGAAATCGTTCAGCATGTCGAGGGTCTGTTGTCGCTTCCTGCTCAAAGGTTTTATTTTCGCTTCCTCGAGCAAAGATTCGCGAAGGATTTTTACCATGTACCGTGCTTGTTCATTCGACAGGCTGTGCTTGCTTTGTGCGTGTCTTTTAGGGCGTTTCAGTTTTCGCCTGACCCTGATCCGGCTTGTGTTCTTTTTCATCCTTTTCGCCTTTGGTTGGGGCCGAAATGATCTGGAAATCGATCACCTCAGCGCCTGTTGAGTCGATACTCCGGCTCGATTTGATCGTCAACATAGATCACCTCACCGTTTCACGGGTTTACGTTCGCGTTTTTTCTCCACCATGTAAAAGTGCCAGCGTTTCAGCACAAATCTATGCTGAACGTTATAAACCCAACCTAGCACAAAGATTATGAAAGTCTAGGTTGTTCCAGTTATCCACCTGGCGAGTTCGAAAAATGATTTTTTCTAGAGCATTACATCGTATTTTGCGACGCATAAAAAATCAAAATTGCAAGCAAAAGCCAAAAAACCCCTAAAAACTTGAACCACTATATCTTGTGTGATATACTGTGTTTGTACCACAATATGTAGTGTTCACTGACATGGGCCGAGAGGCCCGCCCTGACACGATCAGGTTAAAACAAAAACCAAAAACCCCGTATTCTGGCGCTACCGCATACCACTTCCCTATCTTTAGGCCTTTTCGGGCTCACTTGGCTCTACCCGAAAGGCTTTTCTCAAAAAAAGCAGCCGAAAAATGTAGTGAGGGCTTTTTTATGCCCTTAAAAACTACAAACTACCGTCTTGCCGTCCTCTCAGCGGCATAGTGCGGCTTAATTACAACAAAAAAACAAGGCCCATGCTCAACGTTACCATCAAACGAAACGGTCGTACCGAGTCTTTTGATTCCCAAAAGATCATCAGTAGCTTGAAATTCGTCATCAAGGCTCTGAAAATGAAGGATAATCCGATCTCCCAGCGGGTAACCAAGCAGGCTTTGCAAAAACTCGAAGAAAAAACCAATGGTTCTGGTACAACCACCTCTGAGGATATTCGAAAAGCGATCTCAGATGTGCTGTCTGAGAGCAATTTACAGACCATTTCAGAATTTTATAACCAGTACAAGGGCAAAAAGCTCCCGCTGTCAGCAAAAAAGCAAAGTTATGTCGGAGAGCCTATTGTTGCGAAGAATGCCGGACTCAAAATTACCCGCCGCTGGACCGCCGCTTCACAATCCGTCTATGACATGTTCGAATATGAAAAACGAACCTCTATTATACGCGACCCGAACGGTAAAATTATCGCTGAAATAAAGGATGTCGAAGTGCCGACAGCCTGGACCCAGGTCGCCACAGATATTTTAGCCCAAAAGTACCTGCGCAAAGCAGGAGTACCGCTCTATGATGCTGATGGACATGCGAAACTGGATGAGCATGGCGAACCAGTGACCGGCATGGAGACCTCTATCAAGCAGGTTGCCTATCGCCTGGCAGGCTGCTGGCGAAGCTGGGGGGAACAATATGGATATTTCTATTCTAAGGAAGATGCCCAGGCCTATGAGGATGAAATGGTCTATACCATTATCAAGCAGCTTGGCGCTCCGAACTCGCCGCAATGGTTCAATACCGGCCTGGCTTTTGCCTATGGGATTACCGGTACGCCTCAGGGGCATTATTTAGTAAACCCGGACACCGGCGTTCTCGAACTCGGGCCAGATACCTATACGCATCCGCAGCCGCATGCCTGCTTCATTCAATCCGTCTCTGATGACTTGGTGAATGAAGGAGGTATTTTTGACCTGATCACCCGAGAGGCCCGTCTTTTCAAATTCGGTTCAGGCACTGGCTCGAATTTCTCCACGCTCCGCGCAGCCAATGAACGGCTCGGCGGCGGCGGCAGATCGTCCGGCATGATGTCATTCCTGCGCATCTTCGATCGTGCTGCAGGAGCCATCAAGTCTGGCGGTACGACGCGACGAGCCGCAAAAATGGTCGTTGTCGATATTGATCATCCTGATGTGCCTACCTTTATCAACTGGAAGATGAAAGAAGAACAGAAAGTTGCTGCGCTCATCTCCGGTTCCTGGAATACCAGCCATTACCTGAATAAGATCATGGATGTTGCTTCATCCGAGAATACGACCGACATCAATGCCAATGAAAAACTCAAGACCATAGTCCAGCAGGCATTGAAGCGCCATGTACCATTGAACTATATCATTCGTTCCCTGGACCTCGTGAAGCAGGGGCAAACCAGCATGGACCTTGCTGTCTTTGATACGCATTTCGAAGGCGACGCTTACAATACCGTCTCAGGACAAAATTCCAACAACTCGGTCCGCGTCACGAATCAATATATGGATGCCGTAGACAAAAACCAGGACTGGAACCTTTCCTTCAGAACTTCCGGCGAAATCGCACAGACTTTGCCAGCACGCAAACTCTGGGATGAAATCAATTACGCTGCATGGTCATCGGCTGACCCTGGCCTGCAGTTCCACACGACCGTGAATGACTGGCATACTTGCCCGGCCGATGGTCCTATCACCGCATCGAATCCATGCTCTGAGTATATGTTCCTCGATGATACGGCCTGCAACTTGGCGAGTATCAATCTTGCTCATTTCATGAACGATGCAGAAGGAACGTTTGACGTCGAAGCATTCAAGCATGCCGTCAGGCTCTGGACCATCACTCTCGAGATCTCAGTACTCATGGCGCAATTCCCAGGGAGAGAGATAGCCTGGCGCTCATACTTGTACCGTACGCTCGGACTGGGCTATGCGAACCTCGGAACCATTCTCATGACAATGGGCATTCCGTATGATTCTGATGAAGGACGCAATATTGCCGCAGCGATCACTGCTATCATGGGCGGAGAATCCTACAAAGCCAGTTCTGAAATGGCTCATGTCGTCGGACCGTTCCCGCGCTATCAAATGAATAAGCAGGATATGCTCCGCGTGATGCGCAATCACCGCCGCGCAGCCTATAATGCGCCTGCTGCTGAGTATGAGAATATCGACATCAAACCAGTCGGCATCGATGCACAGCATACGCCGGACTATCTCCTACGTGCTGCACGGACTTCATGGGATGAAGCAGTTGCTATGGGCGAACAATATGGCTATCGCAATGCGCAGACAACTTTAATCGCGCCTACCGGAACTATTGGTTTGGTCATGGACTGCGATACGACCGGCGTTGAGCCTGACTTTGCCATTGTGAAGTTCAAGAAGCTTGCAGGCGGCGGATACTTGAAGATCATCAACAAGTCATTGGACAAAGCGCTTCGCAGACTTGGTTATTCTGAAGCTCAGATCGAACGCATCGAGAAATATGCGTTGGGCCATGGCACCTTGCAGGGCGCGCCAAGCATCAATCCTGAATCGCTGAAGGCAAAAGGCTTCACTGATGAAGAAGTCGCAAAGCTCGACGCCGAAGCTGCAAAATCATTCGATATACAATTCGCTTTCAATACGACCACCATCCCTGCTGAAACTTTGGAGCGCGTCGGCCTCACTGCTGACAAGATCGCCGATTCGAAAACGAATATCCTTGCCGCCTTAGGATTCACGAAGGATGAGATCCGCGAAGCGAATTTCTATGTAGGCGGCACCATGACCATCGAAGGCGCGCCTGATCTGAAGGATGAACATTTGGCAATTTTCGACTGCGCGAACAAATGCGGCACACTCGGTAAACGCTATATCGCTTACAAAGCGCATGTCGGCATGATGGCAGCCGTACAGCCATTCCTCTGCGGGGCAATTTCGAAGACCATCAATATGCCGAAGAATGCAACCATCGAAGACGTTGCTGAAGTTCATTGGCTGAGCTGGAAGTCCTGCCTCAAAGCAGTTGCGCTGTACCGCGACTCATCGAAGCTGTCGCAGCCTTTGAACTCGGTTACTGATGATGAATCCATTCTCGCATTGACCGAAGATGACGATACTGATGAAGCCGGCATTTCAGCCAAGACCTACTCTGATGCTATTGCCCGCAAACTCCTGAAACAAGAATTGCCATCACAACGCTATGGCTTCGTACAGGAAGCGCGCGTCGGCGGACATAAGATTCACCTCCGCACCGGAGAGTATCCGGACGGGCGCTTGGGCGAGATCTTCATTGATATGTATAAAGAAGGCGCAGCGTATCGCAGCTTAGTGAATTGCTTTGCGATCGCCATCTCGAAAGGCCTGCAGTATGGCGTGCCCTTAGAAGAATTCGTCGAAACCTTCACCTATACCCGATTTGAGCCAGCCGGCGTTGTCGAAGAGCATCCGAATATCAAGATGGCAACCTCGCTCCTCGACTATATCTTCCGCGTGCTCGGCTATGAATATCTGGGACGTGAGGATTTGGTGCAGATCAAGGAAAACCATGCGAAGATCACCCGTCCTGCAGCCTTCATGGGCCAGGCTACGCTTCCTATGACCACCGCGGTCGTGTCTGAAATGAAGGTCTCGAAACCCATTACCGACACCTCAAAGCGCAGTGATGCTATACGGCAAGGTTTCACCGGCGATCAATGTGCTGCGTGTGGTTCTATCAAGATGAAGAGGAATGGGAGTTGTCTCTTGTGCATGGATTGTGGGGAGACAACGGGGTGTAGTTAAAGACAAAATCTCAAATTAATTGTCGCAAGTAAGCGAACTTCGTCAGTACCGTCATTCCGAAGCGAAGCGAGGAATCTCCCTAGAGTATATGCTAGGGAGATCTCTCCTTGCCTGCTGGCTCGTCGAGATGACGAAGCTCGCGCCTTGGCTTTGCATGCTCGCCCGCCGAGGCAAGTCCCAGCAAAAAAGTAGTATACTAAATCAATGCAACCAAACTTTATAGAAGAAACATTATCGTATGTTCCAGCTTTTTTTTTAGTATTCTCAAAATCTCTTTGCTGTGTAACTCTCTTGATTGTATTACCTAGGCTTTTAGGAAAGCATTCGTTGAAAAAAGACATCAGTCGCTATTGGAAATGGGGAATGAAAAAGTTTTTTTCACTTACCCTCGTAATTCTCAGTATCTGGTATCTGTCTTATTATGGATCGCCGTCTTTTAACAGTATTAGTTTCGGATGGGTTGCATTAGAAATACCTTCGAGCCTGCCACTAAACGAGAACGGATATCCAACATTGTTCTGTAGCTACTCAGCAGGGGAGTCTACAATGATAGGCATGCCATTTAACTGGTGGCTAATGACAAATGAAAGAGTGCCTAAGAACTATAATAAAAGATATGCCAAGCGCGTCGAGCCGTGTAGCGCCTATTCTTTAGTTAACCCGCTTGCCAAAAGTCTCAATATCATCATCTGGTCTGGTTTAAGTTTGGCTATTTATTTTTATTCACGTCGTGAACAACGAAACAGATTATTTCAGGCAGCTACATCGAAAAAAACTTGATACAAGTAGTTTTTCAAAAATATATAACAAGCCGGTGGATGCTGATACGATAGTGAAAATGGTTAGGTTTGAAGTTATACATTGAACTCTGGCGTACCAAGGTAAGAGGTTCGGGGGCGAGCATGCAAAGGCAAAAAATAGATCGGCGGGAGTCCCCTGGACTCCCGCCGTTGTTTGTTCTTGATCAGGTCTTGGTGGCTGATTTGTCTGGTGTTGGCGCTGGCTTGTTCTTCGGCTTCACGTTTGGAGCCATGGCAGGTTTCGGTATGCATTGTGCAGCCGCCTTGTACATTGAGGATGAGATCCGCAACGTCGCCTTTTGCTCGGTCGGCTCACTGCTCTCACCGACAAACTCGAGTACCGGAGCGTCCTTGGAATCGTCGAGCACGACGATGAGCGACTTCGAGATGAGGAACATCATCGTAATGGTTCTCTCATCCGTCAGAGCGCTGCATTCGAGCAATCCAATGCCCGGTGGTCCCATCTGAAGGAAGTAGTCGCCGCAGCTCACATACGAACCCTTCTGGCTTTCTTCGGTGAATTTGATGAGCTTCATCTCTTTTGCTGCCGCTGGCAGCGCCGCGATCAGACACAGTATGAACAAAGAACGGATTTTCCTGATCATGGACGTCACCTCCATAGATCCTGCTCGATTGGGTCGAGCGCCCGTACTAAAAGCTACCTTAGATAAAAGAACCTGCAGTGTCAAATAGTACACAAAATATAGTATACTTATGCCATGACCTACGCTGATTGGATCCTCCTTGCAACCCTGATAGTTGTTATTTGGTATTCGTGGGAAACCAAGATGCTGCGTATTGCAACGGTGAACTCGCTTGCCTATGTACGATCAAAAGATAAAAAAGATCGTACGTTGCAGCTTATGTCGCGTTTCAGTGAAGCCGAGATCATTCGTTCCAGAAGAAAAATAATCGAGCATTGGGAAAAATTAAAACTCCACCTTGGTTCTGATGAAAAGACCAGAGGTCAATTCAGCCTCGATGTACAACAAGAAAAATTCTATGAACTGCGCTTCAGCATGGATCTCTTGCTTGACTATTTCGAAGTTGTCGGCAGCATGTATAAAGCAGATCTTATAGATCGCAGGATAGCAAAAGCACATCTCCAGATCCTGGCTCCTGATTTTCATTCGAAGTTCCAGGATTTCATTCTAGGATCACGCGTAAAAAATAAGGACAGCTGGTCAGACTTTACCTATCTGGCAGGAGAGTTATCAAAAAAGGTATAAACCATTGACAGCGCGTCAGGATAGAGGCATACTCCCCAGTCAACTGTGTTCATTCCATTTTGAACCTGAAACAACAAAAAGGAGATAAGTCGTGGCTCACCGGAAAGAATTGCGGATCGAAGCCCGCGCCAGGAACAACGTGCTGTGGCACGCGATCTACGACAAATGGAAAACTGCCCGTGATTTCTGCACGCATCACCAGGTCAGCTACCACCTGACCTGCAGGCTGCTCGGCCTCAAGGAATCCCCGCTCAATAAACTGGGCCAGTTCAGACCCGCAGCGGTCGCGCTTGCGCAGGCCTGCGGCATTCCGCCGTCGAAGCTCTTCCCGCTCTGGCTGTATCAGTTCGAGCGGACTTCCATGACGAAAGAAATTGCATTCGGGGAGCTCGCGATGCCGGATCAACTCCGGCTGATGCTTCCTGCTCCGCAGGATCCGGAAAGCGCATTCCTGGAAAAGGAGCGCTCACTCGCCGTTCAAAAAAAACTCGGCGAAATGCGCCCCCGGGATGCAATAGTACTGAAGCTCCTGTTCGGCGTCGGCGGCGATGAACCGTTAAACCTCGAAGAGGCTGGCAACCTCATGGGCCTGTCGACCGAGCGCATCCGCCAGATCAAGCTGAATGGTTTTGCCGAGCTTGCCGTGCGTCTCAAAGAGCTTTTTACCAAGGATCGGGTGCTCGAGCTCATCGCAAAAGAGACCCATCGATCGAAAAAACAGCTTGCGACCCGTCCTTTCACGCACCGTGTGACCCACACTGGCCTCAAAAAACTGCCGATCAAACTCGTAAACCTCGGCGAAGATCAACGCGGATGCTACGCCGTACAAGGCAAATTCAGGTTCGAACCCATCAGGTACGATTTTCAAAAAGAGCGGCGAAGAAGAGGGCAGCGCTTCTACTGAAGACCGTACTGGCATACACGGCCGCTCGTCGGCCATTACCAGAGCGTCTCTCTATCCACCGAGAGGCGCTCTAACATTTACATCAAAGATACTTTATACTGAAAACATAACCATATGAACGAAAAATCCCCAGAACAGATCCAATTCCCGCATATTGCAAATGAGCTTACTGAAATGGCCCGCACGGATCAGGAGATGCGGCATACTGCTGAAGCAGATGAAACGCGCAAATACTGGGACCCTTCTGTTGATCATCGTAATACTGCCCGCCTCAAAGAAATTGTTGCCGAAATCGGCTGGCCAACTATTGCAAAAGTCGGCGCTACAGCTTCTTCCGATGCCTGGCTCCTGGTGCAGCATGCGGATCATGACATAGTTTTTCAAAAATACTGCCTGGAGCTCATGCAAAGTGCCGATGAAACCGAGGTAGCCAAAGGGGATATTGCCTACCTCACTGACCGTACCTTAGTGAATGAGGGCAGCATGCAAAAATACGGAACGCAATTTTATGATCCTACGGGCGAGGGAAAATATGTACCGCGTCCTATCGAAGACCCTGAGCATGTTGCTGAACGGCGCGAAGCGATGGGCTTGGATACGATCGAAGAAAATACCGCGAGGATAAACGAAACGGCACCGAAAAAGTAGTATACTGATGCTATGAAATACAATAAGCTTGTCCGAGACAATATACCCGAGATTATTGCTGCAAAAGGCGGCAATGCTGTTATCCATACTGCAGATGACGCCGAGTATTGGATGAAATTAAAAGAGAAGCTCGCTGAAGAAGTCGCTGAATTCTCTGAAGCAGAAAGCATAGAAGAATTAGCAGACATTATGGAAGTGGTCGATGCGGTGATTGCATACAAGGAGTTCACACGTGAAGCACTTCAGGATATCCAAACCAAGAAACGCGATAAGCGCGGGGCTTTCAAAAAAAGAATTATCCTTGAGGAATCCTAAATGAAAACCGCTGTATATTTCGCAGGGGCTATCCGGGGCAACAGAAACTTCGGCCATTTCGTAAAAGGAATGATAGAGCACATCCAGAACAAGGGAGTCGTTGTGCTGTCTGAACATATCATCAAAGATAATCCAAATGCTTTGCTCGCAGAAAAAATAGGAAAGCCGTATGAGAAGCTCACCGTCACTGATATCGAATCGCAAGATATAGCATGGATCGATCAGGCGTCGCATTTTATAGCTGAGGTGAGCGGCGCCTCCACCGGCGTAGGGCGCGAGATTGAATATGCTACGACACGCCATTTACCCAGCACTCGACGACACTTGCCCATACTGTGCCTCTATCATAATTCGATTCGAGAGACTGTTTCGGCCATGGTCCGCGGCATGAACAGCGAACGGTACCCGCATGTCCGCATTGCCGGATACGACACTTTGGCAGAAGCGTGTGATTTGCTCGATACGTTCTTATCTTAAAAAAAGTAGTATACTTATAGCATAATCAATTAGCCACAAACTATGCGGACGCTCAAAGCAAAATCAGAATCCTATATCGCGGTCGTACACTTGATCAGCGTGTGGGTCATAGGATTTATCATTGGCCTTGTTCTTTTACCGATTACTTTTGCCACTTTGTTATTAAAGTCGCCGCAAGACTCTGAAGCTACATACGCTATCTCCGTTCTCATCAATACCGGAAGTTTATGGCTTGCTATCTGGCTATCAGTGCGCTTCTTCATCAAGCCTTACTATATCATCACCAATGCGCAAAAAATTGTGCAGCTGTTTTTTACGTATATTTTGGTGCTCACGGTTATCGGCGTTGGCATTGGTCTTATTGCTGCACAGGCGGCTCATAGGCCGGTGACCGATATTTTTTCAATTAAATATCTTGTCGGCAATGGAATTGCTCTCGCTACGTATTACTATGCGAGTTTTTTATACATCAAAAATACACCGGCCGATTCACAGTCTCCGATGACTCCTCCGCAAACGCCTCCCAGTCAGCCAGCAAGCACGCCGCAATAAACCTATGAAAAAAACTAAAAAAGTCATCAAAAGCGCGGTGAGCGGTAAATTTGTACGGAAGTCGTATGCCAAGGGCCATCCGTCGACCACATTCCGCGAGACAGTGAAGAACAGAAAGAAAAAAAGAGCATAACAATTGCATGAAAGTACTGATCATAGGCAGCGGCGGACGCGAGCATGCGCTTGCGTGGAAGCTGAAACAATCACCGCAGGTTTCAGCTCTTTTTATCACCCCGGGAAATGCAGGCACTGCCGAATGCGGTACGAATCTGGATATTGAAAAAATGCCCGATATTCTTATGTGGCTCAAAAAGAACCATATGGATCTCGTCGTGATCGGCCCTGATAATTACCTGGCTGACGGACTCTCCGACCGTATACGCGATCTGCATATCCCTGTATTCGCACCGAGCAAAGCCGCATCTGAAATTGAATGGTCAAAGCGTTTTGCGAAAAAGCTCATGCACGATGAAGGCATACCAACTGCAGCATTCAAAACATTCTCCGACTTCAGCTCTGCAGCGACCTATGTACATAAACAAAAAATGCCGATAGTCATCAAAGCGAACGGCCTTGCCTTTGGCAAAGGCGTCACCATAGCAGAGACCGTAGACGAAGCGATCGCCGCATTGAATGATCTGATGCAGGATAAAAATTTCGGACCGGCAGGCGCTGAGGTGGTCGTGGAGGAATTCCTGCCCGGGTATGAATTTTCCGTGCATGCATTCTGCGACGGCGATTCAGCGATCATGTTCCCGTCTTCGAAAGATCATAAACGCATATTCGAAGATGACCAGGGGCCAAATACCGGCGGCATGGGTGCCATAGCTCCGCTGCCGGGTATTACTGAGCGGCAGCTGGAAGAGATCAGAGAAACCATCGTCTTGCCGACATTGCGCGCGTTGAAAAAAAGAGGCACGCCTTTTGTCGGCATTCTCTATCCCGGCATCATGATGACTCCCGATGGGCCAAAAGTGATCGAATTCAACGCGAGATTCGGAGACCCCGAAACGCAGTCCTATATGCGGCTTCTCGAAAGCGATCTGATAGACATCATGCGCGCCTGCATAGACCACACTCTTGATCGCGCCAAAATAGTCTGGAGCTCCCGCTCCGCATGCTGCATCGTTCTTGCATCAGACGGATATCCGGGCAACTATGCGCGAGGTAAGGAGATCGCCTTGCCGACGATGATAGGCCCTGACATTGTCATCTTTCATGCAGCCACGAAAAAGAACGGCGACGCCATTATTACAAATGGCGGCAGGGTGCTCAATATTACGGCGACCGGAGAAAAAATTTCTGAAGCTCTAGAGAAAGCCTATATCGTGGCGCGGTCAATATCGTTCGACGGCATGCAGTATAGAAGGGATATTGGCGCGAAGCTATAGCACGCTTCGTGAAGCAATTGTTTCGTGGTATGATAAAGAAAAATCAACTCAGAAATATTCAAAAAATAATGCGTGCTCGTGGTTTTACATTAATTGAGCTCCTGGTAACCATTACCTGTATTGTTATTCTGTCGCTGATCATCTTTCGCGGTGTGTACTATGCTATAGATAAAGCGAAGATAACCAAAGCAACCGCTGAACTAAAAAACCTGCAAACCAGAGTCATTGCCATGGCTCTTGATACACGCAGATGGCCAAATGGCTGCTTGAGTGGCACCGTGCTACCATTCAGCAATAGTTCAACTATAAATGAGGTTGTGCTTTCAGGTCCGGCTGCAGGTCTCGTAAGTACGCCGGTACTCAATAGCGGTGATACTGACAATGCCGCATTAGGTTGCGGTTGGGATCAGACTAGTATTTCAAACTGGAAAGGACCCTACTACCCTGCAACCGAAAGTTTACTTGATCCGTGGGGTCAGCCCTATTGGTTCGATAACGATTATGCGCCACGAAGAGACTGTCCAAACTATCGATCGAACGCAGCAACACCACAAGCATCCTATGCGGCGTTAGTCTCCGGCGGGCCGAACCTCCATAACGGAGCCTGGGACTCTGCCGCCAACCAAGCATGGTCAGATGCGAATCCAGGATGGGCCGCTTCACACGGGACAGCGACAACTGCAACCTATGATTGTGATGATATCTATGTACTACTGAATCCAAATCCAAATGTAGCTGGTTAACGTATAAACCCCAACATGTATATCTATGTTAAAAAATAACCAAGGAGGCTTTAGCTTAATAGAGCTGTTGATCGTGATGGCCATCATCATCACCTTATGTGCGGGTGGCTTCTTAACGTACGACTGGTACACCTACAGAGCAAATGTGGCCAAAGCGCAAAGTGAGCTTACCAGTTTGCGCAATGCGGTCCTCAATATGACGAACGATACTGGAAGATGGCCGCTGGGATGCATACCAGGACATGCTCTAAGCAATACTGAATCAGGCAGCTGCAATGAAATTCCACTTAATGACAAGCAAGCCGGCCTTGGCATGACATCCGATTGCGGGTCTGAATGCGGCAACAATAAACTCTGTACACCGAGCTATGATGATAAGTATTGCGGTTTAGCTGGGGGCGGGTCATCTTCGCACAATTCATGTGCGACAGATTCTGATTGTACAGTTGCGGGAGAAACCTGTATACCAAATCCTTCGCCAAGATCAAATTGCGCGACCGGCTGCGGCTGGCCGCCTGCTGCTCTCGGTTCATGCCTAGGCTATACCGGGTGGAGAGGACCCTATGCGACGGGATCTGGCCTTGATCCATGGGGCCATCCATACTGGTTCGATAATGATTATCGCATTGGATTCAACTGCCCGACATCACCCTATCGCACCACCGCTCTCGGAGGCACCGCTACTTCAACGAATGACGTGGGCCTGATAGCTGCTTTGGTCTCTCTGGGGCCGGACGGAAATAACTCATCTCCTAATGTCGGGGCATCGCAAAACAACGTAACGTCTTCTGATTGTGACGATATTTTCGTAGAGCTGCCAAGCGATCACGGCGCTCAGGTAAACTAACAGGCCCTACCATAAAAAAGTTGCCGCCTATCAGTGAGAGCTTTTGTCGCTCTGGAGAGTGAGAGATCGTTCGCATAAGCCTCAGCAGCAATGAAGCACAAAAAAATACAAATTAACTCGCGGGGCGTGCTCGGCCAGATCCAGGTCTATCACGGTGAAGGCAAAGGGAAGACAACGGCTGGCTTAGGCCTCGCTATCCGTGCAGCCGGCCAAGGAAAAAAAGTGGGCATTGTCTATTTTGATAAAGGCGGCCAACTCTATGGCGAACGGAATATACTGCCAAAATTAAAATCCAAGATTAATTTCTGGGTGACTGGTTTAGTGCGATTCGTACCGGGGAAGCCGTTTCGCTTCGGGGTAACTGACGGCGACAAAGAAGAGGCGCTGAAGGGGCTGTCGATCGTGCGCGGCTTATTCAAAAAGAAATATGACCTGATCATCATGGATGAGATCAATACCTGCGCAGGCCTCAAGATGATTCCCGAGCAGGCAGTCTTGCAGTTACTGGATCAAAAGCCTATCCATACTGAGATCGTGATGACCGGCAGGAATTGCCCGCAGAGCTTCATCGATCGCGCTGATCTGGTCACTGAAATGCGTTTAGTGAAGCATTATTTTTATAAAGGCATCCCTGCGCGGCAGGGCATTGAATTCTGACACATGGCTGACGGAGAAAGACAACTATTTCGGGCATCTGCTGACGTACTGCTCATCCGCGACGGCAAAGTTCTTTTAGGTCGCAGAAAAGACACCGGCTTTGGCGATGGCATGTATGGGATCCCCGGCGGCCATCTCGAAGCAGGAGAAACATTGTTGCAGACTGCGATACGGGAAGCACAAGAAGAATGCGGAGTCAGTATACAGCCTGCTGATATTTCCTTTGCACATGCCCTGCATCACCATTCAGCCAATGTATATATACAATTCTTTTTCATCGCATCAACGTGGGTCGGCGACCCGCATATTTGCGAACCAGATCGTTGCGACGACATGCAATGGTTCCCGCTCGATGCACTTCCGGAAAATATACTGCCTCATATACGACAGGTCATCGAATGTATTGGAAAGAAAATCTCCTATTCTGAATTCGGGTTCTGAGAATTCTTGACAACGCAATCGTTTCACGATACGCTCCTGGATTCGCACTTTCACAAAGGGGCTCACATGCTGTTTTTTCTATACCGGCTGCTGGCAATTCTGGTCCTGGTTTCGTTCATAGCAAATGTGGTACATCAGGGAAACGTAATGCCGTGGTACGAACTGATGCTTGGCCCGTGTTTTCTGCTCTACCTCGTCGGGCACAATGGCATCATCAGGATCCACCGGTACATCATGGTCGTCGCGATGGGCGGCATCATGATCGGACTCATCATGTTCTTCAAGGCCTCCCTGCAAAAGGGAGAAATGGGAATCCTGCAAGGATTCCTCCGCAGCATCATGATCATCGGTTCTGGAATGAACTTTCTGGTCGTCGTGTCGAACAAGGGCTATATGCCCATTGACCTGCATGCCTACGACACGATGCGAGGGAGCCGTTTCCTGGTGGACCCGGCCCGGCAGAGGTTCCGATCATCGATCTATAAGATGGCTGACCACAAAACGCGTTTTCGTTTTCTCTGCGATCGCATCGCCAACGCACGGTTCATGCCCAAAGGATCGATCCTGAGCGTCGGCGACTTGCTGGTCTTCTACGCACTGGCGGCATTTCTGCTCCACGCGATCATAACGAGCTTCTTCCGCTAAGGAGCGCTTCTGCTCCCACCTTACAGCGGCACCAACTGGTGTCGCTGTTTACGTTTTATGGTATACTATGTGCATCAAAAACTAATACCAAGCAATGGCAGCAGCCACAGTACATATCGACGATCTGTTCCGGATCGCAAGCCAAAAAAACGCCTCTGACTTGCATCTTATTGTCGATGAACCGCCCTATCTCCGCATCGACGGCGAATTGAAAGCAATCAGCGAATACAAACCGATCACGCATGACGTGATGGAACGGCTTATTTTGTCTTTACTCAACGAAAATCAAAAAGAGGTCTTTTATAGGAAGCGAGAATTAGACATTTCCCATCAGATCGAAGGCGTTTCCCGCTATCGCGTCAATTTGCATTGGGAAAAAGATAATATGGGCATGGTAGCCCGCGTTATCTCTTCCAATATCCCGACGCTTGATGAGCTCGAAATGCCACCGATCGTGCACGAACTACTGCAGCGCCCTTCGGGTTTGATCCTGGTCACCGGCCCTACTGGGTGCGGCAAATCAACGTCGCTTGCTGCTATGATACGCACGATCAATGAAGAACGCCTCGCGAACATCATCACCTTCGAAGATCCGATCGAATTCATCCATAAATCAAATAAGAGCATCATCAAGCAGCGCCAGCTGGGCTCTGACATTGTTTCTTTCTCAGAAGGCCTGAAGCATGCACTGCGCCAGGATCCGAATGTCATCATGGTAGGCGAGATGCGGGACCTCGAAACTATCGCTACCACCATCACGCTTGCTGAAACAGGACACTTGGTGCTCGCGACATTGCATACGCACAATGCAAGCCAGACTATCGACCGCATCATAGATATTTTCCCGCCATACCAGCAAGCCCAAGTGCGCTTACAGCTTTCTATTTCACTCTCAGCGGTCATTTCACAGAAGCTGCTCCCCCGCGTCGGCGGCGGCCGCGCAGCTGTTCGCGAGATCATGGTGAATAATCCTGCCGTCGGCAATACGATCCGCGAGAACAAAATCCCGCAGCTGCGGACCATACTCCAGACCAGCGCCCGCGAAGGCATGATGACCATGGACCAGGCATTGAAAGAAGCTCTACAAAAAAATCTGATCGACGAGCCTACCGCGCTCGCCTACATGGAATCACAATAGCTCCTATGCCTTTCGCCTCGGTTGGAACATCTGAGATACGCGACAGTGCATTGTTTCATGCGTTAAAAAAACAGCACGCGAGCATGATCGCAGCGCGTGCATTGCGCATGAAATATGCAGCGCATACGACCATCATTCGTGCCGGGGCTATCCCGAAGCGCTTGAGCATACTGAGAAGCGGCACGGTCTCACGCCTCTACAGCCTCGACAACCATCTCATTCCTGTCGAACATCTGCATCGCGGAGCTCTCTGGGGCCATGCTGCCTTGATCCAGCCCAGTACTTCGATCAATGACCTGTATCGGACAGATATGCATGGCGCTGAAACAATAGAAATTCCGATCATTGATCTGCTTGCACTATTTGAACAATACCCTGAAATAGCAGCGACAGTGGCGCATAACTTGCTCAAGTTTCAGTCTAAACAAAAAACACATGATGATCTGATCCTGAGTTGTCTGTATGGCGTCAATCACATGCTGCAAAGCGCTGGCACACCTCAGGACAAATGGGCCGCGACCTTGCGATTAGCAGCAGATACACTCGGTGCCCGCTCAGCTTTTATCGCACGTTTTGACCCGCTGGCTCATCGCATACATATCGTCGCACATCTGCAGACTCCTTCATTAGCCGGCACTTCATTTTCATTGCTCGCAGATACTTTGCTTGCCACAGTCTTCACGACGCGCACCAGCTTGATCGTCGGTCCGCATTCCCGAGAGCGAAAATTCATGCATGTGCCGTATTTCAGGCAAACCATGGCTATTGCGCCGCTCATTGCGAATACAAATGTAATAGGCGCGATTGCGCTGACGGATTCAGTGCGCTATGAAGGGTTTACCACACACGATAGCGAATGCCTGAATGTCATTGGCGGTTTGCTTGCGCAGGCGCTGATCACCGTGCAGGAACAGGAGAATCAAAATCAACAGGCACAGCTGAAACGCAGCTATATCGGCAATATGCACAATCTGGAATAAAAAATCCGCCTTACGGCGGTTTTTTCTTACACTTTGAATTTATCTATCTCGTGCCCGTTCGACTCCTCACTGCATTCGTCGCTCGGTTTTAGTATTTCCGGCACGGGAAACTCCCGTTTCCCGACCCCTTCCCTGGTCCGAATCCGCACGGACTTATTTTGTTACCAGGTTTTTTATTTTCAAAGTTTCTAGAGCCTGTTATGGTGGGTCGTGCTGGATTCGAACCAGCGACCGTTTGCTTAAGAGGCAACTGCTCTACCAACTGAGCTAACGACCCATAAAATCAATGACAACTCTATTTTCAATTTACGTCTACCAAAGCCGACGCTTGCGGTCGGCTCCCCGACTGCAACGTCGGGGCTGAGCTAACGACCCTAATGCTTCCTGGTGTCCTCGGAGGGAATCGAACCCCCAACCTTTTGGTTCGAAGCCAAACGCTCTATCCGTTGAGCTACGAGGACAGATCACGAACTTTAAAGAAGCGTCGATACTGTAACACAGCCGATAATGTTTTTCAAGGAACCAAAGGTACGGTATACTAAAGCGATGCAAAAACCTTTTGCCCCCACATCGCTGCTCTCCAATATGTATCGCTTTCTTATTTTTTTTGCTTCCTTTTTGCTGTTTTCAGTAGAGCCGATCATCTGTAAATACATTTTACCCTGGTATGGAGGCAGTCCTTCTGTATGGATAGTAGCCCTTCTCTTCTTCCAGGTCGTACTGCTTGCCGGCTATACATTTGCTCATGCTGCTGCCAGACTTCCTCGTTCCTATCAATATCTGAGCTACATGATCGTCATAGGCCTGGCGATCGTATTTTTACCTATTACTCCGCACCAGCCTGATATACACATGGACCCAACCATGTCGATCCTATGGCTGCTGATCGCCTGCATAGGCCTTCCGTACTTTATCTTATCCTCGACCAGCCCCCTATTGCAGCTCTGGTCTCATGCCTCACATACTGAAACGCGATCCTATCGACTATATGCATGGTCAAATTTCGGCTCATTAGTAGGCCTTCTCGCCTATCCGGTTATCATCGAGCCATACATATCGGTTCAGGTGCAAACGCAGATCTGGTCAGGCCTCTTTATACTCTTTGGGGTCTGCGTCGGAGTATGTACGGTCTTTCTTTTTCGAACAAAGAATCAGTTTTCCGCAGAGCCAGCAGCTGAATCGATCAAAACAGAACAAACGGTAACACGAAACAAAAAAAGCGACATTACATGGTGGGTACTCTTGTCGTTTGCTCCATCAGCGCTCTTGCTTGCAATAACGAACTACATTACGCAGGATATTGCATCGGTGCCCCTGCTCTGGGTGATACCGCTCAGTATTTATTTGATCAGCTTCATCATCACATTTCAGAACACAACCTTTTACGACCGATCATTCTTTGCCCCAATGTTCCTCTACGGAAGCTTGGTCGCGAGCTTAGTCATTATGCTCGGAGCAAATATCTCAAATATCTTACTGATCGTCACCTTGCTGCTTTTGCTCGGCCTCTTTTGCATCGTCTGCAACGGCGAATTGTATCAACTGCGGCCGACTGTCTCACGCAGTACATCATTTTATTTTTGGATCTCTATCGGCGGAGCACTCGGGGGTGCTTTCGTTGCTTTGCTTGCGCCGATCATCTTCCCTCTCTATTTTGAATTCCACTTCAGCATTTGCTTTACGATGCTGCTCGTCTTCACCTTATGGCAGACCAGACGCCTCTGGACGCCGAAGCCACGATTGAAGATAACCAGCACCATAGCAATGGCCATGGTCGCGATTATTGTGATCACTCTCAGCGCTCAAAATGTCTACCATACGCTCATACATCCTACCTATATCCATAGGGATTTCTTCGGCTCGCTGAGGATCGAGGAATCAAAAGATTATAAAGGACTCTACCACGGCAGAACACTGCACGGCATGCAATTCAAATCAGAGGCTCTCAAATGCTGGCCGACTACGTATTACGGGTATACCAGCGGATTAGGGCGGGCGATGAGCGCTCTGAAAAGCGAGCAGCCGGTACGACTCGGCATTGTAGGATTAGGCACAGGCACGGCAGCTGTGTATGGAGATTATGTAAAGTACTATGAACTTAATCCCGAAGTAAAAAATATCGCGCTCAATAAATTCTCCTATCTTTCTGAATGCGCAAAAAAATATGACATCGTACTCGGAGACGCGAGGCTTTCTCTGGAGCATGAAGAACCACAAAACTTTAACCTGATAGCTCTGGATGCATTCAGCAGCGATGCTATCCCGATACACCTACTGACCAAAGAAGCATTCGATGTCTACCTCAAGCATCTTGCCCCGCATGGCGTCATTGCGGTGCATATTTCGAACCGATACCTGGATTTCAAACCGGTCATCGGCGGTATCGCAGAAAAATTTAATCTGCATGCAGCCATCGTGAATGACTCAGGTGAACCAAAGAAGGGCGTCACGCCAAGCGGATGGGCACTCTTAAGCGACGATGAGAGTTTCTTTACCAGGCTCTCCCAGAACAAAACCATGGAGCCGGATGCAATGACCTTTAACCGCCGCATACTGTGGACCGATACTAAAAGCAATATTCTGAGCATTTTTAGACTGTATTAAACTGACCTGATTTTGCTTTTTATTCCGAAAAAGCCGCGAATACGCTATACTGCTAGCATGAAAATGACCTATTCCGAAACGAGCAAGGAACGGCTCGATAAATTCCTGCATAGTGCCTATCCTACATTTTCAAGGTCACAGATCCAAAAATTCATTGAACGTGAATCAGTTCGCGTGAATGGAAAGAAAGCGACCATACATCATTGGCTGAAAACTGGGGATACGATCGAAGGTCCTGACCCGCATCCGACAGAAAAACAAACCATACCGGTGGCGACCGAATCGCCTGAAATCATAGAACAGACGGAAGACTTCGCAGTGATCCTGAAACCTGCGGGCTTGCTCATACACCCAACCGAACAGGAAGAAGACGATACGGTGGCAGGCTGGCTGAAAAAAACATTCCCGCAGATCATAGGAGTTGGCGATGATCCGAAACGTCCGGGCATCGTGCATCGTCTGGATAAGGACGTGAGCGGCCTGGTGCTTGTCGCGCTCAATCAACAGACCTTCGACTATTTCAAAGGACTCTTTCAGGAGCACACTATTGTCAAAAAATACTATTGCCTGGTCCACGGCTCTATTCAGGCTGATGAGGGCCATATCGATACGCCGATCGAACGCAGCAGAGAGAAAGGCCGCATGGTAGCGCAATCCGGTACCGGTAAAGGCAAGCATGCTATCACGACGTTCAAAGTGCTGCAGCGATTCATACAGTATACCTTTCTGGACGTACAGATACTGACAGGCCGCACGCATCAGATCCGGACGCATTTCTATTCAATAGGCCACTCCATTGTCGGCGATAAATTATACCGGACGCGCGATGTCAGGAAAAAAAAGAAGACCCTCGACCTTGACCAGCCATTCCTCTTCGCGTATCATCTGAGCTTCAGCGACCAGGAAGGCCTGCCCCGGGAATATACAATTGCATTACCAAAGGTTTTACAAAATTTTTTAGACCAATGCGCATAACACTATGATCATTTCTATCAGCGGAAAACCTGGTTCGGGAAAATCGACTCTCGCGAGCAAACTCGCAGAGAAGATCGGCTACACACATTACTATATGGGCGGCCTCCGGCGCAAAATGGCCGAAGACCGGGGAATGACCCTGCAAGAATTGAATGCATTGGGTGAAAAAGAAGCCTGGACCGATGGAGAGGTCGATGAATACCAAAAAGAGCTTGCGAAAAAAGAGGACAATTTTATCATCGAAGGACGGACATCATTTTTTCTTATTCCGCAATCACTCAAAATTTTTATCGATGTCGACGAACGCGACGGCGCAGAACGAGTATTCCATGACCTCCAGCAACCCGGCAATACGCGGAACGAAGATCATCACTTAGGCTCCGCTGATGAAGTCCTGCAAAGCCATCATAAGCGCATGGCTTCAGATCGGGCCCGCTACAAAAAGTACTATGCCGTGGATGTCTACGATCCTAAACACTATGACTTTGTGCTCAATACCAGCGGCCTTACTGTCGAGCAGTCATTCGGCAAATTGTACGACTATATAGCTCAAAAACTCAAAAAATAAGCCCCCGGCCCGCTGCCCGGCAAGGGTTGACAACTTGATATTTTTTCTGTACAATTCTCAAAGTCTAAAAAGTGAATTTACCTAGCGTATGGCGAAAGATACATCCAAAAAAGTAGTACATGAACGAAGTTTTGACGGGACTGCGGTCGGAACATCTGCTGAAACACTTGCTCAGATCAAGCCAGGAGTAACGGTCAGGGTTCATCAAATTTTGGCAGAAAAAAATGCAAAAGGAGAAGAAAAGAAGCGCATTCAGGTTTTCGAAGGCATTGTACTTGAACGCAAACACGGCTCCTCTGCCGGCGCTACGATCACGGTGCGAAAAATTTCCGAAGGCGTCGGCGTAGAAAAGATCTTCCCGATCCACTCTCCATGGATCAGCACGTTCGAACTGGTGAAGAAGGCGAAGGTGCGCCGCGCAAAACTCGGTTATCTCCGCAAAGGATACAGCAAGAAGCTGAAAGAGGAAGCGATCAGTTCATAACTGCACGCCGGCTCGACTGATACGTGCAATAGGTCATTCACATTTGCCGACGTGGCGGAATTGGTATACGCACTACCTTGAGGTGGTAGCTCCCACAAGGATTGGAGGTTCGAGTCCTCTCGTCGGCACCATGGGCCCGTAGCTCAGTTGGTAGAGCGCCTCGTTTGCACCGAGGAGGTCACAGGTTCGAATCCTGCCGGGTCCACCATTTTTTAGAAACTGTTTGAGTCAATCTCTTAATGTGGGGGTGATTAGCTCCGCTCGCTGTGCGAGCGAGGCTCGCTCCACAGTAGTGGAGCGGCAGCGGGAATAGCAAATACCAATTTGAGGTCGCATAGCTCAGTTGGTTAGAGCGTACGGTTCACATCCGTAAGGCCTCTGGTTCGAATCCAGATGCGACCACCAGGGCAGTTAGCTCAGCTGGTTAGAGCGCCTCGTTTACACCGAGGAGGTCAAAGGTTCGAATCCTTTACTGCCCACCATATTCGCCTTGAGCGATTTTTTTATTTTATTTTGCTATCATTAGATTGTATGAAACGTGTGACCGAGCAACCCCTGAGTAATCGCGAGCGTGTCTTTGTTTTAAAAAAAAGATTAAAGAAAATTCTGCCGGCTCCCCTTCTCAATTTCTACTTTGCCCTGTTCCCTTTTGTCGGTAGTATCCTGTACCATCGCCCGTCACAAAAACTGAAGATCATAGGCGTTACCGGCACTGATGGTAAAAGCTCGACCGTCGTGTATATTGCTCGCATCTTGAAAGAAGCCGGATTCAGCGTTGGTTATTTTTCATCAGTGGCTTTTAGCGATGGCCTCACAGAAAAACCAAATAGTTTCAAGATGACCATGCCAGGCCGCCTCTTTATGCAAAAATTTTTATCAACCCTGGTAAAAAATAAATGTGATTTTGCAGTATTGGAAATAACCTCAGAAGGCATTAAACAACAGAGGCACAAGTGTATTGATTTTGATGTAGCGGTTTGTACGAATATTCACCCGGAGCATCTTGAGTCACATGGCGGCTTTATCGGGTATAAAAATACCAAGGCAGAACTCTTTAAACTGATACGCGAGGGAAAAAACAAAGGCATACCAAAAGCAATCGTTGTAAATGGCGATGACGAACATGCAAAAGAGTTTCTGAACTATGAAGCTGATACAAAAATAACATTTGGATATACCGATGGTGTTACTGTGCGAGGCACTATTAAAAATTCGACGATTGAATCGAATACACTTGACGTACGCTACCATGAAACGCTGACAACGCTTCATCTGGCTCAGGGCGGGCCATTCGTATGTGATAATGTGCTTGCTGCTTTTGCAGTATGTTCATTGCTCAATATAAACCCAGAAACGGCTCGTACTGCATTAGAACAGCATTGCTCGGTTCCGGGACGATTTGAGGTTATCAAAAAAAAGCCTCTGATTATTATTGATTACGCGCATACTGTTGCAGCTCTTACCAAGTTATTAATTTTTTTGAGTGAAAACTTTTCAGGCGAGATTCATCATGTCTTTGGTGCAGCGGGAGGCGGACGAGATCGATGGAAACGACCTCGTCTAGCTGAACTTTCTGAACGCTACACAAAGACATCAATTCTCACCGAGGAAAATTCTTTCGACGAGCCGATACAAAATATACTGGACGATATTCTCAAAGGATTTAAAGATACACATCGGGCAACAATTATTGCGCAACGAACGCAGGCGGTCGCCTATGCGCTAGATACTGTTACTGACAGCACGTTGCTGCTTTTTACCGGCAAAGGGTCTGAAACAGTTATTGCACATCCGCTAGGCAGAAAGGTCTCTTATAACGAAAAAGAAACAATATGTCGGCTACTCGATTCGTGACCCGGACTGCGGCAAATATCCTTTTCTTCTTAAAGCGAAAAGAATTACGCAATGGTAATTGTTCGTTTTTAGTTTTCACCGGTACGGCTGGAAAAACAACGACGCGTGACGCGCTCGCATTTGCATTGCGCAAAATGAATTATGAGATCGAAAGCAATGAGCTCGGCTATTCAAATGAGCTTGGTGTTCTCTTTGCCGCGCTCGGTATCACCCGTTTTTCGAAAACAAAGCTTGCATCATGGATCGCGTTAGCACATGCAAAAGTCGATAAGAAAAAAACAGTTCTGATCGAACTTGGTGCTGACTTTTACCATGATATTCCCTGGTTTTTGAAGCATTTTACGCCACAGTCGGTTTTTTTGACCGGTATTGCAGATTTTGACTGGGCAGGTTCGGCAGACAAAATATACACCGAACGCATTGCTTTGCTCAGAGCCGTGCCGAAAACTGGTTATATTTTTTATGATGCAAATGATGCTGGGAGTAAAAAACTTATCGATATGCCTAGCATAGGCGCAAAGAAAATTTCCTATTCAGTTCACCATACCGAATCAGATGTTTTTGTTTCTGCTTGGACGAATTATCTCAACTTCATGCCTATTGAACAAGTTATATCTCAAACTGATACGGTCACAATCTCATATAACACATCGCCGCATGATTTTATTTTTAACCGTCCGCTTTTTTCTGTACAGCTGCAGGCCATAGTTTCCAGCATTGCGTATTTGCTAGCGTTGCAGATTACGCCACAAAAAATGTTGTTTGCCGATTATACTTTTTCGCAAAGTCGCCTGCAATTTTCACGCGCGAAGAATGGCGCGACTATTCTGAGCGATATCTATAAATCTACACCGATGGATGCATTTTGGTTTTTAAAAAATGCATCTGGTATTCGAGCAGATAAAAAAATCTTGGTCCTGACTGAACTGCGTCCACTAGGCAAACAACGCGAACATTTCTATAACGAGTTAGCTTCTTTAGCATCTTTTGCTGATATGATTTTCTTTATCGGGCCCGTTGAAGATGCAACAATTATTCAATCTGTACTTCCTGGGATGCATTATATAACCGATACTGGCTATACTGCACTTTCGGAAGAGTTGCTGCAAAATACAACATCAAAATCGCTTATTGTACTCAAGGGATCCATAGTGCATAGGCTCGATCGGTTAAAAGACTTGCTCGAATAACGCTTCCCTATTGCAATGATTCTGCTATACTGTACCCAGTATGGAACCACAATACTCCTGGTCGTTCGGACAATTTATCGCCGGTATTCTGATAGCAGGCATTGGTTTTGTCGTTGTATTGAAGGCAGACTGGATGTTGCAGAACTTCGGCTCAATTCCATTCGCTGAAAAACATCTGCACTCAGAAGGCGGAAGCCGTGCATTCTATAAATTAATCGGACTTCTCTTCATGGTGGTCGGTTGCATGCATGCAACAGGCCTGCTCGCGCCATTCATGGGCTGGGTCGTAAGCAAAACGTTCGGAACATACTTGCACAGATAAAAAAATCTATGAAAGTGGCCACGACAATGCAGAAATTGCATTGTATTTTTTTTCTATTCATAGTATACTAGAGTCACTTGAGTAAATTTTAACTACTCAAATCTTTCAATCGAAAGGAGGTGAGTCTACTCATGGCAAAGAAAAAGGCAAAGAAAAAGGCAAAGAAGACTACAAAAAAGAAGTCCTCGAAAAAGCGAAGCTAGTTTCGCACGTCTTTACACAAAAAATCCTACGTTCCATGTTCTAGTAGGATTTTTTGTTTACCAAAAATTTTCTAGATAAAAGATTTTGATTTATCTCAGGGCTTCGATCGCGCAATCATTACAGAAGTCGTTTTTGCATACTTGAACTGCGGTTTTCCGCTGAAAAAATGCTAACACTACCATAATTTCCGTCATATCCTGGCGTCACACTGAGCCTGCCCTCTCGTACACGAATGATCCCCTCAGCAAGATCATGCGGCATCCATGACTTCAGATCATCAATTGCCGCATCGAGAAGAACATGGAATTCATTTGCACCCCTGGCAATGATATCGAAATACATTTTCATAACTCGCTGGCTGGTGTCTGACATCTGAAAATAGTCTGCGAGAATATCGGGGAGCGGTACAATGTGTTTGTAGGGTACGAGTCCCGCAGGTTCTGCACCGAATTCTCTGTTTCGCAAGTTATCCACACGGTTCATGACGCCGATCGTTAATGGTTTCCGGCAAACCGGACAAATGCCTTTATGCTTCTTCGTCTGGTCAGGCGCAAAGGAAACTTTGCATGCGCGATGCCCGTCAAAATGATACATGCCCTCCTCAGGAAAAAATTCGATCGTGTATAAAAACTTTTTTGTGTCGCGTTTTTTCAGCGCATCCATGATGGCATCGTAGCTTTGATCAGCAAGGTCGAAAACATTTGCTTCACGGCCGAGCTTCGGTCCTGAATGTGCATCTGAATTTGAAACGAGCGCGTAGCGATCAAGTTTTGATAGCGCACGATTCATCAATGGATCAGATGAAAGTCCGGTTTCAAGAGCAAAAATATGATCCGACAGGTCCTCGAAGCAATCTTCAAGCGCATCATAGCCGGATTTTGACCCGAATAATGCGAACCATGGCGTCCAGATATGAGCCGGAATCATAACCATCCGATCGTCAACCTCAAGTAATGTATGCAGGAGTTCTTTTGACGACATCCCGAGTATAGGCCGTCCATCCGATGCGAGCTTGCAGCCGCGTTTGGTGAGAGCCTCATTTAATTTTTCCACGCTGGCGATCGATGGCGAGAGCAATACATGATGCAATCTGCGGGTTTGATCCTTATGGCGATAGATGCAAGCAACCTCGCTGCCGAGCATGAATTTCATTTTCGGATATGCCTGATGCGAGAGCAGGCCGCTCCCGTCTTCAGTGAGTTGTGATTTAATTTCTGAAAGCCATCGCGGATGCGTAAAATCGCCGCTGCTCACGATATCCAATCCTTTGCGTTCGGACCACTTCGCAATCTCCGCAAGATCAAGATGCTTCGAGGTCGCACGAGAGTATTTTGAATGAATATGAAAATCGACGATGCGGCGCATACACAGATATACAGTTAATGCACGGTGACTGACTTTGCCAAATTCCGAGGCTTATCGATTTCTCTGCCCAGCGCGAGAGCGATCTGATAACTCAGCAGCTGAAAAGGAATGACCGTATAAAATGGATAGAGAAAATTGAACCGGAGCTTCGGCACAAAAAATACTGCCTCAGTCGAAGCGATCAATGCATCATCGGCGCGCCCTTGATTCGTAATGAGGCAGACCTTGCCGCCCCGTGCGCGTATCTCGTGCACTGTATTTGAAAGCTGGCTGAACAAATTATCTTCAGGAGCTATCACGAACGCCCAATAATCGCTATCCACCAGAGCCAGTGAGCCATGCTTTAATTCGCCAGCCGGATATGCATCCGTTGGAATATAGGTAATCTCTTTGACTTTCAAACTGGCCTCAAGCGCCACCGGATAACTATACTTTTTACCCAAAAATGTCAGTAAATGGTTCGACTTAATGCTCTGCGCAACATCCTTGATTTGCGGAGCGAGTCGTTCCAATAACCTGCCTACATTCTGCGGCAGCTGCTCAAGCTCATGTAGAATATCTTGTGCTTCGATCTTGCTCATGCCGCGCTGCCGCGCCATGGTAACTGCGACTAACAACAGCGCTAGTATTTGCGACGTAAATGCCTTTGTCGAAGCAACAGCGCGTTCGACCCCGGCACGAATATAAACGCCCGCATCGGTTTCGCGCGCTATGGAAGAACCGGCAACATTCACGATGCCGATATTTAGATACCCCCGCCGTTTCATTTCAGTCAGTACATCTTTCGTATCGGCAGTTTCTCCAGACTGGCTGACGTAAAAGATCACCGTAGTCTCCGGAGGCTCATTCACTTTTTCAAAAAATAGCTCTGAAGCGATCTCTGCCCGTATCGGAATATTCAGGAGTTGTTCGAACAAATACTTACCGTAAAGCGCTGCATGAAACGCTGTTCCACAACCGGTCAGAATGACATTGGTGGCTTTATGCAGCTGCGGCAAGACATCACGTATGCCGCCCAAAAATGATGTGCCTTCGGGAATATTCAATCGTCCGGAAATACCGGCCTGCAAGGTGTGCATCTGCTCTTCGATTTCCTTGAGCATGAAATGTTCATAAGAGCCTTTGCCTGAGAGCGCTTCAGATCGCTCCAGCATATGTTCATCTTTCTGAATATGAACGCCGTCAGTCCTCTGCACAGTGTATCCGTCCATGCGAATATCCACCAGTTCATTATCATCCAGGTACACGACGCGCGTACAGTACTCGACCAAGGCATTTTGATCGGATGCGACCATGAACGAATCGCTGCCGATGCCGATAAGCAGCGGACTCCCTCGGCGTGCAGCGATAATACGCGATGGATCGTCTTTCGATACGACGACAATGCCATAGGCCCCGATCAGTTTCTGTATGGCCTTAAAAATAGCCTCCCGATACTCTCCTGTTTCCTTGTATTCTGCCTCGATCAGGTGTGCGATAACTTCAGTGTCCGTTTCAGAAGAAAAACGATGCCCTGCTGCGATCAAATCTTTTTTAAGCTCTGCAAAATTTTCGATTGTCCCATTGTGCACTACTGCAAACCGGCGCTCACAATCAAAATGCGGATGTGCATTCCCTTCAGAAATGCCGCCATGCGTTGCCCACCGCGTATGACCGATGCCAACGGTCGCGAGAGGTGTTGTCTCAAGCGTTAAATTACTCGGCCCGCCTATACATTTTGCAACAACAAAGTTACTGCCATTGATCATGGCAATACCGGCGCTGTCATAGCCTCTATACTCAAGGCCAAGCAGCCCAGATCTCAGCACAGAGAACAGGTCAACTTGATTTTTTCCGATATAGCCGACGATTCCGCACATATGTTGCACCTTAGCACACAACAAAACAAAAACAAAGCTAAAGAGGACCAATGATCGTTAATCAGTAGTCCTCTTACGGCGGCGCTCAGACGAGCCATAGCAGACTTACCGTCTGCGAGCTTTGCGATTGCTGGATCGCTGCGTCGAGCAGCTGGCTCGCCAGGGCAAGAAGCTTGCCAAGGATTTCGATCAGCTGTTCCGCCAACCCCGGAGCGAAGATCTTGAGCAGGATCACGAGCACCAATAGGTTGAAAAAGAAACCAATTGCTTGCCGCATAGGTCCTGTATTAGCTTCCAGGCCCAAAGAAGATATCGAAGATGGTTCGACCACTCCGTCTTCATCAAGCCGAAGCTCGACAAGATATTCTCTTCAGGACAATAACCGTGCAAAACATGGCTATTGCCCTGAAGAGAAGCACGCTCATAGCAAGGAACAAAAAGGGGCGCCCGTTCATTGCAGGCACCCCGTACTTTCTGTATAACAGATGCCGGGCATTTGGTCAAAGGCGCTTATTGCCTTCGCCTGTCAATGGTGTTAAGGTTAGCCCCCCAAGCTTTCGTTCGTTTACAACATCAGTTCAAACTGACTATACAACACGAGACCGGCAAAAGGAGATGCTCATGAGTAGAGGCACGATTTACGTCCTTGATACCAGCGTTCTCATGCACGATCCCGAGATCGTCGACAACCTCAAGGACAATGAGATCGTGATCCCTGGCCCTGTTCTGCAGGAACTCTCCGACCTCTCGCACAATATCGATGAGCGGAAAAAGTTCCAGGCCCGTGAAGCCAACAACATGATCGAGGTTTACCGCGTCAAAGGTGCGGGAGCGCTCGCACGCGAAGGCGTGAAAAACCGCCACGGCGGAACAGTGCGCACCGAAGTGCAATCCCTCGACCCGAAGAAAAAGAAACTTCCCATCGGCCTGAACTGGAACCAGGCAGACAACCAGATCATCCTCGTCGGGCTTTTCATCAAGAGCAAAGAAGAGGGCGGTCACCGTCCCAGCGAGCGGCGCCGCGTCGTACTCATCTCGAAGGACACTAATCTTCGTGCGCGCGCCGAAGCGTGCGGCCTCGAATCCGAGGACTACAAGAACGACAAGGTCGAGAATTACCTCTCGGCGCTCTACGGCGGTGTCAGCACCTTGAGTGTTGCCACCACAGACCCGACCTGGCTGTCGAAGCTGTACCAGGATGGATCCATCGACCTCGGTTCATGCAGTAATGAGCTGAACGCTGCAGCTGTCGAGAAGCTCAATGACAACCAATGCGTCTTCTTCGAGCTGGCCAGCGGCAAAAAAGGACAAGCCATCTTCAAGAAGGGCGAGTCACGCTTCAAGGTCGTGCGTCCGGTCCGTATGTACCAGGAAAGCAAGGAAACGATCATCCCTCGTAACGAAATGCAGGCATTCGCGCTCGCTTTGCTCGATGATCTCGATATCGGCATCCTGACCTTGGTCGGGATCGCCGGGGCTGGCAAAACGTTGCTCGCGCTTAACTGGGCGTATAACCAGATCATGGGCCAGAATGCGAACGGTTTCCAACGCATCATCGTGTTCCGTTCGAATGTCGAGGCCGGCAAGAAGCTCGGTTTCCTCCCGGGTGATCTGGGAGATAAGTTCGGCCCTTGGAAGGAGCCGGTCTATACCTCGATGGAGCTGATCACGAAAGGTCGCGTCAAAGAAAAAGGTGATGGCCGGCATCAGGAAAAGCGAGGCGAGAACTTCATCCTCGAACAGATGGAAGAAAACCTCCAACTCGTCGTCATGCCGCCGAATTTCACCCGGGGCGCTACCTACCACAATGCGATCATCATCATCGACGACGCGCAGAACCTTCCGATGAAGCTGCTCCAGCTTCTCGTGACACGCGCAGGCGAGCATTCACGCGTCATCATCACCGGAGACCCGACTCAGATCGACGACCCGTTCCTCGACGCCGCAAGCTGCGGCCTCATCCAGGCAGCGATCCGCTTCCGCAACAATCCCCTCTGCGGCAGCATCTTTCTGCCGAAATCCGAACGGTCGAAGATCGCGGAAGTCGCAGCAATGCTGCTGAACTGATGTAACTCATTGACCCGTCTCTCGACGCAACATGAGAGACGGGTCAGTTTTTTTTATACGCATTTTTGAATAACCGCTACGGAATGCACACCAGGCCCAAGTCCTCGACACGCGGCGGAATCACGCCAACGCCATTGCCGACTTCATATACATTTTTGCATTTGCCGTGATCGCTTGCCATCCGTGCTGGATTGTTTTCAAGCACGGTAAACAAAATATACGATTTACGTGTAGAGTCGACTTCATACCCATAGGTCCATGGATTGCCCCCAGGGTGGGGATGATCTATCGGCTTCAAAATGTCGCTACTGATGATATTATCCTGCTGCAAGCCAAACTGCACACCCGCACAATGTGACACAACATCTGCGTATTCTGTCGAAGCCGGATCATTCGTATTGCCCTGCAAAAAACTAACGCCATCATTGGTCGTATCAACGGTATACTCTTTATACATCGCACCGTTGCCTTGATCGTAGTTATCTCCGCACGGATATACGTAGTATTTGACGTAAAACTCAGCCAGCCCCTTCTGCAACATATTAAAATCCGCGACAACTCGATTATCCCTGCTTTTCTCAATCGCGCCATACACAGCGCGAATCGCTGAAAGCGCGATAATGACCAGGCAGATGACCGTGACCAGAATCTCGATCAGCGTAAAACCGTGATTTTTTTTCATACACACAGCATAGCATACTTAGAATAGTTCTAAAATAAAGCCCCGTAGTGAAACTTTAGTTTCACTACGGGGCGAGATTGAACTCCCAGAAGCGACTTTGTCGCTGGTGCGGCTTACGGTTCGGGTG
Organism: uncultured Gammaproteobacteria bacterium; assembly: GCA_964402565.1. Taxonomy (GTDB): domain Bacteria; phylum Patescibacteriota; class Patescibacteriia; order UBA1558; family 2-01-FULL-52-15; genus CAYRBH01. The sequence goes on along the minus strand of CAYOCJ010000002.1, from coordinate 98,254 downwards.
ACTTCTCTCGTGCTTTGAGATAGTCGCAAGCTTTCTTGATCTGGGCCGGATCGTAGTGAGGATGGAGGGCTCTGAAGTAAGCTTCAACTTGTGCCAAAAACCGATGGCCTTCCTGAACGTTCAGATGTGAGAAAAAAACATGCTGGCTCGACGAACATCGATCGTGAGGATCCGCCGGCCTGCCCTTGCCCCACTCGACCTGACTAAGCACATAACGCCAGCCCCAATCGCAATCATCAGGGGGCGCTGCATCAGGCTCATCGGAGTCGAGGGCGCTTTCTGCGCGGTCGGTCTTCGACAGTTCGTAGCAAAACCAATGCTTTTCCAAATCGCCAAACTTATCTTCAAGCCCGGCGAAAACCTGTACCTCACAAGGAGGATACACCATGTCCCTGCGCATGCTGTCGAGCCGCCAGTTGATACTGTCATCGCCCTGGTCACATTCGTAATCCAGCCAGTGCAACGGATCGCACATTTGCTGATCGTACTTGTTTTCATGGTAGTCGATGAACCAGGTGCGCCCTTCAGGGGTACAATCAGGAACCTTGGCAGGATTGATGGGTCCCGTATTTTTTTTGCGAACTTGCTGTTCGATCTTCTGCCACTTGGGAAAATCCTTCTTCCAATTCCTGATATCGCAGTAATGCCCGGCGAAGCCGAAGTTCTCGATGACCGCGCCTTTCGGCAGGCCGAGAAGATCACGGGCAGTTACTGCAGCATAACAGAAGCGGTTCTGCTCGTAGCAGGCGCTCCTACTCTGTTCGTCGCCCATGAAACTGGACAGGTAACGCATCGCTTTCTGAAGCTCATCTGCGCCTTCGACACCGCAGAGATTGTCGTACGAATACTCGACCAATGCGCAAGGATGCTGTGGGTGGACCGGTGGATACAAAGACTGGATTTCACTTGGGCTCGGACGCTGAGGTGCTTCGATTTCCTGAGCTGGCGTGGTCACGATTGAAAACAACAAAGAGACGATAACCAGCAGTTTCTTCATCGAAACCTCCAGGGGGTTTTCACCCGGAAAATAGTATGAACAAATAGAAAAATCTACCTTAGCATAGCTTCAGAAAAAGACAAACCCGTAGAAAAACCCACGTTTCTCTAGGGAGGCAGGGCCACGCCTTTCAAAAACAAATTTACTTTCATGCTCCTGACCAGTTACCCTTTATCTGTGAGCCATGCGTAACTAACACCCTGCACCTGATGTTTGGCAATTGGATTCAGAACACGTAACAAAGCAAGGTTGGCCGACAGCATTACGCCGCATAGAAAAATCAAAAGTGCCTGCATTTTTATTTTGATGGCAAATAGGACTTGACGCGCCATAATCCCAGCTTGGCAATACTATCGGCCACCGAAGATCACCGGCTTTAATCAGCGGCGGCGGAGCTCCGATAGTATAATCCTTGCTGCAAATGGATTTCCCCTGACCTATAACAATGCCTGCTTCGCCACAGAGGTGGAGAGTCGTGACGTTCCCTGAGCCGTCGACATCATAATCTGCAACAATATCCCCATCGCTTTGCTGGCAACTTGCGAGCATAGGCACAATCGCTCGTGCGGTCGCTAGGCCTTGGGAAATATATGCCCTCTTACGCGCTGCATTGAAACTAACGATGGCGATAGCAGCAAGAAGTCCGATAACCGCCATTACGACCAACAACTCAATCAGCGTAAATCCGCTATGATTCCTTCTAAGCGGCATAGCGACAGTATGCTTGCACACAGATTATTTATCCGGAAATACGCAGCTCACCCACTCAAAATGGCTATACCAATCAGGGTGCGCGTTTAAACAGCCGCAACCTCCCGGCGAACTGGGGTATCTCGATCCCTCAGGCACTGTTTCCATATTGAGCACGCCGAGAATATACCCCCTGGAAGGCCCGCATGAGTCTTGATCGGGTTTTAGGACCTGAAATACATAGCCGTAATAATTTGTTTTATTGTACGTATCATCCCAACATTTGTTTGCAATGGGGGGTGTCGTGTTCAATGGGTCTACCGGTGTGCCATTTGGAAAATAATAGCTGTTTGGATTTGCTTGTCCCCGTCCGTCAAGAAATTCTATAAAAGGCTTGCCGTCGGCATCCTGATCATGATTGCTCACATCGAAATCAAAATCATGCAGGCCAGCGCAATGATCTTCGATACTATTAACGTCCGAAGCATCGAGATCATCGTTTATGCTCGATGCACGGATCGGCCAAACTCCCTGGTTCAGATCGTACGATTTCAGCGCCGCCTCGATATTGTGCATGTCAGCTAGCCGCCTCGTGTCGCGAGCTTTTGCTCGAGCAGCATTTACATTGACTAGCACGGTGCCTGACAAAATTCCAATAATGGCAATGACGATCAAAAGCTCGATGAGTGTAAATCCTCCTCTTTTCATTTTCTAAGTATACCACAACAAAAGACAAAGCCGCACCTTTCGGAAGCGACTTTGTCGCTTGTGCGGCTATTTTTTGAGACGAAATACTTTCTCGATCGGGGTGAGCTTGATCAAACAATTCCCTTCTGAGTCCACTTCAGCCTTCCCGCCGAAGTGATAGTACCCATCTGCAACAACATTAATGCTGATAGCAGCGGTCAGATCGACTGACAAACTCGTTGACCCCTGAGCATTAGTAACTCCACCACCGGATGCACTGCTATGAGGAGAGTCGTATTCCTCAAAGCTGACGTCAGCGTCAGACACTGGCACGTTGGTTACAGCATCAACGACAGTCACCTGCAATCGCCGACGAAGGCATACCAATGAGGGAAACCGGTCTCCTTCATGTACTGAAACTTTCAGCGCCCAGGCTCGGCTATCCTCCGCTGCAAGTAGGTTGCCGAATGCGTGATAGACGAGAGCACATGCTGATCCGAGGCAGAAGTCCGGCGTCGACCACAAGTGGCTGAACCAAGCGTCGAGTGTATGAATAGCATGCTGAAATGACTTTTCATTCTTGATGTGCGCTTCTGCCAAAATGACGATTGGGCCATTCTGCAATTCAGAGTCATGCACATTTGCAGGCGCCCGTTGGCGAACTGATGCTAACACTTGTGTGAACTTGTCGTTGGTTATCTGTTTCTCGTTAGCGTGCTCAGCGATGAGGCCTTCTTGCCAGAGTTTCAGCTCGTCCTGAGTCAAGCCGAATGCTTTAACGAATGCCATTTCGCTTTCAGTCCAATTTCCGTTTTCAAATGCCGAGCGGAAATCCGTATACGGAGAGTCTTGAGCTGAGGCTACGCTAGCAGAAGCAAAGATGCAAACCAAAAGAAGAGACAGAGTTTTTCTCACTACTACCTCCGAGAGCTTATGAGCTCAAAAATGTGTAAGGACAATTGAAGCCACTACCTTAGCACAGGATTTAAAAAAGACAAATTACCCATTCGACTCCCTTTGGTCGCTCAGGGTGATTTCCCGAGCAGTAATCCCTCGACTCACTTCGTTCGCTCGGGATGATTTTTGTTCCTGCTCCGGTCGCACTCCGTTTGCCTCCGCAGACAAAAATCAAAAAGAGTAGCATTGTTCTGGCGATGACCTACTCTCGCACCAGGCGAAGCCCAGTACTACCATGGGCGCTGAGAGGCTTAACGGCTGTGTTCGGAATGGGAACAGGTGTTGCCCTCTCGCTCGAATCACCAGAACAATGCCACCCTTTTATGCAGAGATCGGCGTCAGTACCAGGACTAATCCAAGTATGATGCTGATACCCGCGAGCACAAGCGCGAGTCTGACTACGCGCGAAGTGGCAAGTTTACGTAAGATATGTATGAACATTGAATACAATGCTATCCTATATATTTCAGATTTATTTCAATTCCACCCATTCGACTCCCTTTGGTCGCTCAGGGTTTCGGCCCGCCTTGCGGGACTCAAAAACAGCTGAAATTTTTAGTAGTTACATTGGCGTATTAGTACTCCTCGGCTGCACGCCTTACGGCGCTTCTACCTAGAGCCTATCAACCTGGTCGTCTACCAGGAGCCTGAACGAATTCTAATCTTGGGGACGGCTTCGCGCTTATATGCTTTCAGCGCTTATCCGTGCCGGACATAGCTACCCAGCGATGCATCTGGTGATACAACTGGTACACTAGAGGTCTGTCCTTTCCGGTCCTCTCGTACTAGGAAAGAGCCCCCTCAAAATTCCACGCCCATAGCAGATAGGAGACCGAACTGTCTCACGACGTTCTGAACCCAGCTCACGTGCCGCTTTAATTGGCGAACAGCCAAACCCTTGGGAGCTTCTTCACCCCCAGGATGCGACGAGCCGACATCGAGGTGCCAAACCAGGTCGTCGATGTGGACTCTTGGACCTGATCAGCCTGTTATCCCCAGAGTAACTTTTATCCGTTGAGCTTCCGCCGTCCTATATCGCACGGTCGGATCACTTGCTCCTACTTTCGTACCTGCTCGAGTTGTCGCTCTTGCAGTTAAGCTGGCTTATGCGCATGCACAATCAATCCCCGTTTCCATCGGGGTCTAGCCAACCTTAGTGAACGCCTCCGTTACAATTTGGGAGGCAACCGCCCCAGTTAAACTACCCGCCTGGTACTGTTACTCATCCAGATAATGGATTGAGATGAGAATTAAAAACAAACAAAGGTGGTATCTCAAGGGTGACTCCATCACGACTGACGTCGCAACTTCAAAGTCTCCCACCTATCCTGAATATGCCAGTCCTTAATTCAATACCAAGGTATAGTAAAGCTTCATGGGGTCTTTTCGTCTAGCTATGGGTAACGAGCATCTTTACTCGTCTTGCAATTTCGCCGAGTACATCGTTGAGACAGTCGCTAAGTCGTTATGCCATTCGTGCAGGTCGGAACTCACCCGACAAGGAATTTCGCTACCTTAGGACGGTTATAGTTACCGCCGGCGTTCATCAGAGCTTCAGTTCAAGGCGTGAACCCATCCCCTTAACTTTCTGACACTGGCCAGGCATCAGCCCCTATACATCATCTTGCGATTTAGCAGGGACCTGTGTTTTTGGTAAACAGTCGCTTAGCGTCTTTCGCTGCGGCCTCGCTTGCGCGAGGCAGGCCTTATCCCGAAGTTACGGCCGCTGTATTGCCGAGTTCCTTAACGATGTTTCTCTCGTACACCTGAGGATACTCTCCTCACCCACCTGTGTCGGTTTACGGTACAGTTAGTACTGTCATAATTCTAGAGGTTTTTCTAGGTAGCTGATTTTCACATATTGACCTTGCCCCGAAGAGCTCAGTCTTTTGCCGATCTTCCCGATTACGCTTCCGGATTTGCCTGGAAGCCACGGTACCAATCGTCAACGTTCATAACCAAATAACGCATGCAATCTTCAACCACGTCCCCCCGTCGAAAACAGTACTAGGGCAGGAATATTAACCTGCTCTTCCATCGACTACGCCTTTCGGCCTCGCCTTAGGATTGCCTAACCCTGGGATGATTTGCATTGCCCAGGAAACCTTGGGTTTACGGTGTGTGGGGTTCTCACCCACATTACTGCTACTTATACCTACATTTTCTCTTCCTTGCGCTCCACGGTCGGTTACCCTCCCGCTTCGGCGCACAAGAAATGCTCCTCTACCGATCCATATCCTAAGACATGAATCCCTCACCTTCGGTACTACGTTTAGCCCCGTTAAATTTTCGGCACAAAGCGACTTGACTAGTGAGCTGTTACGCTTTCTTTAAAGGATGGCTGCCTCTAAGCCAACCTCCTAGTTGTATAAGTCGCGATACCACCTTCTACACTGAACGTAGATTTAGGGACCTTAGATTGAGATCTGGGCTGTTTCCCTTTTGAGCGATGGAGCTTAGCCCCCATGCTCTGACTCCAGAACGGTACGCCGCGGCATTCGGAGTTTGATTAGGATGTGTAGGATTGCTCCATCACACCCCATCCAGTGCTCTACCTCCGCGGTTTAACATTCCAGGCTAGTCCAAAAACTATTTCGAGGAGAACCAGCTATTACCTAGTTCGATTGGAATTTCTCCCCTAACCACAACTCATCCCCGAGTGTCGCACGGCTCGTGGGTTCGGACCTCCATCTCATTTTACTGAGACTTCATCCTGGTCATGGCTAGCTCACCAGGTTTCGGGTCTAGTATGTGCTGCATATTAGAAATTGATCACGCGCACCCGAAGGTGCTCGAGATCAAAATCTAATGACGGGCGTTTAACCCTCGCTTTCACTGTACCTGCGCTCCGAAGAGCTTAAATAAGCAACACACAGCTAACTCGTAGGTTCATTCTTCAATAGGCACGCCGTCAGGACGTAAACGTCCCTCCGACTCCTTGTAAGTATATGGTTTCAGATACTATTTCATCCCCCTCTCGGGGTACTTTTCACCTTTCCCTCACGGTACTTGTTCACTGTCGATCACCACATGTATTTAGCCTTAGCGCATAGTGACGCTGGCTTCCTACGAGGTTTCTCCGGCCTCGTAGTACTCAAGAAACTACAACAGAGCTATAACCTATTTCGCGTACAGGGCTATCACCTTCTTTGGCTGGCCGTTCCAGGCCATTCTACTATAGATGTTACATTTCGTAGACTCTGTTCTCCCTTCACAAGAAGGAAAAGTTGTAGCTCTTACAACCCCCTACTGAAGCATTAGGCTTGTGACCATTTCACCAAAACTCGGTCGCAACCTTGCGGTCACAACTCTGCTCTAGATCATCTACCAATAAAGTTTAGGCTCCTCCCCGTTCGCTCGCCGCTACTGAGGGAATAGAGCAACAATTGACCTTGGACCAAAAGCACTCGCACTGTTGGGCAGAGCGCCCTCCAGAGGCGGGTTTCGCCTTCGACTCAAAATCAAAAGTTGCGTTCATTCTTTTTTTCCTCTAGGTACTGAGATGTTTCACTTCCCTAGGTTTACTCGATTATCCTATGAATTCAGATAACCGTACACCGTCTTCCACGGCGTGGGTTTCCCCATTCGGAAATCCCCGGATCAAAGTTTGCTTATCAACTCCCCGAGGCTTATCGCAGATTGCTACGTCCTTCATCGTCATGTGATGTCAAGGCATTCACCATATACCCTTAGTTGTAACTACTAAAAACTTCAACAGTCTTTTCCGCCACCTCAGCTTACAACTGAAATTAAGCGGATCCGCCTTTGGCGGAAGTATCAACTAAAACTTATAAGTAACATTGTATTCAATTCATTTCGAGGTCTCAAAAGCGGAACTCTCTGCCTTTGAGACTTTAGATGCTCATACATATCATTTGCTCCGCTCCGTCGGCTGACGGATTCGGAGGTCCGATGCTTGTTAGGCATCGGCGTTGTCAACGTACGCCGATTGTTGCCACACTATATAGTTGCTAACCAGCAGCAACTCTATGATCTGACAACTATCTTGTAAAAAGTACCCTCTAAGGTCCAAAAAATCCGCTAGCGTAGCGGATTCTCAACAAATCAGCACGATGAGAAATCCACTTATGCGATCGTATTCGTTACTGATGTAGACATATTATATAGAGGCTTTTGATACCAGCTTTTTAAAGCGTCTTGATTATAATCCTAAACGAGTTTTTTGTCAAATACCACAAAAACCCAGAAAAAGGTTCTTAATATGCCCAAATACCTCCGGGGCCGTCTTTGACAGGATTCCAACCATTGGCCGGATAATCCGGGCTGTAGTATTCATAGTAGGTTGGCAATTGGCCGCCGTCATTCGCTGTTGTTTTACTATCATTCTCCAGGCGCATGAACAGAGCATAGCTTGTCCGTCCCTTATTTGGCGTTGCATAACAGTAATAGTAGTTCTTGGCATTGACCACCGCATCCAAAGGATCACTCGGATTACTCGTCGCGGTCAGATAGTTGAAACGGTACAACCCCCATGTTGAATCATCAGCAGTGCTTGTTGGTATCGGGAATCCTCCTTTGCCAGCGCCGCAACAATCGCCTCCGTTCAAGAAACCGGACCGTTCGAGAGGCAAATCGTTACCGGTGGCATTCCCTGGCGAAACATAGCCACCGTTGCAGCTAATGCTATACCAACCCGCGTCGACACCGCCCACATATGCATGAGAACAAGTATCGCCACACACATAGGTGCCTTTATCATTTTTAAATGCCTCGAGCTTCGTGACAAAGGTTTGCATGTCGGATTTTCTCTGACTATCACGCTGCTTCACGGTAATATACGCATATCCCTGGAAGGCAAGAACGCTGAGAATGACTGTAATCATCAGAACTACCAGCAACTCGATCAAGGTGAAGCCGTTCCTGTTATTTTTTTTGAACCGTGCTATCGAAATGGGATGATAACGCTTAACCATAGTAACGGAAATTCTTATGCTTAGTATACAGGGTATTCTGAGCAAATACTATAGGAGATGGATGATAGTAGTAACCAAAGACCGCGCGGCCAAATGGCCGCGCGGCTCTCAGTGCTCTGCGTGTTACTATACTGACTTCAGTGGTGGGCATGGAGACCTGCCTGCCGGCAGGCAGGGACTTGTCAGCTCATCGCAATTCGCGTGAGCTGATCCGTTCGCGATGACGAGCGGAAACATAAAAAATAATTATTGGTGGGCATGGAGAGACTTGAACTCTCATGGACTTACGTCCATACGCTCCTGAAGCGTACGCGTATACCAATTCCGCCACATGCCCGAGTGGTGGACCGTACCGGATTCGAACCGGTGACCTCTTCCATGCCATGGAAGCGCGCTACCAACTGCGCTAACGGCCCGAGCGCTTACTATCATTCTATCAAACAAAATTCTTGTCAAATGGAAAGGGGCGGCTACTTGCCTACCCTTGGAAAGTAACCGCCCCATACAGGTAGCCAGCCTGAATCGTTGTGTCGATACATCTCTTCGACCGCTACACAGCCTCACTCGCCGGTTGAACATCGATGCTCTCATCGTCAGCGAGAGCAGGCAGCTCTGACTGCTGGGCGACTGGACGTGTGCCCCAGATACGCTCCCCGAGCGGTATCTTCTCAGGCACATATCGAACCAGTAACGGCGTCACCTCAGGCATAGCGCGAAGCTGGTTGTAGAGGAAGAAGGCTGTCTGGTTGTAGAGCAGATGCGCGAAAAATGCCCGCGGAACCATCTCGGCAATGACGATGTAGAGGTGATGGACATAGGACGGATCCTTCGCCTCCTTCGCATCTTCTTCTGTCTGAAGGTTCCGCACGAAATCCAAAATCGGACTCGTAGCAGAATTGTACTCCGATCTGAGAACCACCGGTTCGACGCCTGTCCGAAGACTACGCCACTCCTCATGGAACCTGCGTTCGTCCTCCTCGTCATACGCAACGTGCAGCACAATCTTGCGCCCCTTGATGTCGCTCGCACGATTGTAGGCCTTGAGAGCCGTCTTATTGACGCCACCAATGGCGATGACGATCGTGTTTGACGCTGGACGAGCTGTGAATCGATGCTCCGGCTGCAGCGCCAGCGTTTTCGCGTAAAAGTCATAGTTCCGCTTGATCTTGCGCATGATCACGATGACCATCGGCAGGATGAGCAGGATGATGTACCCGCCCTGACCAAATTTCGTCACCACGAACACGGCAAGCACGATCGCACTCATGACCCCCGCGACAATCGAAACCCCGAAGCCGTACCAATTCCGAGGCGTACGGTTAAGCGAGTGTTTGATCATGGATACAGCGACGAGCGTGAAGTTGAGAAACACGCCGATGCCGTAGAGCGGGATGAGCGCCGACACGTTGCCGGCAAAGAAGTAGATCGGGAGTATCGACAGGACTGTCAGCGTCAGGATTCCAGTCGAGAACACTTGCCGGTCTCCACGATTGCGGAACTGTCGAGGCAAATAACCGTCTCGAGCAAGGTTCGCGCAGACCATCGGGAGATCCGTGAACGCGGTATTGGCGGCGATCAGAAGGATCACGGCAAGCGCACTCGTCAGCAGCACCAGCAGAACATTTGCCACCCAGGGCATGAACGGAAAAGGCAGCATCACTGCAAGTGCCGGAAAGACGACCCCACCGACTTGGGGGATGAGAGTTTCCGGATTTTCAGGAATGAGCCCGACCGCACGCACCAGCACCGTCGACCCGATCAGGAATACGACTATGATGGTACCAAGCGTGAGCAGAGTTGCTCGCGCATTATTCTGTTGCGGCTCTCTGAAGATCGGGACGCCGTTCGAGATTGCCTCGATACCGGTCAAGGCGGTCGCTCCTGAAGCGAAGGCGCGGAGCATGAGAAACAGAGTTACTGCTCCGACGATGTGTGATCCGCTCGGCGCTACGCTCACGTGTGGAAGCGTACCCGTCAGGCTCGCCGCCAGACCCGAAATCAAGAGCACCGAGAAGATTCCGATGAACCCGTATGTCCAGACTGCGAAAAACCTGCCGCTCTCTCGGTACCCGCGAAGATTCATGTAGGCGATAAAAACGATCACCAAGCATGAGATCCCTACGCGGTGTCCTTTGAGCATCGGGGCTACCTCCTCGAGCTGTGCAACTCCGGATGCAACGCTCACTGAGACAGTCAGCACGTAGTCCATGAGAAGTGACGACGCAGTGACGAGGCTCGGGAATGGACCCAGATTCGACTTCACGACCGTGTAGCCGCCGCCTCCCCCGGGGTAGTGTTTGATCACCTCACGATACAGGCTGATGACAGCGCCGACGACGATCGCGATGGCGATCGCCAGCGGGACAGAGTAGGCGAGACCCGCGATCGCTCCGACAAAGACGAACTGATACATGAGTTCGCCCGGCGCGTATGCGATCGAAGATAACGCATCAGATGCCAGTACCGCGAGCGCGATCTTCTTTGGCCACTTCTCGTGACCCATATCGCATTTGCGGATAGGCGGCCCAAAAACCCTGCGTTTAACAGACGTTAACATCCAGCCCCTCCCAGAAAGAGTGAATTGCAATGGTTTTCTCAGTATATCTACACAATCTTTCGATTGATGTGTTGACACAACATAACTACATGACAAAGAGCAACAAGAAAAGAGTCTACTCCGCGATACTAGTTTTGTCTAGAGTGATTTTGGCTAAGTCTCGGCCTGTAAATCCACCTCTACGCTTCGTGCAGTGTTGCCAAAATAAGGGCTGTGAGATATACTCTCTACTTCTGTCTTGACTTTTTCACACAAAGTAATTGCGCATTATGAGTCAAAAGGGTTCTCAACACCTTTCAAACGAAAAAAATAAATCTCTTCTCTTTCTTAGTATCGCAGCGCTCGGCGTTGTCTATGGCGACATTGGTACCAGTCCACTCTATACGGTGAATGAAATTTTTTTTGGACATGGAAACAACAGCGTAACAACGACTAGTATCTTTGGTGCAATTAGTCTCATTTTCTGGTCACTCACCCTACTGGTTACGATTAAATACGTCTTTTTCGTATTACGTGCTGAGTATGATGGCGAAGGCGGTGTGTTTGCTCTCTTCGGACTTTTGCGCGGCATGTCAGCAAAGGGCATAGCTATCATCACGACCGTATTAGTCTTGGGCGCTGGACTGCTGTTTGGCGACGGGATGATCACGCCCGCAATATCCGTGCTGTCAGCCGTAGAGGGCCTGAGTGTCATTACACCGGATTTCCAACAGTATGTCGTTATCATTACTGTCATCATCTTAACCTGCTTATTCGCGATCCAATACAAGGGGACTCTCTCGATTGGGCGTGTCTTTGGCGCAGTTATGAGCGTTTGGTTCGCGGCACTTGCACTCATGGGACTGGTAGCGATCACCCACGACCCAGCTATTCTTAACGCACTGAACCCTCTGTATGGGCTTCACTTCATTGCATCAATCGGCATATTCAAAACCATGCTCACATTGGGAGCTGTTGTGCTCGCAGTAACCGGCGGTGAAGCGCTCTACGCTGATCTCGGGCACTTCGGCATGATACCCATACGCATGAGCTGGCTTGCCTATGTATATCCAGCGCTTGTCTTAAACTATTTGGGTCAAGGCGCGTACTTGTTGTCAGGAAATACTGTGCTACAAAATAATATTTTTTATTCAATGGTGCCACACATGCTTCTCATACCGATGGTCGTGCTGGCGACGATAGCAACTATTATAGCGAGTCAAGCCTTGATCTCTGGAGCTTTTTCACTGACCGCGCAGGCCATCGCTCAGGGTGTCTCACCGAATTTCAAAATCGTTCACACGAGTCATCATCATGTCGGCCAAATCTATGTACCGGTTATGAATTGGTTCCTCTATGTCGGCTGCATTGCGCTCGTCATCTCATTCCGTTCTAGCTCCAATCTTGCGACAGCATATGGTCTCGCGGTAACCGGGGTCATGCTCACGACCTCTATCGCAATGCTCGCGATCAGTATTCACAAATGGCGATGGAGCTGGTTCAAGTCTATCCTGATATTCGGGTCATTTATTATCATAGACGCAGCCTTCCTCATTTCAAATAGTTTGAAGTTTCTGCAGGGCGGCTATGTGCCCTTCACCGTTGGTATTGTTCTCTTTACCTTTATGATGGTATGGAAGTGGGGCCGAGAGCTCGTCAGCAGAGCATTTCGCGAATTTACAAAAACCAGGGACATATCCTGGCTTGCCTCCATTAAACAGAAGCTTGAGCAGAATGATGGTGTTTTGACGGACAGCATGGGCCGCATGGTCGAGGTAAGCAGAGCTGTGGTATTCCTGGTTGCTCGACCAACGACAGTCGTGGAGGACCCCGTATCCATCGCCGCCCGATTCTATATTAAACGAAAAGGCGGCATCCCTAAATGCGTCATACTGCTGCACATCGCCATACAAAAAGACGCATACCTTGAAGGGACCGGGTATGAGGTTATTAATTTTGGAACAAACTTATATGCCGTTAATGCGCGTTTCGGTTTCATGGAAGACCCGAATGTGCGGCAACTCCTGAAAGAGTTACACGAAAAAAATCTCCTCCCCTACGATATCTCTCAGTGCACTATCCAGGTTGCTGAGGCTGGACTTATCATTGGCACGCATCTTGGACTGTGGCGCTACATTCGTGCGCGCTGTTTCAAGCTGCTTGCTGACATCGCCACGCCGACCTATCGCTACTTCGGGCTCGATGCAGACGCCAATGTATCAACGTCTATTATACCGATCCGGCTCGAAAAAGACGGAGCACATGTGGTGCAGCTCATTGATTCTGATCTTACGATCTAAAAAGTATTCCTTTGAAATTTAATTGGATATTGAAACCACCATGGAACAAAAGAAATCTACAACCAATCGATCACTGCTGCTCTTAAGTGTAGCGGCACTCGGGGTCGTCTATGGCGATATTGGCACCAGTCCACTCTATACCATCAACGAGATTTTCTTTGGTCATGGACAGGTAGCCCTGAACCGTATGGACATCTTGGGAGCAATTAGTCTCGTATTCTGGGCGCTGACCTTGGTCGTCACCTGTAAATATGTAACCTTCGTGCTCCGCGCGGAATATGATGGGGGCGGTGGTGTGTTTGCGTTATTTGGACTTCTCAAAGGAATGTCAGCCCGCGGCATCGCAGTGATAACTTCCATACTCATTCTAGCTGCCGGTTTTCTCCTGGGTGACGGCATGATCACGCCGGCTATCTCTGTGCTGTCTGCTGTCGAAGGATTGAAAGTCGCAACCACCGGCCTCGGCAACTATGTGCTGCCGATCACTATTATTATTCTAACTGGGCTGTTCCTCATTCAACGAAAAGGTACCGGAAGTATCGGCCGGATCTTCGGGATCATTATGACCGTATGGTTCGCAGTCATTGGTATCTTAGGGCTGAGCCAGATCATTGGCCACCCCTCAGTCTTAGCTGCATTGAACCCAATCTATGGTTTGCACTTTATCGCGTCGATCGACCTACGACACATCATGTTCCTGCTCGGTGCTGTCATACTTGCGGTAACCGGCGGTGAAGCGCTCTACGCTGACCTTGGACATTTCGGCGTGAAACCGATTCGTCTCAGCTGGTTAAGCTATGTCTACCCCGCGCTCATTTTGAATTACTTTGGACAGGGCGCCTTCCTGCTCTCAGGCCATCACATCACCGAGAATAATGTATTCTATAGCATGGTACCCCATATGCTGCTCTGGCCCATGGTCATCCTTGCAACAGCAGCTACCATTATCGCGTCCCAAGCCTTAATCTCTGGGGCATTCTCGCTCATAGCACAAGCTATCGCACAAGGCGTATCGTTGCGATTCAAGATCATACATACCAGCCATCATCATGAAGGGCAAATCTATGTGCCGGTCGTTAACTGGGCGATTTATATCGGCTGCATCATACTCGTACTGACCTTCCGTTCGGCAACAAACCTTGCCTCAGCCTATGGACTTGCGGAAGCTGGCGTCATGATCACTACCTCGATCGCCATGATCGCAATTAGCAGACATCGCTGGAATTGGAGTCCACTGAAATCGATGTTAATTTTCGCTTCGTTTGCAACGATTGATGCTGCGTTCTTGGCTGCGAATAGTATTAAATTCTTCGAGGGCGGCTATGTGCCGTTTAGCACCGGCTTTTTCTTGTTCTTAGTCATGATGACCTGGAGCTGGGGACGAGAGATGCTCGCCCATGCCTTCTCTGATTTCACCAAAACACGAACGATTGGTTGGCTTGCCGAGATTAAGAAAAAACTCGTTGCGAATAACGGGGTTATCCGCGATGATATAGGAAGAATGGTTGAAGTGAGCCGCGCCGTAGTATTCCTCGTTTCGCAGCCGACGAAAACAGCCGACGATTCTCTGTCCATTGCAGCTCGATTCTACATTAAACGTAAAGGAGGGATACCGAAATGCATCGTTCTGCTTCACGTGGCAATTGAAAAAGAAGCCTACCTCGAAGGCTCTGGCTATGCAGTTGTTGATTTCGGCTCAAATCTCTATGCCGTGAATGCACGGGTCGGCTTCATGGAAGATCCACATGTGCGTGGACTTCTGAAGGAATTGTATGAGAAAAAATTATTGCCCTACGATGTATCTCGCTGTACGATTCAGGTTGCTGAAGCAGAGCTCATTATCGATCGCTCGATCCGCTTCTGGCGTTATGCTCGCGCACGTTTCTTCAAGGTGCTGACGGAATTTTCGACACCGACCTATCGCTACTTCGGGCTCGATGCTGATGAGAATGTCTCAACCTCAATCATACCCGTGCATCTCGATGAAAAAACTGCACAGGTCGTGCAGCTTCAGGACTCAGATCTCACGATTTAAAAATACCTGCGCTACGCGCGCTCAACGCTTGCTTTAATGCGTTCCGCCTCTTGCTGCACCGTCTCCGAATCATAATCTCCACCATGGGCGCGTGCGCCCATATAGCTCGGCGCTTTCTGGTCCAAATGCAGGGAACACGTTATCGTATGCTCGTCTTCTTCGTTAATATACAAATGAAAACGAGGAAAATCGGTACCATGTAGTCTGCGCGAAAAACTCTGCACGCCTTCTTTATTGATATAAGGAGCATACCCTGCTCTGCGCAGAATAACAGGCGCGATCTGATGTCCTTTTTTTAATTCAATATCCATAGAAATGACTGGTGGGCGGTACAAGATTCGAACTTGTGACCTTTACAATGTCAATGTAACGCTCTAACCAACTGAGCTAACCGCCCTTTTACAAACAAAGATACGGTACTGTTTTTTTATGTATACGTCAACAATCATCCTGCTTCATCCTTCCATAAAAAGACAGAACCCACGGGAGAGGATGTTTTCTCTCTCGTGGGTCCACGAACGGCCTGAGTTGTCTTGAAAACGGGTAGCTTTCTCAGCCGCCCGGCCGAATTGGATCGATCAGGTTCAGACCGATCAGCACGATTGTGGGATCGTGTAGTCTCACGAAAGAGCTCCTCCTGCCCACCTGTTCAATGCGACGACTCGGCGCGATTGCAGTAGGCTGGATAAAATATACCAAGAACAGACTACATTCACAAGGCGTTCGTAATCAAAAGGAACCTATCTTTACCCTTCAATCTTTTCTAGGAACCTATTACTCAAAATGTTGCCGCCCTCAATCAACTAGTTTTTTTCGCTACTATCAAACCATACACAAAATTTCCGGAAGAAAAACCATTTTTCATGGCTCTAAATGCCTTTAGAAAATGCACGAACTCTTTTCCATTTTTTAACGCTAATTGCCAGAACATTTTATTCTTAATTATTTCCAAAGATATATCCCACGTTTTGGCAGTATTCTTACTAATATTTTCTACTGTAACTACTTCCATTCCGTTATTCTTCAATAGTAAACTATAATCCTCCACGGTATGTAGTTCCACCAACATACCCTTCTCAATCGGCAAAATATATTTTTTACGTGTGCCTTCGGAAAGATTTTCTTTTTTAAACCAATCGATAAGAGCAATGGTTCCATTTGGTTTCAAGAGTCGCACGGCTTTTTTAAAAAAATTCTGCTTATTGTTATAGTGCGAGATCGATTCGATAGACCAGATAACATCAAATAATTCATCGATATTCATTGCTTCTGCATCCATAAGCAAAAATATTGAGGATACTCCAGCCTCCCGAGCAGCTTTCTCTGCCATGTGCACCTGAACTGAAGATATGGTGATGCCAGTCGTTTGGGCACTATATTTTTGCGCGAGATAGATGCTGCTTGCACCAAAGCCACAGCCCACATCAAGGATTTTGCTTCCGGTTTTGATACCGGCAGTTTTGGCAAGATGTTCAGTTAATGCGAGTTGTGCTTCTTCTTTTGTTTCTTTGCCGCTCGCCCAATAGCCGTGATGTAAATGTTCGCCCCATAGTGAATAATAAAAGGGGCTCACCAAATCATAATGCTCAATGATCTTTTCTTGGACGTTGTACGTAGTCATTTTTACATAGATTTCGTCGTCTCTGACGATGGCGGCACATGCTTAAACGATCAGATGGTGGGCAAGGAGAGACTCGAACTCTCAATCCTTACGGAACATGGTCCTAAGCCATGCGCGTATACCAATTCCGCCACTTGCCCAGAGCAACTATAACAAGCTCCAGCGAAGATGAATATACCCGTAAACCAAAAACTTGACAAGGGGAGTTATATGTGGTAAAAGAATAATTCTCAATGTTCTTCAATTCGACTCGTACAAGCGTCCCAGACGCGGAGGACTCAGATGATCAGAACTAGCTCTAACATCGCTGAGCTCCTCCGGGAGCTACTGCAAAAACACGGGAAGCAGCTGAATCCATCGCAAGACCCGCTACAACAACTGATTGACCTGTCGCAGGCGATCAACAGAGAGTGGAGAGACATCCATCAGCAACCCGAGGCTCCTCGGATCCTATTCTTGCGGGCAGAACTGAACGCCCCCGGCAGATTCGAGATCTTCTATGTCGATGGGCACGAGAGGCGCGCCTCGATCCCGCGCAGCAGCCTGTACGAAATACACCCAGCGAGCTGACCTATGTCAGCTCGCTTTTCGTTGTCGCAGCTCATGCTGCTCACGAAGATGCACAAGTTGCTCTTCAATCCTATGTATAGCCAAGGCTACTGCTGTCGAGTAGCGCTCGAAGATCTCTTTCTGATCTTCAGACAAAGCGCTAGCTGCATAGCCTTCGAATTTCTTAAGGATCCTAGTAAGGACCTGGCGTGCCCATAAGTGCTGCTGCTCTTTACCTTCTGCGGGAGAATCGCCAAGTACACGATAGAGTGGCGGGAGCTCCAAGGTATTCGCGGCAACTCCCTGCTCCCGTGATTGCTTCGCGCGTAATGTATAGAGCCGCTCAGTGTAGTTCGACTGTCCTCCCTTACCCTCTATACCATAATCCTCGAGGCGCTCACGAAGATACACACGCGCGACCGGCCCCCACTCAAGATGTTCTGGTATCCAATAGAGGGGCTTATCCTGGATCTTTTTCTGTTTGACTTGGTCACTCTCAAAAGCATCATGACTCGTACCCTGAGAACCGAATGTTCGTTGTACGCCAATATGCAAATATCGGTCATAATCGGGTTTTCCAGTATCAGTATCGTCCTCCGCGCCTGTCGAGAGTGCTTCAGGGTCAAGCAAAATAAAATCATCGATAGTGTCCTGATAGTCATTGCGTCGACGAGCTTCAGCAGAACCTAGTCCTGGGATATTCAGATCATCGAACAGCTTACGGAAAGTCTCACTATGCGCCCGGGTCTCTTGCTGGAAATCCTCTGCTGAAAGTCGGGTTCGTTCGTACCGTGCTCTGAGCATACGGACATCCTCAGTCCTTCTATTGATGGCTGCCCGATGCACATCGAACAATAACGCCTGCTGACGTCTAGTTACATCAGAATGAGCATCCTGCTTGCCTACTCTTTCCTTTTCTTTCAGCACTCGCAGATACTCATGATAATTTGAGCCAAACATATCTAAGTAACCCTCGAATGGGATCCATGTTGGCTTATCACTACCTGGGGGCTGTATCAATACCTTATCCTCACTGCGTAATTGTTTTGCTTGTGTAACATCGAGGATCCTACCATCGTGCTCAAATGAAAGGGCGACTGGATGGGTCGCTGCCTCTGATTCGCCATCTGAATTCTGATAGCGAAATTCAAGAGCCAAGGCCTTAGCCCCCAAGGCCATTTCAAATGGTGGATCACCCTCGAAATACTCTGCGCTCCTATGTACACTGTCGGCCATCTCAGAAGCCTCGCGTGGCGCTTGTTCGAATATGGACATAGCTGAAGTATATACATAAATCACTGGAGCCCGCAATAACATTTCACCTTGATTTTTCGTTCTTCACATAGTACAGTAAGGGCGTTTCCATACGAACAACTACATTGGTACTAGATTCTATGTCAGGACATTCCAAATGGGCGACCACTCGACGACAAAAGGCGGTAGTCGATTCGAAACGCAGTTCGCTCTTCACTAAATTATCCAAAAATATTTCGGTCGCTGCACGTGAAGGTGCTGATGCGAAAATGAATTTCAAGCTTCGCCTCGCCATAGATAAAGCGAAAGAAGCAAGCATGCCGAAAGATAATATCGATCGGGCCATAGCTCGCGGAGCTGGGACCGGTGACGGCGCGCAACTTGAACGCGTGCTGTATGAAGGATATGGACCCGAGGGCATCGCTATCATGGTAGAGACTATCACCGATAATAAAAACCGCGCTTTCTCGGAAGTGAAGCACTATTTCTCGAAGAACGGCGGAAACTTGGGATCGAGTGGCGCTGTCGCCTGGATGTTCGATCTGCGCGGCATCGTCCGCATTGCCCAAACCAGCGTGCCTGATGAGCATGAGCTCGAATTAATCGACTCAGGGCTGCTTGATCTACAGAGCGACAGCGATGGAAGCACGCTCATCACGACCCTCGACAAACTGCAGTCAGTAAAAGAGTCTGCGGAAAAGCTGGGGCTGACAGTAACCGAATCTTCCACTGCCTATCTGGGAAAAGATCTGATCAAACCAGCGAATGAAGATGTAGTAGTGAAATTCCTCGACGGTCTCGATGAGCTCGACGATGTCGACACTATCTATACGAATGCCGAAGTCTAACTCAGCTTCAAAGGACACTCTCATACTTGGCATTGACCCTGGCTATGCTGATATGGGGTATGGCTTCATTCGCGTACAAGGCACGCTGCGTGCCTATGTGGACTGCGGTAGCATGAACACAAGCTCGAAGATGCCCATGCATGAACGGCTCGCTCTGCTCCACCGTGAGCTCACCGCGCTCGTGAGGAAATATGATCCGAGCATGATGGCCATCGAAAAATTATTCTTCTTCAAGAATGTCACCAATGCGCTCGATGTCGCGCAAGCACGCGGCATTGCCTTGCTCGTCGCGGCAGAACAGCATCTTCCTATCAGTGAGCACACGCCGCTGGAGGTAAAACAGAGCCTCACTTCCTATGGTAAGGCCGATAAAAAACAAGTTGCACACATGGTCAAGACCCTGCTCGGCCGAGGGGTACGCGCCACCAATGACAATGCTCTGGATGCATTGGCCGTAGCACTCTGCGCTTCATTCCGCCATCACCTGACAACACTTGCGAAAAGATCAGTCGCACGAATATAGGTATGAAGAAATACAAGATAGTTTCTATCGTTTCGGAAGTCGCTCCTTTCTCCAAAACTGGCGGCCTCGCTGATGTGGCGCGCTCCCTGCCAAAATCACTGAAGCGTCTCGGCCATGATGTCATCGTTATCACGCCATTCTATAAGCAGATCATCGATGCCAAACAGTATAACCTGAGAAAGATCTACGCCGATGTCCCCTTACACATCGAGGCAGGACTCGATCTGACGGTGAGCTTCTGGAAGGGTGAGCTCATGCGGGGGCTTCCGGTCTACTTCGTATCCGCAGATAACTACTTCGGGAAAAGAAAATCGCTCTATGGCGCTGATAATGATAACCAGCGATTCTATGTTTTCGACGTTGCCGCGCTCAAGCTCCTTCTCCTCTTGCAATTCGAACCGGATATCATTCACTGTCATGACTGGCATGCAGGGCTCGTGCCTGAACTTTTAAAAAAACAGTTTAATCAGAGCGAATCCCTCCAGAAGGCTGCCACAGTTTTCACCATCCACAACCTCGGCTTTCAAATGGGTCATAACTGGTGGGAGATACCCGGGACCAAACGAGATACCGGCATCACCCCCATACCTGATATCGCGAATCAAAAAGCCATCGAGCGAGTGAACTTCACCAAGCGAGCCATCTTGCATGCCGATGTCATCAACGCGGTATCTGAAACCTATGCCGATGAGATCCTGCAACGAAATTTCGGTCAGGACCTGCATCGCATCTTACAGAACCGTAAAGAAAAACTCTTCGGCGTGGTTAACGGCATCGACTATATTGAATTCGACCCCGGCCGTGATCCGCATCTATCCAAGCAGTATTCATCGACAAAAACGGAGCGCAAGCTGGTCAATAAAGAAGTCATACAAAAACGGTACAAGCTCGACAACGACCCTTCCGCATGCGTCATCGTCATGACCTCGCGCATCGCTGAACAGAAAGGCTTCGATATACTACTTCCGATCATCCCCGCGCTCATGCACCTGCGCTTGCAAATGATCTTCATGGGCGATGGCGACAAAGACTATATCAAGCTTATTTCCAAATTGACGAGGCAGTATCCAAAGCAGATAGCGCTTACCGGTTTCGATGACAACCGTACAGACGAGACTATGCTCTATGCTGGTGGCGACCTCTCTCTGTTCCCGTCCCGCTTCGAACCCTGTGGTACGAATCAGCTCAAAAGCATGCGCTATGGCTGCATACCGGTCGCGCGGGAGATCGGCGGACTCTCGGATACAGTCACCGATGTCGACACCAAAGCACCAGAAAGCAACGGCTTCGTATTCACTGACTACGACTCATTTGCCTTTCTCACGGCCATCGCGAGGGCCTATGCGCATTTCCAGCATCCAATAAGCTGGAAAGAGCTGGTCATGCGCGCGATGCAACAGTCGAACTCCTGGGAATTACCGGCGCGCACATACGTGGAGCTCTACAAAAAAGCATTGAAATTCAAGCATGATGCCAAAGTCTAAACCTCGACTTACCTGGGTGAACTGTCTCCATATCTACCAACCGCCCTGGCAGCGCGAAGAAGTGGTACGATTAGTCACGAGAGAAAGCTATGAGCTTATCATAGCGACTCTGAAAAAATTTCCTCATTGGAACCTAACTCTCAATATCTCAGGCACCCTACTCGATACCTTCGAGAAGCTTGGCTATCAGACACTGCTGAAAGATATCGCTCTGCTGGTCAGACGAAAACAGATCGAGCTGACCGGTTCATCCCAGTATCATGCCTTCCTCCCCCAGCTGCCGGCGAGCGAGATAGTGCGGCAGATCGATCTCCAGGAGCAGACGCTCAAAAAATATTTCAAGAAGTATCGGCCAAAAGGATTTTTCGTTCCTGAACTTGCCTATACCACACGTATCGGAAAGCTGCTGCGCGAGCGAGGCTATCACTGGATCATGCTTGACCCTATCAGCACTACGAGCAAGCCTGCTACCTCGACCCGTTACATTGAAAAAGCCACCGGACTTACCGTCGTCTTCAGGAATCGAGCGATTTCGAAAGGCTACCCGCCTGAATTGCTGTTCAAGTCTTTGAAAAAGAAGAGCGCTGCGGCTCGCACCGTTATTACCGCAACTGATGGCGAGCTCTATGGTCATTTCCATAAGGATTGGCAGGATCATCTGAAGCAGCTGCTTGAATCTGATACTATCTCGACCGCTCGGGTGAGCGATTATATCGCGACCCTGGGAAAAAAAGAACTGATCAAACTACATGATGCCTCATGGGAAACAAAATCACATCAGCTGCATGCCAAGAATCCCTTCAGTATCTGGTACAATAGACATAATCCCATACATCGAGACCTCTGGTCGCTGGCGCACTATGCGATACACTCGCTCAAGCATCATGTATCGGATCCGAACTATCGCTGGGCAAGGGAACATCTCGACCGCGGTCTCGCCTCTTGCGCCTGGTGGTGGGCGTCCGAGGTCAAAACATCGACATTCGGTTCGCTGGCCTGGAGTCCGGATGAGATAGAGCGTGGTGCCACCGAACTAATCAAAGCGGTCCGCTCCCTCACCACGATATCCTCTGCAAGCAAGATACGGGCTGAAAAACTATATAGCACCTTACTCGGACATATGTGGACTAAACATTGGAAATCCTATGGGGCGACAACATAATATCGACAAGCTCATTGAGGCAAATCCGGTCAATAGAGGGCTCGATTATACTTTTGTCGATCAACTGATGAGCGGCATTACCTTAGCTCATTTCCCAGAGTTCGCCTCGATTAGCAACCTGCGACATGTCAGCCACAAACGTCGCGTCGGCAAACATCATAGCACCTTCATCTATAGCTACTATATTTCCGGCATGACCAAAGACCGGACGCCGATACAGAAACACCTAATCTACAGCTCGCACTCTGATGCGTCGCGACTCATCGCTTACAATAATATGCGACGCTTCGACGCTGCAGGCTTTAATGCTGATCATACCTATATGACCATCGTGCCACTAGAGTTCGTGCCCGAAGTAAAAGCCCTTATCTATGAAGCGGCCCATGGCAAAACACTCTATGAGCACATGAAATCCCATACTGCGGCCGAACTCGAGCCCCTCCTGAAGCAAGTGGCTGCTTGGATACGGAAGTTCCATGCTTTTACCCTGCCAGCGAGTTCATTCGAAGCGCTGCCTCTCGCATCATCAGCCAATATGAATTGGAAAGTCGACGAATTCCAGACCGAGGTGCAGAGAAAGAATGCGCAGCAAGGCGAAAAGTTGCGCTACTTCTCAGAGACCTTTTTCACACTTGAGAACAAAGTACATCAGAACATGACACCACAGCTGATTTATGGCGACCTGCACCCAGAGAATATCATCACCGAAACACTACACCCCGAGACACTGACCCTGATCGATTTCACTGATGTCGCGCGCGGCGATCAAATGCGGGACATCGGGACCTTCCTTCAGCAAGTGCAATTCATGGGCTCACAATTCTATGCGCAGCAAGACACTGAACATCTGAAAAAATTCTTCCTAGAACAGTATTTCCAGAAACCATTCGACTCGATCGATCAGGACCTTCTCGATCGCATTAACCTCTACCAAGCGTGGAGTTCACTGCGAGGATTCGTGTACTTCTTCTTTCAGCCTGACTATCTCGAAAAATCCTATGGACTCCTCGAAGATGCCTGGCGCTACCTCTACTTCGCGGGGCATAGCATGAGAACCCTGCACCTGAACTATACCTAGTACATAGACGCTCCCATTCTGTGGTACAATGGATGTATGCAAAAATCCATTGACCTCCAAATGCACTCCCATTACTCGGACGGCTCCAAGAGCCCGACCGAGCTTATTGATATCCTCGTGTCAAAAAAAATAGTCGTTGCCGCTCTGACCGATCACAATACGATACATGGCCAGTATGAATTCCAGGCTGCCGCGAAGAAGAAGAATATCAAGACCATCAATGCCGTGGAGCTCTACATAGAGTACAAACAGCGCAAACTGCACCTCTTAGGTTACAATATTGACATCAATAACTCTGAGCTACATGATGAGCTACGTGAGACTCAGATCAGGCGCAAGAAGCTCATCGAGGGACTGGTACCGAAACTCAAGCGCGTAGGGATCACCTTGAATATCAGCGAGCTATTCGCGCAGCCAGCGACCTATATCGGCATCGCGAACGTTGTCCGCACGATCGAACGTGATGAAAAAAATCGCCAGGCACTACAGAAAGCCCTGAAAAAGAAGCAGTATGACTTCTTCGAGGTCTATAATCGCTTCTTCTCGAAAAATGCTCCGTGTCACTTACCTGAAGTATCGCTACCAGCGAAAGAGGCCTTCATGCTTATCAAAAAAGCCGGAGGCACACCGATACTGTCGCATCCAGGCTGGCAACTCTCATTCCACGATGATCATGTGATCGCAGAGCTTACCAAGCTCGGCATGAAGGGAATCGAATGCTTCAGCTCACACCATAACTGGGATCAGACCGCGCATTACCTAAGCCTCGCCCGACAGCAAAAGCTCATCATTACCGGCGGTTCTGACTATCACGGCGATTTGCCTGGTGACTTCATCATTGAGAATTATCACGAGTATACCTCGCTGCCGTACGAAATCTACGAAAATATAAAAGTGTTTTAAGATTCACGATTGACAGCAGGCTGACTCATGAACCACATGGGCCGACTGCTTTTTAAAATGAAAAATATGCCTCGCGCTTATCATTTTTATGGTACTATATAAAGCAGTATGCCAAGGAAAAAACTCTCTATCGTCTTTACCGCTGCTGAGTGCGCGCCTTTTGCCAAAGTCGGAGGACTTGGCGATGTCATAGGCTCACTACCGCAAGCGTTGGCTGAACGAGGTTGTACTGTAACGGTTATCATACCCCTCTATGGGAGTATTGATCGTACAAGATACCGGTTAACAAAATTCGGCGCTCTTACGTTTGAACATAACAAACGCACGGAACGCTGTGTGGTCTGGAGAGCACAGCTCCGTGGCAACCCAGTCACGTACTTGTTCATCGAGCATCCTCTCTTCAAGGCAAAAGAAATATATCGAGCTGGCAGCGTTGTCACAAGCGGCATTGACCCTGATATTGATAAATTCGGATTCTATAGTAAGGCGGCTGTCGAAGCAATACAGCAACTGCCTGTCGCCGCCGATATCATCCACTGTCATGATTGGCATGCAGGGCTCGTCCCGACTTTTGTCGATCAATTAGCGGTGACCAAAAACTACCCTTTCACGAAGACAGTCTACACCATCCATAATCTAGGCAATCAGGGCATTACACCGCGCTCTGAGATCAGGAGGCTCACGCTAGCGCTGTCGGAGCCGGCAGTGCTAGAAGATTACTATGATCTGGATGAAGAAAAACTGAATCTCATGAAGATAGGCATCTTGACCGCTGATCGGATCTCTACCGTGAGCGAGACCTATGCGAAGGAAATACTTACACCAGAATACGGTGGCGGACTTGAATCATTCTTATCGCGGAGAAAAAAAGATCTCTCTGGTATCGTCAATGGCATCGATACGAAACTCTTTGACCCAGCGAAGGATGCCTTTCTCATAAAGAGATACTCTCTGAAGACATGGAAACAGGGAAAGCAGAAGAACAAACAAGCAGTGCAGCGCAGCTTGGGTCTGCCGCGATCTGGCGCTCCGCTCTATGGATTAGTGAGCCGACTCGTTGCTCAAAAAGGCTTGGATATTCTAGTGCAATCACTCGAAACGTTTCTACGGAATGATGTTCAAGTGGCGATCTTGGGTACTGGTGAAAAAAAATTGGAGTTGCAGCTCGTCGAGCTCGCCAAGCGGTTCCCGGAGAAGCTGCATGCAACCATTGGTTTTGACCTGCGACAAGCGCAGCAAATCTATGCTGGTTCTGACGTGTTCCTGATGCCATCACGTTTCGAGCCCTGCGGCCTGGGACAGCTCATTGCTATGCGCTACGGGACTCTTCCTCTAGTCAGAGCGACCGGAGGGTTACAGGATACCGTGCAGCACCTGAGAACCGGGATCGTATTCAGTGAATATTCCGCCCAAAAATTATCAACGGCGCTTGAGCAAAGCTTAGCGCTGTATGGCAAGCCAAAATCTTGGTATACTATGGTAGAACGATGTATGAAGCAAGATTTCTCTTGGGCATCATCGGCGAAAAAATATATCGCACTCTATAGAAGACTTATCTAGCATTCTTTTTTCGAACACTATGCTGAAAAAACCAGAACTCCGCAAAGACTATGTGCAGGAAAAGTATGTGATCATAGCGCCCTTGCGATCGAAGCGTCCTAATGTGTTCAAAAAGCCTCATATGGCGGTACGCGAACACTTATCGCTGCCGACCGTCTTTACTCCACAGTCGCTCAAGAAAGAGAAGGCCCTGCTCACTATCGGTCATGGTCTTAAATGGCAGATAAAGGTCTTGAAGAATAAGTACCCTATCGTTGACCCAAGCTACCCGAAGGCCTACGGCTACCATGAGGTAGTGGTCGAGACTCCGGACCCGCGACCAGAACTGGAAGATCTTCCCATTCCTCATATCGCCAAAATTCTCGAGGTCTATGCCACGCGGACCGAGGCGATCACTCGTGATCCTCGTATCAAGTATGTCCTGATCTTCAAAAATAATGGTGGTAATGCCGGCGCTTCGCTGCAGCATGCACATTCTCAGATCTTCGCCACCGAATTCCTGCCATCGCATCTGTTCGATAAATCACAAAAACAGCAGGAGTATAAGTTGAAAACCGGCCGCTGCGTGTACTGCGATGTCATCAAAAAGGAAAAAGACGGGCCACGCAGGATCTTCGTCGACAAGCATATCATCGCTTTCTGTCCCTATGCCTCACAGTATAACTATGAGGTTTGGATGATGCCTCGACGCCACATCGATAATATCACTGACCTGAATGAAGTGGAGCGCACTGATTGGGCCCGCATACTCAAAAAAGTTACTAAAAAAATCAGCAGGTTGAACTTACCGTATAATTTCTATTTCCATCAAGTCGTGAAAGATGAAGACCAGCATCTCTACCTGAAGATCGTGCCCCGCGGCAGCGCGTGGGCGGGCGTCGAGATAGGCTCAGGACTCATTATCAATCCGATACCACCAGAGGACGCTGCCAAGTATTATCGGCAATGACATGAAACTACGGGCATTCACGCTTATAGAGCTTGTCATAGTGATGACGATACTGATGGTCATAATAGCCATCGGCATCGTAAGCTATGATACTGCGATAGCAAAAACTGATATCACCCATGGCAAAAGTGATATGGCTGAGATAGCCAAGGCTGTCCTCGTTGCACAATACAAAAGCGGCTTATCTCTACGGGATATGATGCACAATGCTACCGGCGGCGCAGACGGTTGCTACACCACACAAGGATGCTATAAATCCTACCGAACGCAAAATGGGTTATCACTTGATCTACGCAATATACCCAACACCGACCCTTGCTACACTCAGTGGGCTACGGCATTACAGGCCATAAAAAATAATACCGGCGGACAGCTGTCCTATGATACGAATGCCTTGCAGCGTGATCCCTGGGGCAGTCCCTACATTTTGCGCATTAACGATGGTTGCACAACCTATATCACCGACCGCAATCAATGTTCTGCTCCAACCTATACTTGCCTCCCTGGGCTCCCCTATCAAGCATGTTGTCAGAACGACGGCCTTATTTCTGTCGGCCCTGATGGTCTTGAGGGTACGGCGGACGACTTTTCTTTTGGCACAACACCCCTCCCGCATATATCGGTAGGCTTTGATGGCGTCGCAAACAATGCTGACGACGATCTCGGTGGACTTATACCGCGAGCGTATACGGGTAAATGCGCCTTCAACCAAGACGCCAGCCATGGAGGAGCAGCCTACTGTGACGGAGACTAAACTTACTGCTTCTGCTGCTGCGGGAAGAGCTTAACTACTTCCTGGTACACCAATCCTGAAACATCAGAAATAGTCGTTGCCATCTGATCATAGTCGACTCCCTTCGTCATGACACATAAGAAATAAGGATGATCAGGATAGTATACGATGCCACAATCATGCAGCTCCCGATCCGTGACAGCGCCAGTACTCCCCGTCACAGTATGCTTACCGAATTTATGCGCGACGATCAGGGGCGCGCCAAGACCTTTCACGATACCGTCCGCGAAGGTGGCCTGCGTCAGTACATGCAATGCGCGTTGTGACATTTCTTTATCCAAATACGTCGCGTTATAGAGCACTCTGAAAAATGTTGAGTAGTTCTTCGCTGACATCTGATCCGGTTCGGTCGGATCTTGTCCGGTACCGAAAGGAACGCCTAGGTCGCTGTATACCTCCTTCAAAGAATTCGGGTCAATACTATTCGCGAGCAGATATAGTGCTACATTATCTGATTTTGTGATCATCTGCTCGATTAACTCCTCAATAGTATACTCTTTATTCTCAGTCAACAGATCCGGGGCGTCAAGATTGATCAATGAGCGCATAGCCGGAGTGATGGCATAGGTGACTTTTTTGGTAAGTATGTCAGGACTGGCCTCTGCCTCCTTATAGTAGGCTATCATGATTGGGACTTTCAACAGGCTCGCTGGGGTATACTTTTCATTCTCATTCACCCCGACCCAGCGCCCGCTATTCATGGTGCGAAAATACACTGAAATCGAAGTAGCTTGGTTCGTGCTTACTTTCCGATCCACAAGGGCCTGGATGACCTTCTCAATAGGAGCGAACTCGGTGAATTCTTTCTGATCAGGGATATCACAACTCAGGAGCGGATTCACCAAGTTATCATAGCCCTCTCTCTGTACTTGCATGCGTTCGTTTGCTGGGACGGTTGCTGGCAATGCGCTTCGCGCAGCCCAACCACCATAAAAGGAGGTCGCGAGGGCGGCAAGAACGAGTACAGAGAGTACCGCTCGGTTTCTGAGTATAGCCATTATGTGATCTTTACAAATTTCCTCTTGCCAACTTGCACAACATCACCTTTTTGGAGAGCAATCATTACGTTAGGGTTACGAGTTAGCTGGTCCCCATTAATTCTGACTGCGCCCTGTTCAACCATACGACGAGCCTCAGACTTTGATGAGCACAGTTTGAGCTTAACAAGAATACTCAATATCCCCTCGTCCGTTAGTGTCGTGGGAACTTCTCTGATGCCCGTTGGGATTTGCTTCTTTGTAAACTGCTTTACGAATTCGTACTCTGCTTGGATGGCCTCCTTTGCAGAGTGAAATCTCGTAACTATCATTCGAGCAAGCTCAGCTTTGGCATCACGTGGGTTCAGCTTGCCAAACTGCATCTGCTTCTGACGATCCTGAATGGCGGCCATCGGCATTGTGGTGATCAACTCTAATGCAGGCAGAATCATCGCATCGGTCCATGACATAATTTTGCCGAACATTTCCTTGGGAGAATCAACAAGCGTCACCATATTCCCTTCTGTCTTCCCCATCTTCTTACCCGTTGCATCTTCCAGGAGCTTTGTGGCTATGACGAATTTTTCCTTATTTTTGTACTTCATCATTAGATCGCGACCGGTCAACATATTGAATGTCTGATCATTACCGCCTACTTCACCATCGACATTTATTGCAACTGAATCGTAGCCTTGCATCAGGGGATAGAGAAATTCGTGCATCAAGAGCGGTTTGCCTGATTTCATCCTTCTGTCGAATAGATCTCTCGCGAGCATTCGCTGTACGCTTTCTTTCGAAGCAAGCATCAATATATCCTCGAGTTTTAATTTCGAGAGCCAGGTGCTATTGAATTGGTACTCAGCCGCGTTCGGACCCGTGAATTTCAAAATAGTTGCTGCTTGTTTTTTGTAGTTCTTACAGTTGGCAAGGATTTCCTTCCTCGTAAGAATTTTCCGCGCTTCGGTCTTGTCCGGATCACCGGCAATTGCTGTAAAATCACCGATGAGAAGAATAACCTTGTGGCCAAGTGCCTGGAACTGGGCCAATTTCATAAGTGGAATAGCGTGCCCCAGGTGAAGCGCAGGCCCTGTCGGATCAATACCAAGGTACAAAGTCAGCTGCTTACCACTCTTCAACATCTTTTCCAGATAGTCGTGTGATGGATATATATTCTCGACACTTCGTGTCAGCAGCTCTTGTATCTTTTTTGGATTTGTATCAATCTTCATACTCCTTATAATTATAGCGCACCTTTGGTATAATGACATCCTCTATGCCTATTCGTCAACTGAAACGAAAAGATGCTGAGGAGCCACGAAGCGCTTTTAGCACGCATAGTTTTACCAACGACAATACTATGAGCACCGCCGACAGACGCAATGCTTCACGAAATACTCCAACCTCATCATCATGGACTACAAGCCCGCGAAGAGGAGGAACGCCAAAGAAACGCATACGCCGGCAGAAGACGCTCCTTGCGACATTCATTCGCTTGGGGTTGTTACTATTCCTGATCGGCGGAATTGGATTAGTGACTGTCTTTGCCTACTACTCGAAGGATTTGCCCGATCCGAATAAGATCATACAGCGCGATGTTGCTCAGAGCACGAAAATCTATGATCGTACCGGCACGGTATTGCTCTATGAGATACATGGAGCTGAGCGCAGGACCTCTATCGAGCTCTCTGACATACCGCAATATGCGATTAATGCGACTATCGCTATCGAAGATAAAAATTTCTTCAAGCATAGCGGTCTTTCATTCCCCAGTATCCTCAAAGCTATCGTCCTGGACGTCGCGAGCAAGATCGGCTTATACCATGGTATCGTTCCTGGCGGCTCAACCTTGACCCAGCAATTCATCAAGAACGCAGTACTCACAACCGAGAAAAGTTACTCCCGTAAAATTAAGGAGTTCGTGCTTGCCTATAGACTCGAGCAGAAATTCAGCAAAGAGCAGATACTCAAACTCTATTTCAATGAAATACCCTATGGCTCGACAGCGTATGGCATTGAGGCCGCCTCTCATATCTACTTCGACAAATCAGCGAAAGACCTGACCCTCGGCGAAGCCGCGATTCTCGCCGCATTGCCACAGGCCCCAAGCTACTACTCGCCTTATGGCGAGCATAAGGACGAGTTGATCGCGCGACAGCGTCTGGTCTTGAAACTCATGGTCGAGCAGGGTTATATCACCCAAGATCAGGCTCAGGCCGCTCGTGATGAAAAGATTGTCTTCAAGAGAAAACAGGAGGATATCAAGGCGCCGCATTTCGTGTTCATGGTGAAAGACGAATTGGCGCAGCGCTATGGAGAACGCCTCGTGGAGCAAGGCGGCCTGAAGATCATCACGACACTTGACTATGATAAGCAAAAGATCGCCGAACAAACTATCAATGAGATAGGCGCTACCAATCTCGAAAAATACAAGGCGCAGAACGCGAGCCTGGTCACCATCGATGTGAACACCGGGCAGGTGCTCGCGCTCGTAGGCTCGAGGGACTATTTCGATGACTCTATAGACGGGCAGGTCAATGTAGCGACAAGCCTCCGGCAGCCTGGCAGCTCCTTGAAGCCGATGATCTACTCTGAAGCATTCAATCAAGGCTACCGACCAGATACTATGATTTTCGATCTGCGGACAGCCTTCTCGAGCGACTACTCTCCTCAAGACTATGATGGCAAAGAGCGGGGCCCGATCTCGCTGCGCGATGCCTTACAAGGTTCGCTCAATATCCCTGCAGTTAAAATGCTCTATCTCATAGGCGTGCCGCGCGCCATCGAGCTCGCCCAGCAGCTTGGTTATACCTCACTCACCGATCCAAATCGCTACGGCCTATCACTAGTGCTCGGAGGTGGTGAAGTGAAGCTCATCGAGCATACGAACGCCTATGCGGCCTTCGCGCGCGAAGGTGTCTATAAACCCTATGCGGATGTACTGAGCGTTCAAGATGCTAATGGTAACACCTTAGAGCAATTCACTGATACTGAAGGACAGCGCGTGTTACCGCGAGAAGTCACCCGGCAGCTTTCAAATGTACTCTCAGACAATGATGCGCGCACGTTCATCTTCGGCGCGGGCAATCATCTCGTACTCGACGGCAGGCCGGTCGCGGCAAAAACCGGTACGACGAATGACTACAAGGATGCCTGGACCATGGGCTACACCCCCTCCATAGTTACTGGCGTCTGGGTCGGTAATTCTGATAACACCTCCATGGGCCCGAAGGCTGACGGTTCTGTCGTGGCTGCTCCCATTTGGCAGAAGTATATGAATGCTATCCTCAAAGACACTCCTGTCGAACAATTCAAAGCGCCGGAGCCCTTGCCTGCGTGCACGAAACCTATGCTCTGCGGGACCTTAGGAAGCGAACGGGTTGTCAGGATTAATATGGATAATGGTAAACTTGCTGGCCCTGCGACACCGCCATCGAAAATCAAAGAAGTCACCTACAAAGAAGTGCATGAGTTGCTGCAGTATGTAGACAAAACGAACCCAACCGGCCCTGAGCCAGCTGATCCCACTGCGGATCCACAATACAGCGCGTGGGAAGCGCCCGTACAGCAGTGGGCGCAAAAACAAGGATACCTCACTGATGTCCCACCGACCGAGATCGACACGACGTATAGCACCGCTGACCAACCATCGATCAACTGGACTTCGCTACAAGATGGCGCAACTATCACCTCGTTGCCTATCACTCTCAGCTCACAAGCTTCTGGGCCGCATGGCGTTGCAAAGGTGACCTATCTGTTGAACAATCAGATTATAGGCACGGCGACACAAGCTCCGTACACCTTTGCCTTCACGCCAAACACAACAGTACAAAATGGTACGTACACCTTAAGCGCCCGCGCGACTGATAGTCTTGGCGATGAGCAACAAAACGATATTACGGTAACCATTAACCTGCCGCCTGACCCGAATGCCTGGTCAATTAACTGGATAGCGCCAGAACCGAACGCAACCTACGCGCTTGCGAATGTGCCAACAGAGCTACAGATAGGGATTACCAATCCACAGCGCATTAAAAAAATTGACTTCTACTATGCCAACGAAGGCGCGCCGCATTTCATTGGTTTCCAGAATGTCAGTGGCCAGACGCAACTAAATGAACCCTGGATAAAACCAGATTCGCCGGGGACCTATCAACTCTACCTTGTCGTGACTGATATACATAACCAGTCAATGACAGATCCTCTCATCTCTATTTCGGTCACCAATTGACCGTCAGGTACTATTACTTGGTTATTGACAAGGATACCGTACTGTTGTACCGTAGAGCGTTCTATGGTTAAATTGAATAAACGCACACACAGGCCTATTCCATAGTGGAATTTGCCCAGCGTGCACTCAACGTACCTTGACTTATAGGTTTAGGAAGGTGGTGATACCAGTGCGCCGATTCGTTTCTCTGTTTGTGACCGTGTTCGCTCTGTGCGCTCTCGAAGCGTACGCCGGAGACCAGCCGAAGCCCCTCGTCATCCCTGACAACTTCTTCATGGCCTACGTCAAGCCGGACAACACCGTGGCCTTCGGGTTCTCGGTGCCGCCCGACGCAAACCCCAACTTCGCTGAAGCAGACGCCAGTTGGTGGAACGTCGTCGCCAAGCACCGGGTCCTCATGGACACGAACGCCGACTACAAGGCGGCCTACTTCGCGACAGCGAGCGATCCTGATCTCCAATCCACCGGCATTACGTTCAAAGCCTGGTCTACGGCATCGCAAGATGAAAAGGCCACGTTGCGGGCCACGTTGCGGCAGCGCGTCGCAGACGTACTCCAGAAACATGGTCTTCGAGACCAGCTCGCGAGCCTGCAGGCAGACAACCAGCAAGTCGCCCTCATGGCGATGCAGTTGAGCGGAGCGAAACGCACCGCTCTCCCCCTCGTCCGGTTCTGTCCGGGTGCCGAAGGCAACATCTCCGTCAATCACAACGACCCCGACTTCCCGAAGCTTGAGCAAGCGATGAAGACACCACGCTACGACGAGGCTCTCGTCGCTTTCAAGAACTTCGAAGCCGAACACCCCAACGCGTCGATCGACGACCGCACCGCTAAGCTCAACGAGCTCGTGCGGCCACTGCTGACCGCGTCCCAATAACCGACCTCTCCAGGAGGAGGGTCACTTCGAAAGAAGGAGTCTGGAATGATGAAGAACAGACCGTCTCTCGTCCTCGGCTTGATCGCGTTCGCCGCCATGACCCCCGCCTCGTTCGCGGCGCAGAAGTCCGCGTCACCCCCGGTCAGTCTGACCCACAACGGGAGACTGAACGCTCCGCTTACGCCGATGCAGAACGAGATCTCGATCTACGTGACCGACACCGGCCGGCTGATCAGCCCGCCACCCATCGACTCGGCGACCAACCAGCCGACACTGGACCTCGAGAAGGTCGCGAAGCACGAAGCCACGCAGGTCTGGATCAACGACAACCTGGACCATCTGAACGCCGTCGTCGGCAGATTCGCCGCCGAGGCAAGAACGGCCAAGGCATCCGACGTGACCGGATACATCAATACCGCCTTGCAGGCTCACCTCGCGCAGATCGGAGCAGGCCGCGAAATCGACAGGATCAACGCGACCATGATCCACCAGCTGGCAACGCCGGCGCCAAGCCCGGTTTCGACCGTCGGCAACAACCCGACCAACGCATCCCTCGTCGGGAACGTCGGGAAGGGCCAGGAGATCGACCCCAACAAGTACGCGCAGCTGAACGGCAGCTGCGGTCCTCGGGGCACGTGCCTCACCGTGGTGGAGATCTGCATCACCGACCCGACCGGGACGAGTTGCAGCGTCATCGACTGCGACACCGGTTGCCGTGGCTGTTGCGGCTACGGCCTCAAGATGGCGGCGGTCGACCCGCCGGCGGCTTTCTAGCCGTACCTTCCTTCCCACAACCAGCCCGCGCGCAAGCGCGGTCTTCAGGGCGCGGGGACCTCACGGTTCTCGCGCCCTCCTTTTTTTGGAGGCAGATATGCCTATCGTCCTTGCCAGAAGAATTCGGCTACGGCGCATCTCCACACGGGGGGGGTGCGCTTTTCTTTTACAAAAATTTAGAGGCGCCAGGGCAAGAGAAGTGTATCGAGGATATTCGAGCGGCCGATCTTCGAAGCCCCGATCGTCCTATCTCGAAAGGTAATAGCGACCTCCTCAATCCGCGCATGCGCTTTCACAGCTGCCCAGCTTGTTTCTATTTGAAAAGCATACCCATCTGATCGTGTAGCTGTTATACCAATGCGCTCAAGCAAAGAAGTTTTCCAGATCTTATAGCCGCTGGTCGAGTCTTTAATATGATACTGCGGATCTTTGAAGCGAAGGATGGCGTTAATATATATGTTCGCTATACGGCTTACTAGCAAACGAAAGTATGACCAATGAGAAATGGAACCGCCTTTGACATAACGACTACCAATGACCAGCTCAGCGTCCTGCGCTTTTTCTAGCAGCCCCCGCAGGGCATGAGGGTCATGAGATCCATCAGCGTCCATTTGGACGACGATATCATATCCCCGCTCGAGCGCCCAGCGAAAACCATCACGATAGGCGCTTCCAAGCCCTTGTTTAGAGCCTCTCTGCACAAGATGTATCGACGGGTGCTGCGCGCACTGTTCCCGCATATACTCCCCCGTACCATCGAGGGACCCGTCATCAATGACGAGTATATCCAAGGGCAGCCCCCTGAGCGCATCGATAAGGATCGGGAGTGCTCCGCGCTCATTATAGGTTGGTATCACTACCAGTGTTTTTGCGTCGAGCACAGCCACTACTGTTTAATGGGCATGATGACATACACAAACCCATCCTCCTTCGGCGCAGTAAGTACGGCGGGCGTGGTTGGCTCATTGGTCCTTAGTGTCGCGCGGTCGCTTGAAATATGCGCGAGACCATCAAGTAAAAATTTATAGTTAAAAACTATATCAAGCTCCTGTTCTTTGACCAAACTTGGCACATTCGAAATGTTCTTGCCGAATGTACTGTTCTCAGCGTTGATGGCAATGTCTGAGAAGCGCTTGTCGAGAGAGATTCGTACGTCATTGATACCTTGCTTACAAAACAGAGAGGTTGTTTTGATCGCCTGCGCCATATCATATACCTTGAACTCCACGATATTCTTGAATGTGGTTGGGATTATTTGTTTATAGTCCGGATAGTCGCCGGTGATAATGCGGGAAACTAGTTGTGTTTGGCCACATACAAAAAGTATCTGGGTATCATTGATGGTGATTGTTGTATTTTCCTCTTCCGAGAGCGGCAACACTCGAACTAACTCCTGCAATGTCTTTGAGGGAATGATTATTGCTCGGGGATGTGGGGTTTTTGTTGCGAGCGAAACCTTTTTTTCAACGAGGCGATAGCCGTCTGTCGCCACAAATATACAGTGTTTGTCTTCAAGGATGATATACACACCAGTGAGTTCTGGCCGAGACTCGTCGTTTGACACCGCGAAAACAGTTTGATTAAGCGCCTCGATGAGTGTTGCTGTTGGCAGGGTGATTGTGGTTTTTGCCTCTACCTCTGGGATTACCGGAAAGTCGGATGATTCAAGGCCACGAATAGTTGTTTGGTGGTTCTCGCCGCGTAAGTGCAGTGTTTTGTCCACCAACTCAACCTCGACATTCTCTTTTTTCAATGTGTTAACAAATTCGGAGAGAAGCTTCGCTTGTACCGTAAAGTCTCCCTCAGACTCGATCTTACCACGCACCTTTGTTTTTATGCCTATCTCTAAGTTTGTTGAAACCAACAGTAAACCATCTTTTCTTGCCTGCAAAAGCACATTATTTAAAATGGGCAGGTTTGTGTTTTTATCACTTAATCGCGCGACAATATTTAATCCTCTGGAAAAATTTTCTTGTGTGCAGGTTAATTTCATACAACTCTTATTAGGGGTTTTATATACTATTGATAGTTATAATAATAGGGTGTGTGGATAGGTGGGTAAGTGTTGGGGGGTGGGTTTTGGCTTGATTATGTAGTAAAAAATGAGGTGCTGTGTGTGTACAAATTTTGGATGAGGCTGGGTATGTTGTTGTGGATGTTTGGGTGAAGAAAAAAGTAAGTTTTTTGTTTTTGTGTATAAGGTTTAGATATTCAGAATATGAGAAACAGTTAAACACATTTTTTACTCATACATTTTTTGACGCAGCAGGGCCACATCATTCCTAATTTTTTCATTCGAATTCAAATACTCTTCTATCTTACCGCAAGCGTGCATGGCGGTTGTGTGATCCCTGCCACCAAGCTGCTGGCCAATATGCGGATATGAACAGGACATTTCTTCGCGCAATAAATACATCGTGATCTGTCGAGGTATGACCAGCTCTTTTCTTCTAACCGGCCCGGCCAGATCTTTCAGTGATATGTCAAAGAAGTCGGCGACCAGCTGAATGAGCTTTTTACTGGTCAGACCGCCTTTTTGAGGCTTTGAGCTCGTGGAAACCAAGAGTGTTTTGGTGGATTCTTTTGTTGGCGTTGAATTAGAAAGTTGATGGTAGGCCACGATTCTATTTAAAGCGCCCTCAAGCTCACGAATATTTTCAGAAACGGTTTCAGCGATCGACCTAATGATATCAGGGTCTAATAAGAGACCTCGTTCTTGGCACTTTGATTCAAGAATAGCGATGCGAGTCTCAAGGTCGGGCGCGCTGATATCAGCTATCATCCCCCACTCAAATCTTGAAACAAGCCGGTTTTCAATAGAAGGTATTGATTTTGGAGGCCTATCTGAACTCAGAACGATCTGCTTGTTTGTTTGGTGCAGGGCGTTGAAAGTGTGGAAAAATTCCTCTTGGGTCTGTTCTTTGCCGGCGATGAATTGTATATCATCAATCAATAATACATCGACCGATCGGTAGGTCTTCTTAAATTTCTCAGTCGTTCCTTGTTTGATGGCGCTTACGAAATCATTCGTGAACCGCTCGCTATTTACGTAGAGCACCTTTAGCTTTGGGTTCGTACTTGCAAAATGATTCCCGACAGCCTGGATTAAGTGCGTCTTGCCGAGGCCAACGCCGCCATAGATAAAGAGCGGGTTATAAATTTCCCCCGGCCTTGTGACAACAGCCTTTGCTGCCGCATGGGCCAGCTCATTACCAGAGCCAACGATAAAGGTATCGAAGGTATATTTTTGGTTCAAACCAAGCTTCCCATTCTCAGAATCAGAGCGATCAAGCGGGAAAGGTGCCTCAGCAGATGGAGTGTGTTTAGCTGTTTTTTGTCCTGAGCTCGGTGATGGTTTCTCACCCTCTTGTTTTGCGGAGACGCGATACGAAATAGTCAAATTTTTCTCACCAGTGATATTCCCTATGGCAGTCGCTATCTGGTCATTATATTTTTTTTCCAACCAAGCCTTGGTAAAAGCGTTGGGCACCCCGATCACTGTTTCACGCGGACCATGTTCGATTATAAAAGTGTTCTTGAACCAGGTCGTGAAGTTGACCTTGCTTATCAATATCTCGAGCTCACCGAGAACAGCGTGCCAGAGTTGATTAGTATCCATGGGTTTTTGTATACAAGCTTTTGATAGGTCCTAGAATAGCACAAAAGGATATTCACAGAAACGCCCTTATCGTGCACATACTGTTGATAATCTGTGTATGTCGTAGTACCTCATATTTTTTATTCTGTCCAGCCCTCTACTTGTGGCAATGCTGCTCAAAAATCATTGTACTAGTACACTCCGCGACCTATGCATTTACAAAGCAAGGTATATGTGATACTTTTTTCTAGTATCTATGGCAACAAAACGAACCTATCAACCGAAAAAACGAAAGCGTGTGCGAGCGCATGGATTTAGGGCTCGTATGGCGACCGCCGGTGGCCGCAAGGTTATTCGTCGCAGAAAAGCCAAGGGACGAAAAAAACTAACAGTCTAAGTCTGTATGCTTTCCCGTGCTCATCGTTTGCGCGGTGATCCGGTATTTAAGAGGCTTGCGCGCATTGGGCAACCTTTTTTTGGTACTTCATTGACCTTTCGCATTGCTCCACAAGGAACAGATCGCTCACTGCCAACCCGTTTTGCCTTCGTAGTCTCCACAAAGGTGAGCAAGAAGGCAGTTGAGCGCAACTTATTGCGCAGAAGGCTTCGAGAAATTATCCGGGCAGAACTTCCTCAATTAAAAACAGGCCTTGAAGTCTTGATCATTGCGCGTCCCCAGGCACGGCAGCTTGATTTTCAAGCTTTGAAACAAGAAGTCGAAGCCTTACTCACAAAGTCTCGCCTATGGCTATAAGTACTAGCGTGCTCCTACTTCCACGCAGAGCTGTTCTGCAGCTGATACGGCTCTATCAGAGGACGGTATCTCCGGATACAGGCATAGTTGCGGCCCTTTTCCCACATGGTTATTGCCGTTTTCATCCAACCTGCTCAGAATATACATACCAAGCTATCGAACGGTATGGTATAGTACGAGGCAGTCTGAAGGGCGTCTACCGTATTATTCGCTGTAATCCCTGGAATACAGGCGGCATTGACCCTATAACCTAACACCACAGTATGTTTATTTATACCGAAGTATTATACAAGCCACTTTTTAACCTATTGATCTTTTTGTATAACACCATCCCAGGTCATGACCTGGGTGTTACTATCATCGTGCTGACGCTGATCATCAAGTTGGTGCTGTATCCACTGAACCGGCGCGCCATCATATCCCAGAAAGCGCTGCAGACCATACAGCCGAAAGTTGAAGAGTTGAAAGAGAGGTATAAGGATGATCGCGAAAAGCTTGGTACGGAGATGATGCAGTTGTATAAGCAAGAGAAAATAAATCCTTTTTCTTCCTGTTTGCCGCTCTTGATACAGCTACCGATACTCATCGCTGTCTATCAGGTGTTTATACATGGTCTCAAGAATCAAAGCTTCGAACTGCTGTACCCGGGTATAGCGAGTCCAGGCTCTTTGAGCACCTTCGCTTTTGGCTTCCTTGATCTTTTGAAGCCGAATCTTATACTCGCGCTCATGGCAGGGCTCGCCCAATTCTGGCAGACGAAAATGCTTATGGCCAAGAATAAAAAGGCCGGTTCCATGACTTCAGCCATGAATTCCCAGATGCTCTATATGATGCCGGTAATGACTGTTATTATTGGATCTCGTTTTCCGGCCGGCCTGGCACTCTATTGGTTCTCGACTACTTTTTTCTCAGTACTCCAGCAGATGTGGATGTTCAGGAAAAAAACCGCTTAGTGGGTGCTAACAGTGAGTATGTATATACACCGCCCTCCTGCACTGCAGGAGGGCGGTTTCGGCTACTCTGTTTTCATGAGATGGGACTATTTATTCAAACATTCTATTCGTCCCGACGATAACCTTGAGTTTCCCAGGCGCTATTTCTACATCAGCAGGTGTTTTTAATATGATCTGCTCGTCAGTAAGGATGGATACAACATCCTCCCCTGTTGCCTGGATGCGTATCTTCGTGAAAGGCAACACGGTTGGTTGCAATTCTTTTTTTGAAAGCCAGCCGCCCTGTATCGGGGTGATAATAGCTTCTAGTCTGCCATCCATTGGGTTTGAACGGATCGGACCGCCATAGGAGCCTACATTGCAGATACGAACCGTGTTTAACTCGGTGAGAGGCGCCAGCGAATAACCATTGCATGTTATCTGAACCTTCGCATTTGTTATTTCCGCGGCATTCAAGAAATAATAATTGTTGATTCTTCCCAGATCGAGTTTTTTCACGATGCGTCCCGCGATTACGTCGCAGGCCAATTCTTTTGGGGGAATACCCAAGACGCGAGCGATCCGACTCGAATTGTCTGAAGGAATGAGTCCGAGTGTTACATCGAGCGGCGCTATGGTATTGATAATTTTTGCAAACGTTTGATCATCGCCAACCGCAACAATCGTCGTAACGCCTCGCTTCACAGCATCGGTCACCACTTCTTTGATATTCTTCAAAATGGTCAGTCGAACTATTTTTCCATTGATACCAAGATCAGTACAACGACGCTCGACATTCGTGAGGAATGAGCTGTATTTTTGATGACTCAGCAATGAGTCATAGATGTAGAGATACATAGCAGGTAGAAGAAGAGCTGCCGCAGAGAGCAGCAATCAGTAATTAAGCCTTGCTCTTCTCAGTATGCTCTTCTGTGGACGGGCGCTCAGCCGCGGTACCTTCTTTAGCCATCTTTTCTTTGCTCATATTGACCTTACCATTCAGGACTGCGCCCTCTTCTATTCCTATTGCCTGAGTTTTGACATCGCCCTGAATAACAGCTGTTCCCGCGAGCTTGAGTAATCCAGATATATTCAAATTTCCCTTCACCTTTCCTGCGATTTGAGCATTTTTTGCCCTAATCTCAGCCTCAATAAGAGCCTGTTGACCAATACGAACATCCCCTTTTGTGGCTAAAGTCCCGACTAAAATACCCTCAATAACAACATCGCCATCACCAGAGAAATTACCTTCCATTTTTACCGAAGGTCCTATAAATGTTTCTGTAGCAGCGCCCTGCGAGCCCTCCCGTGGATTATTGCTAAACATAGCCATAGTTTTTCAGGTTAACATTAAGTTTTAACGCTTGAATAGTAGTTAGTTTCTAGGTAAATGTCAAAACTAATTCCTTTAGATAGACAAAAAAATAGCCCTCATATACTATTGTAATGCTTTTTAGTTGACTCAGGGTCAATGTATGTAGGTATGATTTATTTTATGACGCATTTAATTAGCTAATATAAAATAAATATCTATATTTAATTTTAATAAATCCTTTGGAATGTTCCACAAGGAACAAAAACATAAGCCCTTGTAGCTCAACGGATAGAGCAAATCCGTCCTAAGGATGAGATGGGGGTTCAATTCCCTCCAGGGGCACCAGCTATACTTTGGATATATTAAAAAAAAGTTCCTCGCGGAACATGCTATATAGTTTGAAAGCCCGATCCGCTGATGCGTTTCGGGCTTTCAGTGTTCTTGCCTAGTTCTCATTGTTCGCCGTTTTCTTTCGGGACCACCATTCGGTAGCAGAGGACGACGAAGGCCTTTGCCAGGTCCCAGAAAACAGCGAGGAGTACCATGGCAAAGAAGCCTAGGATGATCGTCATGCTCGGCAGGGCGCCGAAGATGACTCCGACTGCCTGCGGGGAAAGGGGCTGATGCGACCCGTACTTCTGCAGAAGGGCTGAGGGGCCTTTCGCAAGAATGATGAGCAAGGCCGGGTAAGCGATGAGCAGAAACGAGAAGACGATAAAGCCCATCACCACCTTTCTGAACAAAGAAGCCTTCTTCTTTTCGGGCATGACTTAGACTCCTAAGAGGAGGGTTAACTGCAGTTTGAAGAGCTTAATATATAATATTAACATTTAATAAAGTATTTGTCAATAGCTATAAATAGTAGGATCATTTGACTTATTGATCTATATACTCTATACTGGTATATAGTATATGAAATGTGATAATAAACAGTTTTTAGACAGAACACATAGAATAGCTGGGCAAATTGCCGCCCTTGAGACTATGTATGATGATAAACGAACTGCCCAGGACATAGTTCAGCAGATCGTTGCCGTACGTTCATCACTCTCATCTTTAGCAAAACTAGTAGTTGAGGCAGAGGTGAAAGGTTGTCTGCCGTCAGATCAGTCATCGGCGCCTGTTGCTCAATTGGTTGATACTTTGTTTAAGATCTCTTAGAACTTGCCATAGAGATAGAGCTTAACTATAATTGAAACCTATTAATTAACTTTTCAAATATATGGCCGTCGAATTTACTGATAGTAATTTTGCAACCGAAGTAGAGCAGTCTAAAGGGGTTGTGTTGATAGATTTTTGGGCGCCATGGTGTGGCCCCTGTAAGATGCAGGGACCGATTGTTGAAGATATTGCGAAAGAATTCGCTGGCAAGCCACAGGTGAAGATTGGCAAGACCAATGTGGATGAGAATCCGAATCTTTCACAGCAGTTTCAGGTGTTCAGCATTCCTACGATCATTATTTTCAAAGATGGTAAACCAGTTGATCAGGCAATCGGATTGCAATCGAAGGCTTCTATTTTAAGTAAGCTGAATCGTCAGGTCGGAGTCTAGTCATATGTACGATCTCATCATCATCGGCGCCCTGCATCACTCACTTCGTTCGGACGCGGCGCCTGTAACCTTCTCATCGGGCAGAAAG
This sequence comes from uncultured Gammaproteobacteria bacterium, assembly GCA_964402565.1. Classification (GTDB taxonomy): domain Bacteria; phylum Patescibacteriota; class Patescibacteriia; order UBA1558; family 2-01-FULL-52-15; genus CAYRBH01. The sequence goes on along the minus strand of CAYOCJ010000002.1, from coordinate 55,299 downwards.
TTAATCTGTAAGTAACAAAGTAATGCAGGATTTAATAATCATAGGGGGCGGAGCAGCAGGCCTTGGCGCAGGGTTATATGCCGCACGTTTTAAATTAAGTGTGTCCATCATCGCGAAAGAATTTGGTGGCACAGGCAACATCGCGCACCTAGTCGACAATTGGATCGGCGATCCAGGTGTCGGCGGCTATGATTTGATGCAGAAATTTATCAAGCATGTCGAGCAGTATCAAGTACCGATGATTCAGTCGACGATTATGTCTGTTGAAAAAACATCTGGCGGTTACGCAGTGGTTCTTGAGGATGGAGCACGTCACGAAGCTAAGGCAATACTTTTTGCCAATGGTATGCAACATAAAAAATTGGGTGTGCCTGGTGAAGAAGAGTATGCGGGCAGAGGAGTGCACTATTGTTATACTTGCGATGGGCCTTTGTATAAAAATAAAGTGTTAGCGGTTGCCGGAGGTTCTGATTCCGCGGCGCTTGGGACACTGTTTCTCGCGGAATACGGCTCGAAGCTCTATACCATTTTTCGTAAAGACACGATGACTGCTGAGCCTATTTCAGTCGAGAAAGTTTCGAAACATGAAAAAGTAGAATTAATTCCTAGGGCGAATATTGTCGAGATTATCGGCGATGGCAACCATGTGAAGCAATTGAAGCTCGATACTGGTCGTGTGATAAATCTTGACGGACTATTTATTGAGATCGGGCATTTACCATTGTCTGAACTTGCGAAAAAACTCGGCGTTGCGACGAATGATCATGGGTATATTATCGTTGATCGTAAGCAGGCGACGAATCTTGCCGGCGTCTATGCAGCAGGAGACATAACCAACGCAACAGAATTGAAGCAGTTTATTACCTCCGCAGCAGAAGGCTCTATCGCGGCACAAAGTGTCTATCATTGGATACAAGGCATGGGTGAAACGCATGCAAATGTACAGTAATCGAGGCGCCGTAATCCGTACTGTTCTAACGTTGAATGAGTGCCGAGGGGCAAACGTTGAAAGCCGCTCGCGGAGCGCCGGGGCTTGAGACGTGTGCCCCGAAGGCAAGCAGACTTGAGACTCTTTACCTTCATGTAAGCTCATGACCAGAATGACCAAGACAGTATATGAAAGCAACAGTTAAAAAAGTAATTCAAGAAACGCCACGAGTGTATAGTGTGGTTATCGAGCTAGAGCAACCGGTATCCATCAAAACGGGGCAGTGTATGCGCTGGGAAGCGATGCTGCCTGATAAAAAAGGCGGCAGGCTATTTTCTATGGCTAATGCCGGTGGCGACGCTATCCGCGAAATGATGTTTACGTTCCGCATCATGCCTGAAGGTATGGTTTCCTCCTGTGTCCCGGCACTGAAGTCAGGAGATACAGTGCAGGTATCGGGGCCATTTGGGAAATTTATTTTCGATGATACTGATACGAGAGATATTGTGTTAATTGCTGGCGGCACTGGGATTTCAGTTCTTCGGGCGATTTATGATCACGTGCTCACCAAAGGAATGAAGAATGCCGTGCATTTGCTCTTCAGTGTGTTGAATGAAAAAGAGATTATCTACCAAAAAGAACTAGAGGAATTACCAAAGCAGTATCCGCAATTTACGACAACCATTCTTTATACTGAAGCGCCGCCTGAACTGAAAGTACATAGGGGACTTGTGAGCGAGTTTTTATTCGACGAAGAGTTTGCCGGCAAAGATTACCAACAAGTATTTTATATTTGCGGACCGCCGCCATTTATCGATGCTGCAGAAAAGATTTTGAAAGAAAAAGGCGTGACTGAAGACAGGATTCGTATCGATCGATGGAAATTCTACGCGCCGACATTGATGAAGTAATACTATGACCATTAAAAAAATAGGCCACAGCTGTATCGTGGTTGAGACAAAGGGTGTTCGATTTCTTTTTGACCCTGGTGTTTTCAGTAAAGAGCAAAACGAGCTGACTGGTCTTGATGCGGTTATTATCACGCATGTTCATGCGGATCATTATGATGTTGATTCGATTAAACAAATTCGAATTAAAAACCCCAATGCGATTTTTGTGACAAATCACGAGGTTGGCGCTTTGCTCACTGAGCTTGGTATTCCATTTGAACAAATCGAGGATGGCGGATCAATGACTCTTAAAAATATTTCCATTGAAGCATATGGTAGTAAACATGAATTCATTTATCAGGGAGTTCCAGAGGTGATCAATACGGGCTATGTGCTTGATGGAACATTGTATCATCCTGGAGATGCGTATCATGTATTGAAAAATTCAGCTCCTGTGCTTGCGTTACCGGTCACGGCTCCATGGGGTACGCTGCGAAACACCATTGATTATGCAAAAACATTCAAGCCAAAAGTTTGCTTTCCAGTCCACGACGCAACGCTGAAAGAACCGGGTCTCTATCACCGTTTGCCAAAACAATTTCTTGAACCGGCTGGTATTGACTTTAAGCCTTTGTGGAGCAATCAAGAATTTACTGTGTAACCATGAACGCTTTTGAATCAGCCATGCAGCAGCTATCGCGCGCCGCAAAGATCGCGAAAGTCGATGAGAAAGTTATTACTCGCTTGCAGCAACCAGAGCGACATATCGAGGCTGCCATCCCAGTGACGTTAGATTCTGGCGAAGAAAAAATATTCACCGGATTTCGGGTGCAATATAATTCAGCGCGTGGGCCCTATAAAGGTGGTATTCGTTTTCATCCGAACGTTGATCTGAACGAGGTGAAAGCACTTGGATTCTGGATGTCGATCAAATGCGCGGTTGCAGATATTCCTTTGGGCGGAGGCAAAGGCGGCGTCATCGTTGATCCGAAAAAGTTGTCTGAAGGAGAAATAGAGAGATTAGCACGAGCCTTCGTAAAGGCTTTTCACCATGTATTAGGACCTCAGATCGATGTGCCTGCGCCAGATGTCTATACCACACCGCAGATCATGGCATGGATGGCAGATGAGTATGTACGATTGACCGGCGATCCGAAAGGCATCGCGACATTCACCGGTAAACCTATCGATACTGGAGGCTCATTGGGTCGCGGTAACTCGACAGCGCAAGGGGGGTACTATGTGCTTGAGGCATTCGCTCAAAAACAGCATGTTCCACAAGGAGCAATGATAGCGATCCAGGGTTTTGGTAATGCAGGCAAGCATATGGCAGCGCTTGCGAGTGAAGCGGGCTACAAAGTTGTCGCAGTTTCAGATTCATCGGGTGGCATCTATGATCCGAAGGGCTTGGATATACCGAAACTTGCGGGGCATAAGGATGCGACTGGCTCGGTGCAAGATTTCAATGACCTGAAGCATATCTCGCAGGAAGATCTATTGAAGCTCGAAGTCGATATCTTGATACCAGCTGCTTTGGAAGACCAGATCACCGCCGAGAATGCTGATCATATTAGAGCAAGATATATACTCGAACTTGCTAATGGCCCGATAGCATCTGAAGCGGATCAAATATTGTTCAAGAAAGGCATCGTCGTGATCCCCGATGTACTTGCTAATTCTGGCGGCGTGATTGTTTCTTGTTTTGAATGGCAACAGAACTTAGCTGGTGAGAAATGGACTGAGGAGAAAGTGCAGGAGGAATTGCGAAAACATATTGTCCCGGCCTTTGAGGCGATCTATGAACGCGCTCAAGTAGAAAAGGTTGATCTGCGGACCGCGGCGTTCGCGATCGCGATTGAGAGGATTGCACACGCGATGCGTTAGAGTTTTACTGTTGCGCATTCTTTATTTTTAACTATACTTGCTGCATGCAGATAACCTTTTATGGCGCAGCAGGCGCAGTCACCGGCTCAAAACATCTCATTACCACGGATGATGGAGTGAGGCTGCTGCTTGACTGTGGTTTACATCAAGGCAAGCGGCATGAAGCCGATGCCTTGAATCGGGAGTTTCCTTTCGACGCCAAAGCACTTACTGCGGTCATGCTATCTCATGCGCATGCGGACCATTGCGGCATGCTTCCGATGCTGAAGATGGCTGGGTATCAAGGCTCGATCTATACCACATCGACAACAGCAGACCTGGCTCGCCTTATCATGCTGGATTCTGCTAAATTGCAGCTGCATGATTTTCAGTATATGCAGGAGAATCCTGTGGGTGGCGAAGCGCCGATACCACCTCTTTATTCAGTCGATGATGTCGAAGCGGTCAGCGCTGATTTCAAAACAATCGAATGTTCTCGCGGGAGTGACATATGGTTCAACTTCAATCCGCAGACCCGCGTGAAGCTCTATGATGCAGGCCATATCTTGGGCTCAGCTATCACTGTTATTGAAAACACTGTTGCCGGTATGACCAAGAGGATCGCATTCACCGGCGATCTCGGGAATACGAATGTCCCCTTGCTTCGTGAGCCAGAAGTCCCGACCGAAGAGATAGAAACCTTACTCATCGAATGTACCTATGGTGATAAGCTGCACCGGCCTATGAGCGAGGTCGATTTGCATCTGAAAGAAATTATCACTGACGCGGTCAAGAACAAGCGAAAGATCATCGTGCCGGCATTTGCGCTCGGCCGCACGCAGGAACTACTCTATACCTTACATAAACTCTATGATGCTGGAGAAATACCGGTGATACCTATCTATGTGGATAGTCCGCTTGGTAATGAGATCACGGAGGTATTCATGAAGCATACCGAGGACTATGATCAGGAGACATGGACAGATTTCGGCAGCAAGCATGAATCGCCATTCGCCTTCACCAATCTGATGACGATACGCACCACCGAAGAGTCAAAAGCGCTCAATACGAAGCCGGGGCCGTTTATGGTGATCGCTTCGTCAGGGATGTGCGAAGGAGGTAAAGTGCTGCATCATCTGGAACACAATGTATCGAACCCAGACTCGGTTATCATATTGACCGGTTTCCAAGCTGAAAATACTCTGGGGAGGAAATTGCAGGAAGGTGTGTCGCCGGTTATGATCTACGATCGAGCATATGCTGTGCGGGCTCGCGTGATAACGGTCAGTGAGTTCAGCGCGCATGCGGATCAGCAAGGGCTCTATGATTTCGTCTCGAAGATCAAAGGGCTTAAGAGAGTGTTTCTGGTACACACAGAAATGCCGCAAGCAGCGGCATTCTCCGCAGTATTGAACGAGCGGATGCCTGCGCTGCAGGTCGTGACGCCGAAAGCAGGGGAGAGCTTTGATATAGAGTGACCTGTGCAGCTGGCCGCTGTTTTGGTAGGATATCTCTACTGTAGAGAGTATGAAAAAAGAAGTAAGCGGAATAGAACCACGACCACAAGAAAGCCCAGAACACGCTCCGATGGGCATGGAGGAGCTGCCACCAGAGGCTGCGCAAGCACAGGCTCGAGTCTTGAACATAGAGCATGATCGAGAGGCGCAACAGCCGTACTTTGTTGATTATTTGGATCCCGAGATTCCCCTCGAGGAGAGACTTGCTACGGCTTTTGGCGAGCTGCAGATTAGCCAAGAGCAGCAGGATAAAATCTTAGCGTATTTGAAGCTCCTCGAGTTGAAGCATACAGAAACATTCTATCACTCTATCCGAGTCGGCCTTGCGGCCCGAGGCATTGCCAAGCATTTGAACATGGATGAGAAGGCACTTTTGTATGCCGGCCTATTGCATGATATTGGCAAAAGCATGGTGCCTCTGTCCACCTTAAGTAAAACAGAGGGCTGGACCGCTGATGATACGGCCGCTATGGATGAGCATGTCCTGAAGAGCTATGAGCTCTTGCGGGATACCTTTGATTTTTCCGCTGAGATTGTGAAGCTGCATCATCGCTTTCAATCACGGCCATACCCGGAGAAAGTGCCAGAGCCGCTGCATCCCTATACTGATGACACAAAGAAGAAAATAGAGAGCGGCGGACGTATGCTCGCTCTGGCTGACGTGTATGACGCATTGCACCGCATCAACGAGAAGTTCGGTGGCAGGGAGGCGTTCTCAGGAGACAAGGTGAAGGAACAGATGCTGCAGATGAACCCTGATCAAACTGAGCTTGTGGAAGAGCTCTATGACGCCGGGATCTTTACCACAGCGACATTCCCAAGAACAGAAAGTTCGCAGTAAGAGCGATGACATTTACTTTACCAGGAGCTACTGATACAATGGCTTTGTTAAAAGGTACTAAGGTACTATGGCGTATAAAGTAACAGTTGATAAAGATTTGTGCACGAGTATTGCATCCTGCGTTGCTATCGCTACCAATACGTTCGAATTAGATAAGGATGGATTCTCGACCGTCAAGAAACAGAATGGCGATTCTGATGAGTTGATCTTGCAGGCAGCGAAGAATTGCCCGACGAATGCCATTTTGGTTTATGATGAAACAGGGAAAAAGATCTGGCCTGAGGAGTAGTAGATGCTGACCAGCGCAGCCCCGCCTCAGGCAACCGGCTGAGGCGGGGCTGCTTTTCATTTTCCCTTCATTTCGCTACGCTGAAGCAATGTCTAGGAGTATCGGTGTAGATGAAGTTGGGAGAGGAGCGCTGGCCGGCCCACTTATTGCCTGCGCGGCGCGCATTGTCAATGAGAGACGATTTCCTTTCAAGCGGGTGAAAGATTCAAAGCTGTTAACTGATAGCGAGCGCCGCGCTCTTATGCCGTTATTGCAGACGTCCTGCGCATGGTCCTATGGTATCGTAAGTAATAATGTGATCGATCGTAGTGGTATTCAAGCGGCGAATGTATTGGCTTTCGATCTGGCATTGCTCGCTTTTCCTCGGTCATCACGCGTCCGAGCAGACCATGTTGGCGGCTTCGAGCAGTATACCAGTCCCCCGCGGAACATAGAGTTCCATACGCACGGCGAATCTAAATTCCCTGAAATAGCGGCAGCTTCAATACTCGCGAAAGTGTATAGAGATGATATGATGATCGCGTTCGGCGCTAGGTATCCTCAGTATGGATTCGCTCAGCATAAGGGCTATGGCACCGAAGCGCATCGCGCAGCGATACAGCAGTACGGCCCACTATTTCTTCATCGTATAACATTCATATCTCTATGAAGCGAGCTTCTCGCACGACCTACCTGCTTATGGCTGTTCTAGTAGCTGGCGCCTTTCTTCGTCTCTATGCGTTGAGCAGAGGAGATGCTATTTCCGATGAGGTGCTCTATGGCTTCCGCGCCATCGGTATGCTAGATTTTGATTTTGCTGTAGCGCAGCCAACGACACTGCAGCTGTTCAATGCTGCGGCACCATGGTGGGTTCATCTCTCCTTCCATGATCATCCGCTGCTCGTCTTCCTCGTCCAGCATGTCTCCATGGGACTTGTTGGCGTGAATCTTTGGGGACTTCGTCTGCCCTCATCCTTTTTCGGCATCGCTTCTATAGCACTGGTGTATTTGATAGCGAAGAAATTATTTTCAGAGAAAGCAGGGCTCATCGCGGCAGCGCTCATGGCTTCGAATGTGCTCATGGTCTACGTGGCACGTGTCGCAGTACAAGAATCACAAGTCATTTTTTTCATGTTGCTGAGCGTCTATTGTTTCTTACAAGCCCAAGATGAGAGGCGGTGGTATATAGCTTGTGGCATAGCATTCGGGTTAGGACTTCTTTCGAAATATACAGTCGGGTTCATCGCCGTGCCGCTGTGTATCTATCTGGTGCTCTATCAACGGAGCGTCTTTCGAAGCATGTGGCTGTATCTTGGATTGTTCTGCGCCTTCGTGCTATCTCTCCCTTTTGTTGTCTACAATATATTTTTGTATCGGACATTCGGGCATTTCGATTTTCAGCTATTTTATATCTTTGGGCAGCATGTGCCATATTGGACAGTGACACCTGGTAAAGATATCGGTAGCCTCGCTGATCGCATCGCTGGCATACCAGTAAATCTTTGGCAGTATGGCTCATGGCTTTTCATTTCGGTCGCAGCGGGTGCTCTGCTCTGGTGTCTCGCGCGAGTTGTCAGTGTTCAGTCAGAACAGAAACGCTCCCTGGTATTGTTGAACAGTAGTATAGTAGTGAACCTTATATTGTATCTAGCCATTGGCCCGTCCCCGCGTTTTCTGACTATGCTTATCCCCTGGTTATGTATTGCGATAAGTTACCTACTCAGCGCCGTACTCGATGTTCCAATAGTTCAAAAAGCATCTTATGCAGCTCTGGTCATATTGTTTCTGTTCTTCGGCTGGGAATATGCCTATGCCTATAATTCAGCCATACCGTATCAACCGATCGGCCAAGAGGTGCTCAGCTATTCACGCATTCATTGGGATATGCACGCCTGGGGCTACAATGATCTCGATGAGTGGTTGAGCGAGACTATTCGTGGCAAGTATCCGAAACTGACTATTCCGTATACCTACCCATTTCTTGAGGATGTGAAGAGCAAGGCTCTCACAGCGGCGCAGGCTGCAGGCGAAAGTCCTGCAGCGTATCTGTTTGTCTATAATGACAATATGTCGAATCTTGCCTCGCTCTGGGTATTGAATAGGCAGGCGTTGTATGCGGCGTGGCCTATCATTACCGCTGAAAAATATTTGACGACTTTGAAACAAGAGGGCCAGGAGTATTATGTGAAGAATGGTTTCACGGATCTGTATTTCATACAGAATACTGATGCAGTATTGCCGAATATGCCGGATCGAATTACCGGGTATGGCGAAGCGCTCGAGCTGCAGATGCGCAATAATGGTATACAGCCGATTAGCATCAAAAATCATGCGGGCACAGAAGCGTTTCGCGTCTATCATGCGTCCGTCACTAACTAGTCCTAGCAGGGTCAAATAGTGTATACTATGCTATATGGCTACCACCATCGTTTCAGGAGGGAATGAGCTGCTCAATCCTATCGCAATACTGAAAGACCATTTAGGCATACGACCGAATCAGATCGTTGCTGATTTTGGTTGTGGCGGAGCCGGTTTTTTTGTATTGGCTTCAGCACGTCTCGTCGGTGAGCATGGTCAGGTCTATGCTGTCGATATCGTGAAGAATGTGCTTTCTAGTGTTGATGGTAAAGCAAAGCTGCAGGGGTTGTATAATGTAAAAACAGTATGGAGCGATCTGGAGATCTATGGTGCTATGACCATTCCTGAACAAAGCCTGGACCATGGTCTTCTCGTGAACACGTTATTTCAATCGAAGAAGCACGCGGATATTTTGAAAGAAGTAACTCGTTTGATAAAGCCGGGTGGTAAATTGCTGATCGTGGACTGGAATGATGTATCGGTATCATTCGGACCACCTGCGGCCGATAGGGTACGTCCTGAGTATCTGCGTGAGGTCGTGCCGCCGCTCGGGTATATGGAGGAGAAGTTTTTCCAAGCCGGTCAGTATCATTTTGGCATCGTTTTTACAAGGATTTAGCCTTACGCTCACCATAAAAAAATCCCGCGGGGATTTTTTAATAAAAGTAGCGGGCCCCCCACGTACGGAAATTCGTGAGGGGCCCTTGGTGTGGCGGTAGGCGACCGCCGGCGCAACAGGAGGGGGAGCGGATCAGACGACGACGTATCGAGCTGACTACAAGATCATTGTAGATCGGGGGTATAGTTTTTGTCAAAGGGATATCGTTGACTTTTGTCGGCCAATAGGATTAAATACCCTCTGTTATGAATAAACTGTTTGATCTCAATTATCTTTTCTCAGTGCAGCCGGGCAGTTACAATAGTGTTTTTTGGCAGCCGGTAATGATGGTGTCGATGGCTGCTATTATCTTTAGCATGGTGGCTTTCTTCATATCTCGCAGATATCCTCATGATGGTTTACGCCGACATCTTTGGCAGCGATATATGGCATGGGGCCTTACCTTTGGTCTAGTATCCTTGATCCTTGCTTTTTTCCGTCTGCAGAATGCCTATCTCCTGAGCATGCGTGCGCTGATATTCGTGTGGGTCGCACTTTCCGCTCTGTGGATCCTGCGCATCGCAGTATTCCATATGTGGAAGTATCCGAAGAGGCTGCGCGCCAGGGATGAGAAGGCCTTCTTCGAGCAGTATTTGCCGCATAAGAAGAAATAGTTTCAAGCAGCTTTGAGAACAGGGCATTACTTTTGGTACTGTCTTTTTGTGAAAACTGCACAACAACGTTTAGGTGCCTGGGGCGAGGATCTGGTGGCGAAGCACTACAGAAGATCGGGTTATAGCATTGTTGCCAGGAATGTCAGATATTCCTCCGGGGAACTGGACCTTATTTGTTCGAAGGATGGCGTACTCTATAGTATTGAAGTAAAGACACGACGATCATTGACTTTCGGATTTCCTGAAGAATCCATTAGCCACACAAAACAGGCTCGGTTGATGAGGTTAACGGCGGCTTTTCTCGAATCGCGCAAGGAAAGCTATAGGGCGATCCGGATCCAAGTCTGTGCTGTTGTCGTTACGGAGCAGCGGGTTATGCTCAAGATATACACGATTTCATAAGGAAGTACCCGCTCATTGTCCACTCGGTATGCACAAAGTATTCGTTGACGCTTAGTAGTTGGGAGGGTTTAATGCGACTATATCTATGCGTATTCCCCGGCTACGTTTTTTGTCCTGCATATCTATTGGAGGGTGTGCCCTCCTTTTTTTGTTATCTGCGCATCCGGTATTCGCGCGTGAGCGCCCCTGCGGAAATCCATTCGATTGCCTTGTGCCTGCGCCGACACTCATCCAGCCGACTTTTGAAAAAAGATTCTATTCGCCCCGGTCGGTGCTCATCACTGGCTTAAGTTGGAATCAAACCAAAGTGGATGTGTATATTGACGGTGTGTATAACGGACGCGCTACACTCCGTACTGATCCGAGCGACATAGGCAATTTTTTCTATAGGCCGTTCTTGCCGTTGACACCCGGGACGCACAGTGTCTATACGGTCGCTCGTAATCTCAGCGAAAAGGAGAGGAGCCCAGAGTCTCCTGAAGTTAGTTTTGTCGTACCAGCGCCCAAGCCAGCAACGGTGCTGTTGCCTGAGGGCACACGGCCCAAAGTAAGCTCGATCTCGACTACTACTGAGCCTGAGGCTGTGAACAATCAGAATGCAAATTCGGTACTTGATTGGTTTTTCAATAAACAGAATAATCCGCTTGCTACTACCGCATCGAGCACGATGCCATTCTTCGGCACTGATTTAGGCCGTGAGCTTATGGTTCTGCTAGGTATAGCAGGGCTAAGCTATGCAGGGTTCTATTTCTTCAAGCCGCGCTATGAAGAGCCATTACCCTATGACGAGGAGAAGAAGGATCAGGGGCCGCCGGATGGCTCATGATTATTTAGAAATGTAGAAGCTCCCGGGCGCTGAGGCAGACGGGGCTAGGTTTCTTGCTTTTTCCAGAAAAAACCGCTATAGTGCCAGTACGCTAGTTTATTTAAAACTAGCGCTTTTTATTGACTAAGAGTCGTCTATGGCAGATAGTAATGAGATAATTCAAGCGATACGCCAAGTCTGTGATGAGAAAAACATCTCTATAGATTCGGTTATCACAACGATCGAGGCAGCTTTGGCAGCCGCCTATCGTAAAGATTTCGGTGATAAGAGCCAGAATATCGTAGTTGAGTTCGACGCCGAGAATGGCGGTTCGAAGGTCTATGATGTGAAAACCGTTGTGCCTGATATAGATCTGGAAGAGTTAGAAAAGCAATTGGAAGAGCAGAAAGTTCGTAAAGAAGCCGGCGAAGAGATTCCGGAGGATCAGGAAGTGAAGCGTTTCAATCCGAAGAGCGAGATCATGCTCACTGACGCAAAGGCAATCAAGAAAACCGTCGAAGTAGGTGATCAGATGAAGACGCGTCTCACCGTACCAGCAGAGTATGGCCGTATGGCAGCACAAACTGCGAAGCAGGTCATCATTCAGCGCTTACGAGAAGCTGAGCGTGAGAAGATTTTCAATGAGTATAAGGACCGTGAAGGCGAAGTGCTCGTCGCGACTGTGCAGCGCCAAGAAGGGTATATGGTACTGTTCGACATCGGTCAGGCAACGGCCGTGATGCCGCCTGAACAGCAGGTGCGCAAAGAGCACTATGAATCAGGTCGCCGCATGAAAGTGTTGTTGCTCAATGTTGGCATGACTGCGAAAGGACCTCAAATAATCGTTTCGCGTTCGTCTGAGCAATTGGTAGCGAAACTTTTCGCGCATGAAGTGCCTGAGATCAGTTCGGGCTTGGTCACCATCAAGGCCATTGCTCGTGAAGCGGGCGAGCGGACGAAGATAGCGGTTGCTTCAGAAGAGGCGAATATCGATCCGGTCGGTTCCTGCGTCGGACAGCGTGGCACTCGCGTGCAGACCGTCATTCAGGAATTGAGCGGCGAGAAGATTGATATCGTGGAATGGAGTGACAGCATCGAAACGTTGATAGAGAACGCTATTGCGCCAGCGAAGGTTATGAGTGTGACCGTGCATCAAGAGCAGAAGGCGGCTATTATCAAAGTGAAAGAGGATCAGCTGTCCCTCGCGATCGGTCGTGGCGGACAGAATGTGCGTCTTGCTTCGAAGATGGTTGGCATGCGTATCGATATAGCGAAAGAAGACGGCACGATACAAGCTGATGAAGTTGCTACTGAGGGCGAAACGCCAGCAGCCGCAGCGGCAACTGAAACTAATGAATAATTTTTTACTAGTGTACTAACTAAAGACTATGACACCACAACTCACCATGGTAGTTCTTATGTCGCTCGCTGCAGCTGCGATTGCTATTATTTACGGTTTATTCTTGGCGCAGATGATTTTCAAGAAATCTGCCGGTAATGAACGCATGCAGGAAATCGCGAAAGCGATACAGCAGGGAGCAAAAGCGTATCTGAAACGCCAGTATACTACGATCGCGTATATCGCCGCGCCGCTTTTCCTGATCGTTGGATTTGCTATCAGCTGGGGTACCGCAATAGCGTTCTTGATTGGCGCGGCGCTATCAGCTGCAGCGGGTATCATCGGTATGAATGTCTCGGTTCGTGCCAATGTGCGTACGGCTGAGGCTGCTCGCTCAGGCCTTGCCGCGGCGCTCGATGTCGCGGTCAAAGGCGGCGCCGTAACCGGTTTTCTCGTCGCCGGCTTGGCACTTTTTGGAGTGACAGGATTGTATTTTCTAAACCCGGTGTTTTTCTCCCCGAAAGTACTGGTCGGTCTCTCATTCGGCGGTAGCTTGATCTCGGTTTTTGCGCGTTTGGGTGGTGGTATTTTCACCAAGGCTGCTGATGTCGGTGCTGATCTGGTGGGTAAAGTAGAAGCAAATATTCCGGAAGATGATCCACGGAATCCGGCGGTCATTGCGGATAATGTGGGTGACAATGTGGGTGACTGCGCGGGTATGGCGGCTGACCTCTTCGAGACCTATGCGGTCACGTCGGTCGCGGCCATGCTGCTCGCGTTCCTGACATTCAAAGATAATACGAACGCGGTTATTTTCCCGCTCGTCATTGGCGCGGTCGGCATCATTGCTTCGATCATTGGGTTGTTCTTCGTACGATTGGGCGCCAAAAAGAATATTATGAATGCGCTGTACAAAGGATTGATCGCGTCGGGCATTATCTCGGCGGCGCTCTTGTATCCTGCTACGAAGTATTTGATGACTGATCTGAAGACGATCAGCGCCTCGAACATTTATTTTTCCGCGCTCGTCGGTCTGATTGTTACTGGTCTTATGGTCGTGATTACTGAGTATTATACTTCCACGAAATACAGCCCAGTTAAATCTATCGCGAAGGCTTCGACAACCGGACATGGAACCAATGTTATCGCAGGCCTTGCGGTCAGTATGAAAGCAACGGCATTGCCGGTACTGACGATCGTCCTCGGTATCTTCGTCAGTTTTTCATTCGCGGGGATCTACGGCGTCGCAGTCGCCGCGATGAGTATGTTGTCGCTTGCCGGCATGATCGTCACGATCGACGCGTATGGTCCTATCACGGATAACGCTGGTGGTATCGCAGAGATGAGCGAGATGGATAAGCAGGTCCGCGATGAGGTTACTGATCCGCTCGACGCGGTCGGTAATACGACCAAGGCGGTCACCAAGGGCTATGCGATCGGTTCAGCGGGTCTCGCGACCCTGGTGCTCTTCAATGCCTATATCATCGAATTGCAGGATAGGAATATCTCGACGAATTTCCTGTTAAGCGACCATTTGGTCCTGATAGGATTATTCGTCGGAGGATTATTGCCGTTCATATTCAGCGCGCTTTCTATGGAAGCAGTCGGTAAGGTCGCAGGCTTGGTCGTCGAAGATGTGCGCAAACAATTCAAGGACAAGCCGGGCATCATGCAAGGAACGGAGAAACCTGATTATTCTAGTACGGTAGACATTGTTACCAAGGGCGCTATCAAGCAGATGATCGTTCCAGCGCTGATCCCCGTTCTGGTGCCGGTCATCATTGCTCTGCTGTTCTCATTCGCGCCTGATGGCAGAAATACCATCGCTCTGGTGTTGGGCGGAGCATTGATCGGTAGTATCGTGACCGGATTATTCCTCGCGGTGTCTATGACGTCTGGCGGCGGCGCTTGGGATAATGCGAAGAAGTATATTGAGCAAGGAAATTTCGGCGGTAAAGGATCTGATGCGCATAAAGCTGCTGTGACCGGCGATACGGTCGGTGATCCCTATAAGGACACTGCGGGCCCTGCTATCAACCCGATGATCAAAATTTTGAACATCGTAGCGCTGCTCCTTATCTACATCATCTTCAAATAATGAAATCCACAGTAAGTGATAAAGTGAAAGGCCAGGTAACCCTGACCATAGAGATCCCTGTCGATGAGACAGAGGCGTATCTGAAGCGCGCGGCTGATCGGCTTTCACAGAAAACATCTATTCCGGGTTTTCGTCCGGGCAAAGCGCCGGTCAATGTCATCAAACAGCGCTATGGCGACATGGCTTTGTATGAAGAAGCGCTGCAAGATATCGTGACGCAGACTTTGTGGACTGCTCTCAAGGAACAAAAAATTGATTCGGTGGGGCAGCCGCAGATTAATGTCGAGAAAATGGCCCCGGGCAATCCCATTGTGTATACGGCGATCGTTTCCGTTTTGCCAGAGGTGAAGCTCAATGAGTGGCAGAAAGTGCGTGTAGCGAAAAAGGAGATCACCGTCACTGATGCTGAAGTTGAAGAGATGATAGATAATCTACGTGGCATGCAGGCAACGGAAGCATTAGTACAGCGCGCTGCCCAGAATGGTGATAAAGTAGAAGTGAACTTCGAGGTGAAGCATAATGGCGCGGTTATCGAGGGTGGTACCGGAACGAAGTATCCTTTGATCCTTGGCAAAGGTTCTATGATCCCGGGTTTCGAAGAAGAGATACTTGGCGCGACAGCAGGCGCTACCAAGGAATTCATGCTGACATTCCCTAATCCATATTTTCAGGAATCGCTCGCCGGCAAACAGGCGACCTTCAAGGTAGAATTGCTTGGTGTGTATGAACGTAACTTGCCCGAGAAGAATGACGAATGGGCTCGGTCGATGATGGGCCGATCCTATCCTGAGCTAGCCACTCTCTTGAAAGAAAATCTGAAGAGTGAGAAGGAGCAGAAGGAAAAGAATCGCCTCGAACAAGAGATCGTCGAAGCTATCGTCAAGGGCGCCACCTTCTCCGACATTCCGGAGAACATGGTACATTCTGAAGTTGAAAAGATGCTCTATGAACTCGAGGATGATGTGAAACATCGCGGCATGGAGTGGGAGAAGTATTTGTCGAGCATGAAGAAAACCAAGGAGCAGATCGAGAAAGAATTCGAACCGCAGGCGATCCTGCGCGCGAAAGCTGGACTGGTGTTGCGTATCTTGGCTGATGAGCTGAAGCTGCAGGCGACTGAGCCCGAGATAGAAGCGGAGCTGCTGCAGCAGCGGGATAGTTATGCGGGGAATGAAGAGGTCCTGAAGAATCTCACGACCAGAGAATTCCGGCGCTATGTAGCAGTGACCTTGACGAATAGGAAAGTGATTGATGTACTGATAGAGAAACTAGCTAGTTAAAATACTACCCTCATAGCTGTGGCTGTGTTACTATCCAAGATATGAATAGAGAGAGACCAGAACACAGTGAAAATGAGCATGAGCCAAAGCCCTTATTTAGGGCTGTTTTAATGAGGCATGAGGAGACGAACTATAAGGACGAGGGTCATGATTTAACAGATAAAGGCGTTGCTGGTGCTCTAGAAACTGGAAAGAAATTGAGGGAAGAAGGATTTTTTTCTGATGATGATCCAGTGTTGCTCCTTCACTCTCCGAAACCGCGCGCAGAGGGCACCTTAGATTTTGTTGCAGAAGGAGCGCAATTATCCGCTGGCATCAAAAGATCAATAAACGCATTGGGACAAAGTAAATTTGCTGATCGTGATGCGTTTATGGAGCGCGTCAAAGAGTTGGGCTCTGATCAGGAGTTGATTGCAAAGGACCACTATACTCATGAGATGCATCAAAACCGTCCAGATATCATTGAGCCCCACTCAAAGAAGAAAGAACGGTTGTATCGTTCTTTGGAGTATCTTATAAGATCAATTCTTTCAGATGTTAATCAAAGCGAGGATTCGACCCCTCAGATTTTAGCGGTTTCACATTTTGAGGTAGTAACGCACATTGTGAATGATGTTTTTGGTATAGAAAATCTCGGAGCGTATAATGCTCCAGCTTTCGGCGAACAGGTAAAAATTGTTGCATTTCAAACTGATAACCCTGATATCATTTCATTGAAGGTTTCGTTTCGAGAGTTTGAAAAAGAGGTACTTTTCAATAGAGCAACGCGAGAGATTGAGCAGAGAGACAATTAATGCAAATGAATAATCAACTATCTACTCTCCTTCAGCGCGGCATGGTCGATGGTTTTTCTTCTACCCCAACAGTTATAGAAACGGTCATCTCTCGTGTTTTCATTTTTGATACAGAAAACAGAGTACTTAAGTTTTATAAGAGGGACAATGAGTGGTGGAACACTGACATGAAAGATTTGTCAGGAGGGAATTCGAGAATAGATTTTATTCGTAATGACTTTGAGTTTAATCATTTTTTAAACCCCACTGTATACATTGATCTCAAGCAGGCGATCGCTGAGGATGGGAAAGTGAAGTTAGTAAATCCGAAGTCTGGCGATGATGAGTTAGTCATTATAATGCATAAGGAGGATATTCAGGGAACACTGACCGAGGTCTTGTATCAGAATACTTTGTCAGTAGCAGAGTATAGGTCTATGGGAGAGGCTTTCGCGAAAATTAAATTAGCGCTACCAGAGAAGTTTTTGCCTGCCACAGAAGCTAATTGGTATGAACTTATGTGTGAAAGAGTGAAAGACGTAAAGACATGGGCATTGAGTGAAAAAGATTTCCCCAAAGATCTAGCTGACAAGGCCTTGGCAATATTATCCAGAGAACTGGAAGAAAATAAAAATAACTTTAGGTTAATTACAAAAGATAGCCTTTTCGTGTCGATAGATTGCAACTCTGAAAATCTTATTTATACGAATCATAAACTTCGGTTCCTAGATGCATACCCTCCAAAGGATGATTGGAGAATCAGCGCCTTTAATGTTGATATTTTCAGGGTTGGCTATGATATATACACTTTTGCTGGGAAAGAGTCGTATGATGCTTTTTTAGAAGGTGTGCGCACAGTTGCTGGCGATCGCTTGGATCGAAGTACGTCACATTTTTATCTTCTATATGCTGGACTGATAGTAACGCCCTATTTTTACATGTTGGATAAAAGCAAGAAGGATCAAAAATATTTGGTTCGTGCTGAAAAAAGCATTTCACTTCTAAAAGAGTTACTACAGAGAGCATAAGGGTTGATTTATTTTCAAAGCTTGCTATAGTGGTAACGCTTTGAAATCGAGCGGGAGTAGTTTCGCCCACCGGGCGATCACCCCGTGGGTGACATCGGTTGAGAAGCATGTTTGAGTAGTGAGAGTCAGTAGTTAGTTTTCGAGCGGGAGTAGTTCATCGGTAGAACGCTTCCTTGCCAAGGAAGAGGCGGCGGGTTCAATTCCCGTCTCCCGCTCCATCGAGTGAGAACTCGTCCAAGACACAACCCTGTACTAGGGTTGTTGTCGTTTATGAAAAGTATTGCTACAGTAGTATCGCTTGCCCGGGTGGTGGAATGGTATACACGAAGGACTTAAAATCCTTTGGCGCAAGCCTTGCGGGTTCGAGTCCCGCCCCGGGTACCATTCGACTTACTACGCTTCGCGTAGTTCGCTCATGGTTTCGGCCCAGTAGGGTCTCAACCAACCGCTAAAAAATGTGCTAGACTAGTACTAGGTTTTTCTAAAAACTAACTATATACTCTATGGTCCCTGTTAATTATCTTGCAGTCATTGTCGCTGCGGTCGCCAGTATGGTTATTGGTTCTCTGTGGTATGGTCCGCTCTTTGGAAAGCAATGGATGGCATTGATGGGGGTTACGAAAGAAAGCATGGCCGGAGCAAAGGTGAATATGGGCAAGCTCTATGCCATACAAGCAGTTGCCTCGTTGATCATGGCTTTTGTCTTGTCCCATGCATTGATTTTCGCAGCAACCTACTTACATGAGAGTGGTGTTTCTGCTGGATTGCAAACTGGTTTCTGGAATTGGATCGGCTTCGTGGCTCCGGTGACACTCGGTTCAGTACTCTGGGAACAGAAATCATGGAAGTTGTGGCTTTTGAATAATGCGCATTATTTGGTGAGTTTGTGTATCATGGGAGTGATACTTGCCCTCTGGCAATAACTCTTCATGAAAAAAAGAGCTTTCATTATTCATGGTTGGGGAGGTTATCCTGAGGAAGCCTGGTTTCCTTGGTTGAAACAAGAACTAGAGTCGCGTGGTTTTGAAGTGCAGGTTCCGGCTATGCCGGATTCAGATACTCCGGTGATCGAAACATGGGTTTCGTTTTTGAGTAAACTCATTGGTGATCTTGACGAAAAAACGTATCTCATCGGACATAGTATTGGTTGTCAGGCAATACTCAGATACCTTGAGCGTCTGCCTGAGAACGTGAGAGTTGCAAAAGCGGTTTTTGTCGCAGGTTGGTTTACTTTGCAGGGTTTAGAAACAAAAGACGAAGAAAGAATTGCTGAACCCTGGCTTGAGCAACCGATTAACCTAGAAAAAGTTCGTGCGCATATTCAGGAAAACACTGCCATTTTTTCTGATGACGACCCCTTCGTTCCATTGATAGATAAGGATATTTTTTCGGAGAAACTTCAATCGAAGATTGTCATCGAACATGCAAAGGGCCATCTCAGCACTGAACATGGCATTACGGTATTGCCTAGTGTGTTGCAGGCAGTCATTGAATAAAAAAACCCCGCCGACCAAGTCGCTGCTTGATGGGCGGGGTTACTGCTTTTTTCGAAACTACAACCTACTTTCTCGGACGAAAGTCTGCTCGCGGTCAGGACCCACCGAGACGATCGACAAGGGCCGGCCGCCACTGCGCTCGATTACATCGAGGTAGTTCCGTGCCGCCCGCGGCAGTTTCGCGCAGCTGGTGATCTCATCGATTGGCTTGGTCCAGCCGGGGTACTTTTCGTACAAGGGGTGACAGTGCGCGAGGAAGGCGGCATCACTGTCGCCCTCATTCACGCGTTTGCCGGAGAACCACGGGTCTGCACCAAGTTGGTAGTCAGGGCCCTGATACTCATACCGATCGCAGACCGGGATCTCCTTGAGTCCGCTCAAGACATCGAGCTTGGTCACCGCGAGGATAGTATTCTTCGGCATCCGGTCTGTGACATAGCGTAGCAGGACGCCATCATGCCAGCCGACCCTGCGCGGACGCTTGGTCGTGGTGCCGTACTCAGCGCCTTTGCGTCTGAGCCAGACGCCGAGTGCGAAAGGACCGCTGTCGAGAAGGCGATCAGTATTCGCATAGCGTTCTCGCTCGAGCGCCTCATTGACACCCGCAGTATTGCACCAGCGGTCCGAGGCGGAGTCGCCGAGCTCCGTCGGGAAAGGTCCTGCGCCGACACGTGTCGCGTAGGCTTTCACGATCCCGATCGTGAGATCGATATCGCGATCGAAGAGGCCAGCTCCTTTCGCAAGGCCGGTGACCGTGCAGTCGCTGGACGTGACATAGGGGTAGTTGCCATGATCGATCGACAGCAGGTGGCCTTGAGCGCCTTCCAGGAGCGCTCGCTTGCCTCGACTGAGTTCCTCGCGGATCATCTCGTCGGTGTCGACGATTGACTCGTTCAGAACTTCAGCGTAGCGCATGTATGCATCGACTATCGCATCTTCGTTGAAGATCTTTCCGGCTTCGTAGTAGCTGCCATTCGCCAGATGCTCATGTTGCATGATCTCGGCGATCAGATCTTCTTCGAAGCCATCGAGGTAATGCTTGTGCTCTGCAAGGTTTTCCCGTAGTTTTGCAACAAATGAGTCTCGGTTGAGGAGATCATTTGCAACCAGACCGCTTCGTCGGATGTGATCGGTATAGCACGGACCGATGCCTCGACCCGTGGTGCCGATCTTCGCGCCCTTGGCTTTCGCTTCGCGGATGCGGTCGGCGACCAGATGCTGCGGCAGCACCAATTTCGCCCGATGCGAGATGTAGAGATGATCCCAGGTCAGCCCTTCAGTGTCGAGCTTGGCGATCTCCCCGAGCAGTATTGCGGGATCGAGAGCAACGCCAGATCCGATTATGCTTTTCTTGCGTTGTTTGTCTCGCAAGATGCCGGATGGGATCAGGTGAAAGGCCAGTCGTTTGCCGTTGGCGACGATGGTGTGCCCTGCGTTAGCGCCACCAGTTCCTCGGATGACCATATCTGACCAGTCCGCGAACAGATCGACCAGCTTGCCTTTGCCCGTGTCTCCCCATTGGGTGCACACGATCGCGACCACTTTGAGGCCGCGAAGCAGATTGAGAACAGGATTCATTATGCACCGCCTTTGTAGTTGGGAGCGTCTTTGGTAATGATGATGTCATGCGGACGGGACTCTTCGAATCCCGCGTTAGTATTCCGGTCGAAATCAGCTTTTTTATGCAGCTCATCCAGGGTCGCAGCACCGGCGTACCACATGCCTTTACGAAGTCCGCCGATGAACTGATGGAGCACCGGTTCCAGGTCGCCGTCATAGGGGACGACACCTTCGACGCCCTCAGGAATGAGCTGATTACGAACGGCTGAGCTCTCTGCGTAACGTTCGCGTGAAGACTTGCTCGCCTCCATGGCGCCGAGCGAACCCATCCCGCGATAGGCCTTCACCTGTGTGCCACGGAATGTCATGACTTCGCCGGGGGCTTCGGTTGTTCCAGCGAGAACACGACCGAGCATGACTGAGTGCGCTCCGGTCGCGAGTGCGATAGGGATATCGCCGGTAAAGACGATGCCGCCGTCCGCGCACACTGGCACATCCGAACCGCGGATGGCTAGAGCGCATTGATATACAGCAGTAACTTGCGGACAACCGATACCGGCGACCACGCGGGTAGTACAGATGCTGCCCGGTCCTTGTCCTACTTTGACGCCATCGGCGCCCCAGTCGACAAGATGTTTCGCTGAGATCCCTTGGGAGATATTGCCGGCGACCACGTCGATGTCGTTGAAACGCGAATCCTTTCGGATCAGCGCGAGAGTTTCTTGCATGACTTTGCTGTCGCCATGCGCTTGGTCGATCACGACCACATCCACGCCTTTTTCAGCGAGAGCTTCAAGGCGCTGCAATGCATCGTCATACAGACCGATGGCAGCACCGACGCGGAGTTGCCCTTTCGGATCGAGATTGTAGTTCGTGGAGGATCCTGTCTTCAGACGAGTGACATCTGAAAACACGTATAGACCCGTGAGCTTGTTTTCGTCGTCGACGAGCGGGAGCACCTTCTTTTTTGCGCGATGCATAATGTCATAGGCCTGGTCGAACGTCGTTTCGGTCTTGGCGGTGATGACATCTGTTGTCATGATATCCCGTGCGGTCAGACAGGAATCTGCACCGAACGTGAAATCGTTCTGTGTGAGCAGGCCGATGAGTCGATGATTCGCGTCGAGAACAGGGAAGCTGTAGAAGCTCCAACGATTCTCGGCGCGGCGCTTGTCGATGACCTCGATCGTGTCCGTATCCCGGACCCATATAGGTTTTTCGATCAAGCCGTTCATGAACAACTTGGTACGGGCGACCTTTGCCGCCTGCTCTTTGGGACCGAGGTTTCGATGAATGATTCCGAGACCTCCGAGCTTCGCCATGGCAATGGCCATTCTTGTACCCGTCACAGTGTCCATCGCGGCAGACAGGATCGGGATCTTCAATTGCACCCGACGCGAGAAGCGCGACATGATCGAAACATCGGCTGGCTGTACTTCTGTGTAGCTAGTCTTGAGCCGTACTTCCTTGAAAGCGAGTGCCAACCTGAGCCTCGCCATATCCGCAAAGAATCCGTCTTTCGGGTACATTGTGTATTCCTCCTCAAGTCGTGAGATGTACGGTGGGGGTAAGTAGTTTCGTTCTGTCAAAGGACATGAAATCCCACTTAGGCTTTCTGTGGGATGCAGAGCTACCTTACGAAAAAATAGTGATAGGCGCAAGATCATTTTTTGTTCCACTTGACAGGTTTTCAATAACCTGATATAGTACTTGATTGTTACATATTTTGATCTTTTTATCTTTGAAATAGTGGCCAAGAAAAGGCTAATTTTGTATCAAGTAGGCAGCCATGCTGTCTAATGAAAGCTGCTATCCAGACTCGTAATGACGAGCATCTTGAGGATAGCAAGCTCAGCCGATACTTACTTGTTAACGGAAAGTATAAGGAATAGAGCAAGTTAGTCTTTTCTTGGCCATCGATAGACGTATGGGACGTTTCGGCATGGTCAAGGAAGAGAGGTGCTGCTTGAGGCTCGGTCCGGGAGATTTTTTCCACACCATCATGAAAGACCAGTTGCGTAGCGACTCCGTGACCACGACCAAGGCCGTCGGCGCCGGCTCGGGCCAGACTCAGCCGACCTCCGCGACTTCCTGAAGCGCATGTACGTCGACGTACGCGCGGTTACGGTCCGCGTTCAGTAGGTCGGCACACAGGCGCTCGACGCCACAACTGTCAGCCGACAGGTGGTCGGCAGAGGAGCATGCGAAGATGCAGCTAAACGTCAAGAAGGGGGGCGCGGTTCCCGCGTTCGACGCGCAGCGTCGCTGACATCATCACGGTCGAAAGACCAACAGTTGCCTCTGCTAAGAGGGGGTAGAGCTCGCACATGCGGCAGACCAACCGGGTAGCACAAGGATTATATCCTTCCCTCCCAACAGGTCGTGCCCGCGCCAGCACAAGACCCCATGGTGAGCCGCACCCGATCGACCCTACGTTTGTGAGGACTCCCAAACCTCACCTCATTCATCGCAGCGAGCGGCGGCCTCTGTAGCGCCACTCAACCCCACGCGATGGGCGCGTAATGCCGACCCTACCAGGTCGCGCGAACGTCCGCCGGCCGGCGATAGTGAGACCGCATCAAGCGGTGGGTGCACAGGTCAACCTGTGCAGTTTCTGTCCCTGGGGGACCTTCGGGCGTTCGCAAGAACGTTCGTTGGTCCCCCTTTTATTTTCCTAAGATTTCTGATTGCATTTTTTATCGCCTATGATAGTATCGTGCAAGATTCCGTAAAATTTACGGATCGTTCATTTCTAACACTAATTGTTTCTTTTCTCAGCCAAGATGGCTGATCAAGGAGGAGACTGAATGACCACTCCGGCCGCTGCGAAGAGCCTGAAGTCTGTCCGCAAGCCGACCGCTCCCTCGTCCGGGGTCGTTCTCGAGATCCCCTTGGGATTGATCCGTAATTTCGTCGGACAGCCCAGGAAACATTTCAACCAGGCACGTTTGGCCGAGCTTGCTACGAGTATCAAGAAGCACCGTCAGATCACGCCGGGGATGGTCATCGAACTCCCTCCGGGCGAGGTGTACCGTTACGAACTGGTCGATGGTGAACGTCGTTTCATCGCTTGTAAGATGGCCGACACGAAGATCTTCCGCGCTGAAGTGGTAACGGTCACGGATTCGAGAGAACAGCTTCTCAGGTCGGCGATCGCGAACTACCATCGCGAGCCGCATACAGCCCTCGAGGATGCTGAGACCTGTCGTCGGCTTGCTGAGATCTATGAGATGTCATGGCCGGAGGTTGCGGCCACGCTCGGCAAGTCTCTCACATGGGTGACACAGTCTCGTATCCCGCTGCTCCAGCTGGATAAGCGGGTGCAGGCGATGATCGAGCCCTCATCCTCGAAGTTGGGCGAGCTGCCCGTTCTGATGGCGGTCGAGCTGACCAAGGTGCCAGCGACTAAGCAGTATCAGATGGCGGTGAAGGCCGTGCATGACGAGATGCGTTTATCCGATATGCGCCACGCCGTTCGCCGTTTCCAGAACAAGACCGGCTACCGACATGGTACGAGGCGTATTCGTACCCCCGGCGATGACTACAAGTCGATTACTACGTTCTATCGGAGATCTACTGCTGATGCGCAGCTGTGGCTCTCCATGACTCCTGTGGCGCTCGCGAAGATGTTCGAGAACCGTCCGGAGATGGACTATCGGCGGTTGCTCAAAGCATCGGCGAACGCGGCCATCATCTATGGCCGTCTGATGAAGAAGATCCAGGATTTGAAGTAGTCAGTACGCACCCGTTCCTTCCTACACGCGGCACAAGGGAGATGATTATGTCTCGTAAACAGATTGAGTTGAGCCCCGAAGAGTTGGCAGAGGCTGCTCAGTTTGCGCGCGAGGCAGAAGAGCTTCACGCGCAACTCGATACAGGTACTGATCCGGTGATCGAAGAACCGTCTCGGGCTTTGAGGCCGATCGCTGAACGTAAGCCTCGATCGGCCAAGGGTCAGCCGAGCTCGACTTCTAAACAGCAGGCAACACTGGCAAGGCTCAAGAAAAAGGATCCTTACTCGGTGGTCCCGTTCACGCAGTATCTGCACGAGATGAGCCGGCACAGTCTGATCGACTATGACAAGGAGCAGGAGACGTTCACGCGTCTCGGAGAGCATCGGGTCAAGTTGCAGCTCTTGGCTGGCGGTTTGTCCGAGCACTGTCGCGCGTTCTGCGAGAAGGAGTCTGAGTTCGAGATGGCGAATGAGGAGTGGCGTTTCACTGACATAGAGAGTTTCGTGGGACGCCTCAGGTTCTACCATGGGGAGCCTCGGGTCTCTGACGAGGTCTTTGCTGAGGCGCGGAGCCACCTCAATGCCATCAGGGCTGCTCGGGATGAGATGATCCACGCGAACTTGCGTCTGGTCATTCACATCGCGAAGAAGTACCTGACGCACGGCGTTCCGTTCATGGACCTGATCCAGGAGGGTAATGTCGGTCTCATGAAGGCCGTCGAAAAGTTCGAGTACAAGCGAGGCAACAAGTTCTCTACGTACTCGTACTGGTGGATCAAGCAGTCGATCGAGCGGGCCATCGCGGACAAGGGACGACTCATCCGTGTTCCAGTGCATAAGCAAGAGAAGATCAAGAAGATGCAGCGCGTGTTGCGCGAACTGCCGGATGGCTTGAGTCGCACGGAAAGAGCGGCCGAGGTCGCGAAACGGCTCCGGTGGGCCTTGGGTCAGGTCGAGTCGCTCATGCTGGTCGTCGAGGAGCCAATGAACCTCGATGATTTCATCGACGATTCGCATGAGCAAAACTTCCACATGCTTGTTGCTGATCCGCAAGCTGTCGATGGCGAGGAACAGTATGAGCAGCAGCAGTTCCGAGAGCGCGTGCGTGCCTTGCTGCACCAGATCAAGGAACCGCGGGATCGGTACATACTCGACTTGCGCTTCGGGATTAGCAGTGGTACGCCGATGACCCTCGAGGATATCGGTCGGAAGTTATATCTCTCCCGCGAACGGATACGCCAGCTTGAAACATTAGCGATGAATCAGATCCGTGAGTATTTGGACACTGACACCGCTGAGCTGCGGACACTTCACGAGTTACTGCAATGAGGGGCAGAGCATCAACTAACAAGGGGTCGGACAGACTAAAGCAACATCGCGTCCGGCCCCTTTTCATTTTTTCATTCTATTTTTTATGAAAGACGAGTATAGTCTTGAAGAAAGGCTTGCTATAGTGTACAATCCTTTGAACATGAGTTCTCCCATCGAGATACATTTAGACAAGGTTACGAAAACGTATAAGAATGGCTTTCAGGCATTGAAAGGCATCTCTCTGGATATTTACAAAGGAGAGATTTTCGCTTTATTAGGGCCGAATGGCGCTGGCAAGACTACCATCATTAATATTATTGCTGGTCTTACGCGGAAAACCTCAGGCGAAGTTCTGGTCCAAGGAAAAGATGTTGAGAAAGACTATCGCTTCACGCGTTCGAAGATCGGCTTGGTGCAGCAAGAGGTGAATACCGATTTCTTTTTGAAAATTTTCGAAGTGATTAAGTATCAGGGCGGCTACTATGGCAAAACGGATCTTGACGCACGCGTCGAAGAGATCCTGAAGAAACTGCATTTCTGGGATAAAAAAGATCAGCCAGGAAGATTCTTATCTGGCGGTATGAAGCGACGGATCATGATAGCGAAAGCGTTGATCCACGATCCTGAGATCATTTTTCTGGATGAACCAACGGCTGGCGTTGATGTCGAGTTGCGCGCTGACTTGTGGGACACGATACGTGAGATGAAGTCACTCGGGAAAACGATCATTCTCACTACGCATTATCTCGAAGAAGCGGAAGACTTGGCTGATCGCATCGGCATTATCAGCGGAGGAGAGCTGCAATTAGTCGAGGATAAGAAAACATTGATGCAGCGCTACGGCACGAAGCTGCAGGATATATACCTTGAGGTGATACAGAAAGGAGTGAAATAAGATGAATCTCATTGGCGTCAAGACACTCATGAAGAAAGAGCTGGTGCGCTTCATCCGCGTGCCGCTGCAAACGATCGCCACGCCGGTCATTACGACGGTGCTGTATTTCGCGGTGTTCAGCACATCGATCGGTAGTCGTATTGGTTCAGTGCAGGGTCTAAGATATGGAGAATTCATCATGCCGGGACTGCTCATGATGAACTTGGTTATGACGGCATTCGAGGGCATTGCGTCAGGCATTATGCTCACGAAATTCATGAATACGATGACGGATATTTTGGTAAGTCCAATGTCCTATGGCGAAATTATCTTAGGCTTCGTGGCTTCATCGACCATTCGTACCATGATCACCGGAACAATCCTCTACGGCACGGCATTATTTTTCATACCATTCCGCGTTGATCATCCGTTCTTTCTCATCGGATTTTGTATCTTAGTCTGTCTGATCTTTTCTTTGATAGGACTGGTGATCGGCATCTGGGCGGATGATTTTGAAAAGCTCAGCATCATCCCCACCTTCCTCCTAACGCCATTGAGCTTTTTGGGTGGCGTTTTTTATTCGACGACAATGCTGCCGAAGCTCGCGCAGATGATAGCGGTGTATAATCCGCTGCTCTATATGATCAACGGCATGCGCTATGGTTTCTATAGCATCTCTGATGTTGCTCCTGTGTTCGCGGTGAGTGTGCTGGTCATCATGACAGTTGCCATGATCTGGTTCACTCTGTATCTTTTTAAAATCGGTTATAAGCTGAGGAGCTGATACTCGAGACGCCTTGCGTTATAAGGCTATTTTCAGTAAGGTTGGGCTGTCAGTTGCCTAATAGTAGGAGGGCGGGAATACTCCCGCTTTTCTGATTTTTTGGCGAAGTTCATTAACACGTGTAACTACGTAGAGAAGGGTTACCCATGAAGCGCAACCTGACTGATGTGATGCATCCGAAACTCGTCCGAGATAAGATCCCCGATAGGATACGTAGAGATCAGCGTATCCCGGTGACGCGGGAGGCCTTGCCGGAGGAGCGTCTGGGTTTTGTGGTGGCAAAGCTCTGTGAGGAAGCGCGCGAGCTCCATGACAATCCCGATGCTAAGGAATACGCTGATGTTCTCGACGTCGTGCGGCTGCTCCGGATCGAATTCGAAAAAAAATTCGACAAGAAGTTTCTCGGCGCCGAACGTCGACGCAAGAAGAAGGAAAACGGTGGCTTTCGTAAGTTCATCATCTTGGTGGACATTCAAGAGTCTTCATCAGTCTGACAGCAGTGCTGTCAGCGGGAGGATCGCATGAGCCGCAATGTCATGGTCGTCGGCAGCGGCGGCCGTGAAGGGTCGCTGTTGCATAAGTTGAGCGGATCGCCGCACAAGAAGAAGCTGTTCTGCTCACCCGGGATCGGTAATGCGCATGAGATGGGCGTTTTGAATACCGGCATCGCCCAGGACGATATCCTTGGGATCGTCGCATTCGCGAAGAAGCATCACATCGAGCTCACGGTCCCTGGTCCGGATGTGGTGTTCGCCGCGGGGATCGCGGACGCATTTCGCGCGGCCAAGCTCCGGATTGTCGGGCCTACTCAGGCGGCCGCGCGCGTCGAATCCTCGAAGGTGTTCGCCAAGCGCCAGATGCAACGTCTGGGCATACCTACGGCGGCCTTCGAGGTTGCCTATTCGATGAGTGAGGCGCTCGACATTCTGGGTCGACGCTCATTCCCGTGCGTGATCAAGCTGGATCGCCTCGCTCGAGGTACCGGCGCTACGCCCGTGCATTCCTATTCGGCGGGCATCGCAGTTCTCTCAGGGTACTATCAGAAGAACCCGAGAGAGGCCATCCTGATCGAAGATTTCCTCGTGGGGCATGAGGTGTCTACCCATGCGCTCTGCAGTGGAAATCGAGTCCTCATGTTTCAGGGGGCACGTGATTACAAAACGCTCAACGGCAGGAATACCGGCGGTATGGGTGCCTACTCTCCGGTACCCGACATCGACGATGCCTTCTTGGCGCAGGTCAGGCAGGTCGCTATCGATCCGCTACTTCGGATGCTCGCGAAAGCTGGCACTCCATTCGATGGTTGTTTGTACCCGGGACTCATGGTAACTGCCGAAGGGATCATGGTGATCGAGTACAACTGTCGCTTCGGCGACCCTGAGGCGCAGGTGTTCATGCGCAGACTTGGAAATGAGAGCGATCTTTTGCTACTTCTCGAGTCATGCGCTGACGACAACCTGGACACCACTCCATTGCACTGGAACGCTGAACCTGCCGTGTGCGTGGTGCTGGCTTCGGCGGGCTACGGCGTGCCGGGTGCTCTCTGCCCGTCCTCAGAGTATCCGTCGATGCCGATCAGTGGCTTGCGAGAAGCCATGAAGGTGCCTGGCGTGGAGATATTTCACGCGGGTACCCGACTCGAGAAGGGTGTGTACTGGACCAATGGTGGTCGCGTGCTGAACGTCACTGCAGTCGGCGCAACACTTGCCGAAGCCCGTGCGCGCGCCTACGCCGCGGTTGCCTTGATTCACTTCGACGGTATGCAGTACCGTCTGGACATCGGCGAGGTAGCAGCATAACCACGCTGACAGAGAGGAGATAGTCATGCTAGGAGATCCAAGTGGTAATCTGAACGCAGATGATTCAGCAGAGCCAACCATTGCTCAACGTGAGCTCAACTACGTTGAGTACTTTTTCCCTGAAGCAGAAGAAGCTGAAGGGGAATCTACTGACAAGCTTCGGTGTGGCGAGGCTCAGGTAACGGAGACGACGGATCCTGCAGCGATGCAGTTTCCTGAGGGAGCGGTCGCTCTTCGTTTCTATCGGGCAGCCGAAGTTCGTCATCTGCTCAACGGCAGTTGGAAGTTAGCTAGCGCTAAGCGCGTCTGGGAGTCGCCTATGATTCCCATCACGCGAACACGCTTCAAGAGGTAAGGACGCCCCATCGGGTTTGCTGAGCATAGGCTCGGCCGACTCGGTGGGGTTTTGAATCGTCTTGTTTTTTATAGTACATCATCTAGTATGCAGATAGACGAGTCAGACCAGGAGGCCTGGCTTGTATGTTCTTCGAAAACTGAGTGAATTGATAATTTTCTTTGGCCGAACAACATCGTCGCGACTACTAGGTCGCACTAAAGGAGACAGATAGCATGCTGGCAAAGCACCGGATTATCGTGGCATTGGATGTTGACAACCCGAAGCGAGCGACCTCGCTCATCAAATCTCTGGCGTCGCATGTGGGCTACTTCAAGATCGGCCGTGAGATGCAGGCCGCATTCGGCCTTCCGCAAGCGATCGATTTCGTTCACGCTGCCGGCGGCGACATCTTCCTGGATGGTAAGGAGAATGACATCCCGAACACGGTCGCAGCGACAGTGCGGGTCATCGCGCAGAAGAGGGTCGCGATGCTCAATGTTCATTGTTTGGGCGGCGAGGAGATGATGCGCGCGGCTGCGCAAGCAGCGCGCGAGGTTGCACAGGAGACTGGAAGTCACTCCTTGGTTCTCGGTGTCACGCTTCTGACGAGTCAGGATTACGGCACCTTGCAGCGCCTGGGCTTCGTCGACTCGCTGGATCGGATGCAGGGCCCGCAACAGCGGCAGGAGATAGCGGAGGTCAAGCTCAGCGCCATCGTGAACCATCTGGCAGTTCTTGCCAAAGACTGCGGGCTCAACGGGGTGATTTGTTCTCCGAAGGAAACAGAGATGGTGCGCGGCAGTTGCGGCGATGACTTCTGCATCGTGAATCCGGGTATCAGACCCGCAGGCACTTCGCTCGACGATCAGAAGCGGGTTGGCACGCCGGCTATGGCTATCAAAGCGGGAGCAACGCATCTGGTGATCGGACGACCCATCACCGGAGCAGCGGATCCTGTTGCGGCAGCGATCGCCATCGCTGCCGAGATTGAAGCAGCGCAGGCTGTCTGAATCCGTGCTTCCCACACCAATACTTTTTCTGCCCTAAGGAGGGACCATGACCATTCGTCGTGACATTCCGCCACACATCGACCCGATCGAACTCTGGAAAGCGGCCGGTGGCTTCTACCAGTGCCCGAAAGACGCTGATGGTAAGCGCCTCGGCCCGCTCGTCGGTTACGCGGGGACTTACCAGGACGATCTTGACTTGAACAAGCACTATGTCGGCGAAGTATACTTCAACTTCGCCGCGGTCGAACAGTACCCTCGGCCATTGCGTCGTTTCGCTCAACTTCTGATGCTGCAATTGGAGCAGGAGGGGGACATCTCTGTCTTTCTCGGCGCTCCGATGGGTGGCATCGGCCTTGCGTTCGCGCTTGGTGACTTCTTCGAAGACGTTCGTGTCGTCTTCGCAGAGAAGAAAGTTCTTGCTCCGGGATCGGAGCGAGAGCAATCTTCGCTCGTCATCGCGCGGCATGAACTCGATCCCGACGATCGAGTCGTCATCATCGAAGATGTCTGTAACAACTTCTCCACGACTGAGCAGCTAATCAACCTCGTTCAGGCCTCCGGCGCCACCGTTTGCGCCATCGGCTGCGCCTTGAATCGTTCGGAGATGAGTTGCTACCATCCGCCCTCGGCGCCTCTGGGCGATCATCTGCCCGTTCGATCCGTCATCCACATTCCTTCGCCGCAGTTCAGGCAGAAGGATCTCGAGGTCTGGGAAGACGTCAGGGATGGCAACATCGTGTGGAAGCCGAAGGTCGACTGGGAACGACTCATGACAGCGATGAACGCATCGGGTCAGGAGACTCCCCATGGCAAGTAGCCGAAATGCCCGCCGGCGTCGAAGACGCGCGCGTAAGGGCGGTCAGTACTTCAAGCAAGGCCGCAAAGTCAAAGCCTGCTATCATAACTACTGGCCGCACTCCGGTCGCCGCTGAGCGAGCGCGGCCGCTCATTCACTCATAACAAACCGCAGAATAGGAGGCTGCGGAGGAGGCAAAGGTTAGCTATGGCTAACCTTTTTGCTTTTGCTGAGTAGGTTGAAATTTTCTGGTACTTGACTTTTTAAAGTAGATTATGTATAGTAGGTGTTTAGTTTGTTCTGCTCGCATAGTGCGAGTAGGGCGCGGGTTCATTTAATGTTTCCTTTCAAGGCATAGGAGAAGAAACGTGTATTACTGCGTCGTTTTGAGTCGCCCTGATAGTCGCGGTCACCTCAAGGAAGCCTTGGCTGCTAAACTTCGTCGCAAGGACGAGCGTCTGCACACCAATCTCACTGACGCTTACGACGAGTTCGGCATCGCGATGAGCGAGATCTCGTTTTTTGCGAACAACCAGGAGGTCTGTATGATCGCCGGTGAGCGTCTGCTCGACGGCGGTTCCGGCACGGCCTTCGCTCAGCGTTTCAAGGCGAAGTACCCGAAAGGGATCTTCATCCTTTTCACGCAGTTCAGCCTGGACGGCATCGACACGGACAATCCTCTGATCGACGCCGTGATCGCCCAGCATCCCGGCGGAAACAATCCGTTCGAGACGCTCGCCGAAATTCTGGTCACGCATCTGCACTTCATCGATGTGCATTCCCTGAAGCGAGAGCACCCCGCGCTGCTGCTTCGTCACGAAGTGCGGGTGCTGCAGGAGCGCAAGAAGGCCGAGTATCGTTTCTCGCGAGTTGCGGTGGAAAGACGGTCGTAAGGCCTGCCTTGAACGAAAACAGTTGCCTGCCGTGCGTAGTGTGCACGGTGGGCGTTTTTGTTTGCAGAAAAATATTGAACTGTGAGCGAGTCTTTGTTAGGATACTTAGGTCAGTAAGTACCTTGAGAGAAAAATAAGCCGTCGAAGTGTCTCGTTGATATGAAAAAAAGAATATTCTTTGGTGGAATAGTCTGAGTGAATGAGTATGCCGTCCGCAGCAGTCGACAGCTTAAGAAAAAGTGACTAACAGTTCTCACGGGATGGTTCGTCTTCAGTGGATGCTTCCTGGGTCTCGGCTCGGAATATGCTACTGTTGGATAAACCAAAAATCCCCGAAGGGACTTTTGGCGAAAAGCGATTTCGATGCCGTACATTTGGTGGAACGGCATCACCGATATAGTACCACTGCAGTTTTTGAATTGTCAACTACTACAACGGGTGATCGCTTGTGCGATCATTTTTTTGCTAATTAGTGGCGATGTCATGGGTGACGATCCGTGGCAGCGCTGTAATTGAATAGTGATATGGATGTGAATAAAGTCACGCTCATTGGGCGTCTGACAAAAAAGCCCCAGCTTCGGGAAACCGCTTCTGGGCAGAAGGTCGCGAGTTTCAGTGTCGCGACCAACTATATGTGGAGGGATTATAAGACGAAGGAGAAGCATGATACAACCCAGTTCCATCGGGTTATTGTCTGGGGCAAGCTCGCGGATATTGCCTCGACCTACCTTGATAAGGCCTCACGTGTCTATCTGGAAGGCAGGCTCCAGTATCGTGAGTGGCAGGATACAGAAGGTAAGAAGCGTTATGGTACCGATGTCATCGCTGATGAGCTCATCATGCTCGGGCATAACGGCAGTTCAAAGAAATCTTCCTCATCAGAAGCAGCGTTTGTGAAAGAAGGTCCTGGTGAAAAGGAGTTAGTGGTCGAGGAAGTTTAATGTGAACCAACGTGGAGCGATGCGGTTTTAAACAATGCCCTGTTTCCGTGTCGCTCCACATGGTTGTACTAGTACTATGCGCTTTAACTTTTTTTCAAAATACATCATTGCATCTGGTTGGTATATCGTGATCAGCTTACTACTGCCATTACTGGCGGCGGCTCAGACTCTTTCGACGACGCCCACCTCGACAGACACTATGCAGCATCGAGCTAAGAAGAGCACCATCAATGTGCCGCCTTCTCAGACAGTGCGGGGCATTGTCATCGTACCCCCGCATACATTGTATAAGCAGAAAGCATATATACAAGTTGGCAGCGATGAAATCATCGAACTGTATAGTGCGAAAGGAACATTCCCGAAAATGTCATTCGGAAGTTCGGTCGAAGCAACAGGTATTCTCTCCTCTGACTATGATCCATCTCGCTTGAAGATCGTTTCAAAAGCGAATATACAAACCCTTGCATCCGGCGCGATGCCGAGCAGTACTCAGATGAGCGTATCTGAGATAAGTCCGGATAACGCTTTTTCATTGATTCAAGTCGAAGGTCAGATAACCCACTATGCTCAGAAGTCATTGCTCATGGCTCAAGGTGATGCTCAAGTGGCTATTCGCCTGATGCAGAGCGGTAAGCTATTTCCCAAAAGCATGGCCAAAGGCTCGCGCATTCGAGTCAGCGGCTTTTTGAAGTATGAAGCGAATGATCCGGTGCTGTATGCGCCCGATCTTAAACATATTGCGGTCCTCGCAAAAGCGCCTGCTGCGGTAGGAGCTTCTACGCTGCCAACAACTACGCCGCCGGAGCGGGTGATCCAGGGCGTGGTTAGTAGTACTCCCACAGGAGCGCAATGGTATGTAGTCGCAGCTATACCGATACTCCTCATCCTTGGTTTTGCAGTAAAGAAATATGTAGGACCGAGGCTGGGGTAAGGTTCTCATAGTGAGACGCGGATGAAAGTTTGACGTGCTTTCATTTTTTTTATACAGTTAGTGCATGCAAAAAAAACAATCCATTGAATTACTTATTCGGCGCCTCGATAAATCGCAAGTGGGACTTTCAGTCGCGCTATTGAAAGAACAGATACTGCAGGCACATCGCGACTTTCCTAAAAAAACGAGTCTTCCAAAACGTCGCTGGAATGCAGTCGTTGTCTGCGCTATGGGTGGCTCGGCTTTAGGAGCGGATGTGCTACGATCACTCTATAAACATTATCTCAAAGTTCCTTTCGTCATTGTGAACGGATACTCGCTCCCTCACTTTGCTGATAAAAACACCCTGGTACTATTATGTAGCTATTCAGGTACTACTGAGGAAATCATTTCTTGCCTTTCGGAAGCTCGTGAACGAAAATTGCCTTCCTTTGTGATCGCCGAAGGTGGAGCGCTTAGTACCGCTGCAAAGAAATTCCGCATACCGCACTTTACTTTTCATCCTGATAATAATCCTTCCAAGCAGCCGCGCATCGGTACCGGGTATACTATGACGGCAATGTATGAGGTGCTGAAGAAAGAAGGCTTGTTAGCAGCGAGCGCGCCGGATCTGATCGCCGCGACCAAGCACATGACGATCGATACCGCAGTACCATTTCGTTTCGCGGAAGAACTCCTCGGACAGTCATTTGTGATTATTGCCGCAGAGCACCTAGTTGGCAATGCTCATGTTATAAGTAATCAGCTAAATGAAACTGCCAAAGCATTCGCGCCCGCCTTTTTCTTGTCAGAATTGAATCATCATCTACTTGAAGGTTTAGGCAGTTTGAGAGAAGCCCGAAAACACTGGACATTCCTGTTTCTTGAGTCAAAGGAATATACGCCTCGTACGCGGAAGCGACTTGCTATTACTCGTCAGGTAATAGAGAAGCAAGGTTTCAACACTAAAACTATTTCATTCAATGGATCTCGTGTGGCGCAGTGTTTGAAGATGTTGTCATTCAGTGGATTTTTTACCTTTTACTCTGGTATTCTCGCGAAAAAAAATCCAGCTGCAATTCCGTGGGTTGATTATTTCAAGAAGCGTTTAGCATAAACTATGGGTGAACTCTGGCGAGCGATACGGGCGAGGAGGCTCGACTACCTTTTTTTATTCGTCGGATTTTTCGCGATAGCAGTATATATTCAATACAATCAGGTGATGGGCGATCCAGACGGCTTCTATCATGCCGCGATGGCGCAATTTCTTTCACGCGGGGTGATCTTGAAGGATATGCCCTGGATGCAGGCAACGACTCTGCGGATGTATTTTACGGATCATCATTTGCTCTACCATGCATTGCTCATACCGTTCGTCATACTCGGCAATCCGCTCTTAGGGGTAAAGCTCGCGACCGCTGCGTTCGGAGCCGCCTTTTTCGTCACACTCTATGGGACCTTGCGCAGGTTACGTTTCGCCGGTCCGCTGCTCGCGACACTGACGCTATTCTTCTCAAGCGGGTTCCTCTTTCGCCTGAGTCTGGTTAAAGCGAACAGTGTTTCGCTGATACTACTCTTGTGTATTTTGATATGCTTATTCGAACGGCGTTGGTGGCTGCTTGCCATGCTCAATACTATATTCGTGTGGCTCTACGGTGGATGGATCGTGGCGTGGGTCGCTGCCTTTGTCTATAGCTTCGTCGCCTTTTGGTATTGGGTATTCTTAGCCCGAGGTTTCAGGCGTCATCGCTTCTTGAGTAGATTGCGGGGATTGCGCCGCATACCGATGCTGAAGCCAGTGCTCGCTACGGTCGGGGGGTCTTTGGTCGGCCTGATAGTGAATCCGTATTGGCCGCACAATGTGCGGTTCTACTGGCAGCAAATTTGGCAGATAGCTATCGTTAATCAAGGAAGTGTGGTGAATGTCGGTGGTGAGTGGAGCAGTCTCTCGCCATATGAATTCGTAAATAACTTAGGACTGACGGCCATTGCTGGCGCGCTACTCTGTACCTTGATCATACTTGAGGTGCGACGTATTACATTTCGTACCTGGGTACTGTTCGCTCTCACGCTCTTGTTCTCGGTGTTCATGTATAAGTCGCGTCGCTACATAGAGCTTGCGGCGCCTTCGATGATCATTGCGGCATCTTCCGCATGGGCCGACGTGTTCCAGTATCATATCTTCGAACACCTGTGGCGATCCTGGCATATGCATCGCCGAATGAAGCAGAATCTCACTATCGTTGCCTTAGTTGTCATAGCCATGCTCGTCGCCCTGCCGCGAGCTGGACTATGGGGTCGTATCGAACAAGTACGCGCTGAGGTTGCGCAAGGTATCCCATTGCATCAGTATCAGAAGGTATCCAACTGGTTGGCGCAGAACACGTTGCCGGAAACAATCGTGCTGCAGAGTGACTGGGATGATTGGCCGATGCTTTTCTACTATAATCAGAGGAACTATTATCTCGTAGGGCTTGATCCGACATTCATGTATAACTATAGCCCGAAGCTCTATGCGGAATGGGCTGATCTTACCGCGAATGGCAGCACTGATAATTTGGTACAAGTAGTAGACCAGGATTTTCACGCCCGCTATGTACTGGTTGATAAAGACCATGCTGCATTTCAGAAAACAGTAGCCTCGAACATTTATTTCAGGCTCGTGTATGAGGATGATGAGGTGTGGCTCTATCGATACACACCAGCACAAGCGCTCTAGCGTCAATGATAGTCTATGATGGCAGAGCTGTGATAGAATACTTTCAGTATGGAGACACGAAAGCAACGATGGTTCATCGGCATTGGAGTGCTTTTTCTGCTTGCGACGAATATCGTTTTTGTACGTTTGTATCTTGAAACGCCGCCAGGGCATCAGTATACTGGCGCCGGCCTGGAAGCGGTCGCTGATAAGTTCGTATACTATTCGATGATACAGCAGGGAGCGGAAGGCAGACTCTTCATGCAGAATGTGCACACGTCCGAACCGCAGCTCGGCCTACTCTTCTCGCCGCACTGGTATCTTATCGGCATGACTTCGCGACTTCTCGATATGCCGATACCGCTCGCCTATCATCTCTATCGTTGGATAGCGACAGTTGGTTTTTTATTGCTGCTCTATAGCTTTATCCGAAAACTGTTCGCTCACACAGGGGATCAGATCGGAGCTTTCGCCCTGGTCCTTTTCAGCTCAGGCCTTGGCTGGTTGTATTTCATAGCTCACCCTGAGATTGCCGACAGCTCTGTGCATTGGTTGCAGCATTTTAATCAAACACCGATAGATCTGTATGTGACAGAGTTCAGCGCCTTCACGAATACGCTGCAGTCGCCGCTATTCATACTCTCACACCTGTTGATACTTGCAGTGTGGCTCTTGTTTTTACGAGAACGGAGGTCGTTCAAGTCGAGTGTGGCGCTCATGTGCATCGTTGCCCTCTTCGGTGCGATGCATCCCTATGATCTACCGCTGCTTATCATTGTTACTACCGCTCTAGCTCTGAGCGAAGTGTTCCAACAAGACGTCGCGAGTATTGTTATTCGCCTCTGGCCACTCGTGACGGGCGCGGCACTAGCATGCATCTACCACGGCATCAGCCTTATTCGAGAGCCCGCATTATCTGGCTGGCTATCTCAGAATATCGCCTTTTCGCCTTCCATCAGTAATTATCTATGGGGTATTGGTATGACTGGACCGCTCGCGCTGCTCGGTGTTTGGTACTTGGTGCGTAACCGAGCCTTGGACGACCAATATTGGCGCTTAGTCTTGTTTTGGGCGCTCGCGATACTGCTATTGATCTATGAGCCGACATCCATCAATCGGCGTTTCGCGAATACCTTGTTGATACCCTTGGGTCTCCTTAGCTGGTATGGGCTTACGCATTTGCTGCGTGCAGTAAAACCCTTTGCTCTACGCGCCGCGGTTGGTATTTTCTGTGCTATGCTGCTTTCTTCAGGAGTGCTGTATCAGATCGCTGAGCAGCTGTTCTATCAGCCCACCTTGAGTGAGAAGTATAACTACTATCTCGATCCGTATATAACCGATGCCTTGACGCAGCTGCACAACCAGCTGACCTATCAGGATGTGCTCTTGCCGAGCACTAGTTTTATTGGCATACTCTCAGCTGCATATGCGCCGACGAGGCTCTTCGTCGGGCACGCGCATCAGACGGTACAGTATGAGCTGAAGAAGAATGAGATGGATTGGTTCTTTGCCGAACCTCAGACATCAGTAGCCTTTACGAATCGTAGGGATTTTCTCATTCACAACAAGATCACCAGCATTATAATCTATAAACCTAGTATGACAGCCTCGTATGATTGGCTGGATACACTGCCAGGAGTACAGCGCGTCTATGATTCGGTCGCTGTCAGAATTTTTAAGGTACGTTCATGAATATTCGATCAGCCTATCAGTATGTGAGGCGAGTAACGCGGGAGCATTGGTTGTATGGTGTAGCGTCAGTAACATTCGTGCTGCTCACAAGTATGGGACAGTTGAACTTTGCCGTGCATACGCCGGCAGGGTATGCGTATACTGGCGCGAATCCCTACACTGCTGCTGACAAGATGGTCTATAAGAATATGATACAGCAGGGAAGGGAGGGGATACTGTTCATGCGCAATGTGCATACGACCGATCCGCAGCATGGACGTATGCTCTCGCCAGTATGGTATGTGATAGGGCAGACTGGGGCTTGGTTCAACCTGACGAACAATGCGGCTTACCAGATCTACCGAGTTCTTTTCACGCTTATCTTTTGCTGGCTGCTATATTTATTTTTGGCGCAGCTCTTTGTTCATGAAGTCGAGCGGGTCATCGCCGGTCTTTTCGTCTATTTTTCCGGAGGGTTTGGCTGGCTCTATCTGATCACGCATCCGTGGCTCCTACAGGCGTCGAGTCAGATAAAATTTTTCTTTTCGCCGGTTGATCTGTATGTTACTGAGGGGAATACCTTATTGAATTTCGCTCAAGCGCCTTTGTTCAGTTTTTCGCAGGTCGCCTTAGTCGCGAGCGCGTTCATCTTTGTCAGGTATCGAGAGAAGGTTAATTGGCTCTGGGATAGCGTGAACGCTGCCATCATACTGGTGCTCGGTACTATGCATCCCTATGATATGCCTATTGTCTTCGCCGTCTTAGGCTCATGGACGGTGTGGCATATCTATACTTCTGGCTCATGGTTGAGCTTGAAGCGTTTCATGTTATTGGGTTGCGCCGCGCTCATAACTATTGCCTATAATTTCTACGCGCTTTTCAGTGAGCCGGTCTTGCGATCATGGTATGAGCAGAACCTGGTGTATTCGCCGCTCATAACGAACTACCTCTGGGGATATGGATTGCTCCTACCCTTAGCGCTCGTGGGATTGTTCATGATGGGCACACAGAAGAAGCATGATCCATGGTGGGCGATGATCTTGATTTGGTGCGCTATCATACCGCTGCTCTTATATCTTCCGCTCGATGTGAATAGGCGCTTCATCAATGGCTGGCATATTGTTTTGGCGATAACGGCCTATGCTGGATGCAGCTACCTTTTCCGCGCGATACACAGGCAATGGCTTCGGGTAATCTACGTGCTTATCCTTGCTGTGGCGCTCGGCAGTTCTCTTGGTCTGTATTTTGTTATCAATCTCTATTTTGAACCGAGCGCGTATGGGTATGGCTACTACTATATCACGCCAGATGAGAAGCAGGTGATAGATTTTCTGCGAGGTGCAACGACGGTGAATGATCACCTGCTGACTTCAGACATGAAAACATCGTTCACGCTCACCAGCGAATTGAATCGGCTCGTCTTTCGCGGACATGATCATCAGACACCGCAGGCGCCGCTGAAACAGCAGCAGATGGATTGGTTCTTTTCAGAGCCGGAAACCTCGGCGAGTCTTGAGTTGCGCAAGAACTTTTTACAACAAGAGACGATATCTTATATCGTCGTTAGCTCACTTCGGTTAGGGCATGAAGTGCAGTGGCTTGAGACAGCGCCTTTCGTGAAGAAAGTTATGAACGCAGGGCCGCTCACGGTCTATCGCGTTGTATTGTAACTGTAACTACTGATTTCTGTGGCATCGCTCGTCGGATGGATGCTCTTGATCCCGCTCAACTCAATCGATCCTTTGCTCCAGGCATAGAGCCGCAGCATAATATTTTTCGTGGCCGGACCAATGAATACAGGCATGTGTACGGTAGACGCTCCGTCGAGCTCGCCAATTCCAAACAGATCGTACCCGAGCGGTAGGCGGAATGTTTCGCTAGCGTCAGACACTTCAAGGTAGTAGTATTTCTGGGTGTTTGTCTTTTGCGGCAGAGCGATCGTTACGGCGATATGATCAGCATCTGGCGATACTTGCGTGATAGTCGCTGCAGCGTCCGCGGTTTGAGAAGTATGCCGTAGTGCGGCAAGCTGCTGTACTGTGCCGGCATCAGTAGCTCGTTGTAATACATAGATAGGACCTTCTGCTCTAATGATAGAAAATTGAGATAGTATAGTTCGAAGATTTTTGGGTACCGTATCTGCATACGGACTGAAAGCGGCGTTTTGACTGAAATGCATCTGCGCTAATACCATTTCATCCCAATCAATAAGCAGATACTCGGTGTTTTCCGGCAGCGCATACTCACTCAATGCGAATTGATTTTTACCGATCGCGGCATAAGGGAATAAGTACACATACTGTCGACTAGAAACGGTCGGTAGCAGGGAGTAGGTCGTAGCGACTGCAGCATCGCTAGGCAGTGCAGCAAGCATATGCTCTTTAGCAACTAGCTCATGCGGCTTCTGCCACCAAGCAAGAGCGGTCGAGATCGATCCATAGGTCGCGGCAGCATAGAGTGCGGCACAAGCGATGATCGCAGAGAGTACGCGTCGTGAGCGGAGTTCTACCGGCAGCCATCCAGGAAGTTTTGTGAAGTCGAAATCTCGTACCTGCAGCGCGAATAAGAGGAACAGTATGGCAACAAGGTAACCGGCATAGTAGGTGCCGAGTATGAGTCCGCTTCCTCCGAAACCTGCCAGCAGTATTTGCGCCGCAGGAGGAATGAGTAGCAGGGAGTATCGATTCCGGAATGAGACAAAGAAGAAGAACGGGAACAATAACCCAAGCACGAATTCCAGGTTATACCAGGTGGTGAGATGCGCGAGTACTTGGATCGGATGCAGGGCGAAACTCGCGATGATGGACCAGAGAGTAGTGCCCCCGAGCCAGTCATAGTAGCGTAAAAATTTATACGAATTCTGTGGCGCATAGAGACTGATCGTCCAGAAGGCAAGAATGCCCCATGCCGCCGAAGAAAGGATTGGATAGAGCTTCCAGAATAGTGATCGTTTATCCAGCAGGGCCAGTATGCTGAATACAAAAAAGATACAGACGAAGTCTTCGCGCATGCCGAGAGTGAAGAGAGAAGCAATGATGAAGAGGGTTGGTTTCTCTTTGAGATAGGCCCAGATCGTCCAGAGTAGCCCCAGCACAGCAAAGGACATAAGCTCGAACTCAAAGAAATTCATATTATGTACCAGAGGATTCACCAGCCAGAGCATGCTGATGAACAGCGGCATCCATTTCCGTTCCTTGCCAACAATATACTCACTGATCAAATAGATGGGTTGCGCTGACAATCCAAGCGCTACTGTTTGCAGGATGAGGAGTGTCTGAGGAGTGGGCGCTAGTGCATAGAACGGCATGAGCAAAAACAAGGAGGGCGAAAAGTGGTCACCCAGGTAGCTTGGCGGATGTATGCTCGCCTGGAACCAGTGCCCATGCAAGGTGTTCCAGAACACATTATTGAAAATAGCCAGGTCCAGATTGTCATAGTAGAAGTGAGCGTATTTCCACAGGACTAGTATGCTGAACAAGATCGTATAGCACAGTATGGCTGACCATAGTAGCCATAGTGGTTCTATTTTTTTGGTATGTTTGAACTCCAGCATATAGTGCTCATTTTAGCCCAAAAAAGGGGATGGTGATAGTCTATTGACAAAAAATACAATAAAAGGTATAATAGATAGTTAAGATGTCTGAGTAGTATTACGCAGCACCTTCGTACCAGAACAATAAACGATCGAACAATCAGGCCTTATGGCCTAAAGAAGGAGATCGCTGTGCGGTCCAGAAAACTGTCTCTTTTCCCTCTGGTCATGATGGTTTTCATCCTCCTCCTCGGCAGCTTCGGCTGCGTGACCCGTCGGCAACCCGATGGAAGCGTGGTCACTCGGTGGTTGCCTTCCAAGGTTCAGCTGCCCCCGGCCGGCGAAGGCCCGAGCGTCCATTACATGGCCCAGTCGCCGAGTTCGTTGATCCCTGGGCAACCGCGGCCACAGCCGGTGCTCAAGGAGCTCGGCGAGAACGGTACGGTGGAGCAGATTGGG
The DNA here is from genome assembly GCA_964402565.1 of uncultured Gammaproteobacteria bacterium. Classification (GTDB taxonomy): domain Bacteria; phylum Patescibacteriota; class Patescibacteriia; order UBA1558; family 2-01-FULL-52-15; genus CAYRBH01. The sequence continues at coordinate 12,833 of CAYOCJ010000002.1, read as the reverse complement.
GTGGTAGACAACTACTTCCCCTTCGAGATCACCTACTTGACCTCAATGGTTTCGGTCTGTTACGGCTCAGAGAACCGTATCGAACAGCCAGCATCGAACGATCCGTGCTGGCTCCCTGTCGGCGCCGTCGAAGACGTGACCCTTCGCAGGCGTTCGCCTGGTCCTTGGATCAAGCTGTATACGACCGGCGGAAGTTTCCAGTTCATCGCGCACAAGGCGGGGCCTCACGGAATGACGATCGAGTATGCCGGATCGCAAGACATCGACTGGTACGGCCGAGACCATGTGTGCCCCGGCAATCGGGTCGTTGACTTCGCGTTCGTCTTCGGCTACTTTCCGGAGCAACACGATAACGTCCCGTATTGTAGGGACATCAGCTAGTGTGTTCGATCGCAACAGGACTCCCTGGTCGCCTCACGGTGACCAGGGAGTTTTTCGTTATACGATGATTTTTAGGATTTAAGGGCTGCCGCTGCCCGCTGCGTTGGAAGTAGCGCCATTACCGACTGCGGCTGCGAGCCACAAGTTGATAGATCTTGCTATGGCGTATGACATAAGCACCAGAACGAGACCGATAGTAGCGCTCGTAAGGCGTTTTTTGGCGTCTTCTATTTTTTTCTCATTACCCCCCGAGGTCATCCATTGAAAACCTCCCCAGAGGATGAGTATGAAAAAGACAATACCAATAAAACCAAGCAGTACTTGTATGATACCAACGATGGTCATCTTAATGTCACTTTGCTGGTAGCCACTTCCTTTGCCGACGAGATCTAGATTTTGCAGCGTTGGTGGCACTGCTGCAAGTGTGAGTGTTGGTAAGCCGAGAAGAAGAAGCCAGACATATTGAAATATTTTTTTCATGGGTGGTTGTGTTAAGGGCTGCCAGATCCAGCGCTTGCTGGTCCTTGTACCGCTGTTAGATTCTGTACGATGAAGTAAGTAATGCTATAGGCCATGAGCACTATGACCAGCCCTATGACCGCGGTCGTGAGTATGCTCTTCGCGGTGCCGACGCGCTTCTCATTACCGCCTGAGGTCATCCACATGGTCCCTCCCCAGATCATGAGTATTAGGAAGATCACGCCGACTATACCTAGTAAATTGAAAATGACGACCGAAATGATAGAGCCCTGACCCGTTAGCTCTGCTGTCGAAACGCCGGTGCCGCTCGCAGCTCCCTTGAGTCCAAACGGATCATCTGCGAGGGCTTTTGACCCCACAATAAAAAAAAATAAGAAACTGAGTGTGCTGGGAATAGAACGCGTAATTATTTTTCGCATGGATCTTAGAGTATATACTTCCCCTCCCCATAGAAGAGGAGGGATAGCTTAGACTGTAAGTCGTAAGAAAGATTAGACGGCCTGCTGTAATGAGTTGACAACGAAGCTTGCGATTGCGTAAGCAGCGAGGACAACAACGAGACCGACAACGCCAGCGCTGATAAGTTTCTTTGCTTCTCCGATCTTATCTTCGCTACCGCCTGAGGTCATCCATTTGAAGCCACCAGCGAGAATAATCAAGATGGTAATGATGCCAAGGAAACCAACGATGATCCGAATGATGTTCTGGATCGTGGTCTTCAGGTCTTGCGAACTGAAACCAGCGAATGAACTTGGAAAGTCAATGGAAACTCCTTGTGCGTGGGCTGTTGCACCGAGGGCCAGAGGAGCTAGATAAGCCACGCGATATGCCTTTGTGAGTAGTTTTTTCATGTATTCACCCCCTTTCATGTTACTTTAAGATGGTAAACGCCAGAAAGAACTATGACAATTATACCACAAAACGCTTATTTTGCAACTTGGATCATTATAGAGATAGTGTATAAGCGTATCTCTAGATGGTTGTCTCTAGGTCTGACATAACACTAATATATAAAAACCAACCGCTGCGGAATACCGCAGCGGTTGGTGCTCTGTGTATCTTGAGGCTTCTAGACAGCTTTCTGCAGACTGTTGACAACGAAGCTTGCGATTGCGTAAGCAGCGAGGACAACAACGAGACCGACAACGCCAGCGCTGATAAGTTTCTTTGCTTCTCCGATCTTATCTTCGCTACCGCCTGAGGTCATCCATTTGAAGCCACCAGCGAGAATAATCAAGATGGTAATGATGCCAAGGAAACCAACGATGATCCGAATGATGTTCTGGATCGTGGTCTTCAGGTCTTGCGAACTGAAACCAGCGAATGAACTTGGAAAGTCAATGGAAACTCCTTGTGCGTGGGCTGTTGCACCGAGGGCCAGAGGAGCTAGATAAGCCACGCGATATGCCTTTGTGAGTAGTTTTTTCATGTATTCACCCCCTTTCATGTTACTTTAAGATGGTAAACGCCAGAAAGAACTATGACAATTATACCACAAAACGCTTATTTTGCAAGTTAGCTTTTCCCACTGAGCGCGGTGAAAATAAAGCTCAATATTGCATAGCTCGCGAAGATGATGACCAGACCTATGGTCGCCCAGATCAACGTTTCTTTACCTTTCTCGATCCGCTGAGCATTTCCAGCGGAAGTCATCCACAGCATACCGCCATAGACGAACATGAAGAGTGCGAGAGCACCGACCATACCGAGGATTGCTTTGACTATTGAGTTCACCAGCTCAGGAACGCTGGTTGCGTTGATAGGGTTCTGTAGGGGGATGCCAGTTCCGCCACCAGTGGCAGCGCAACGTACAGCGCCTGGTGGTAGTGGTCCGACAAAATCACTTGGATAGCAACCTTGCGCTCGGACACTCTGAGCGCTGAAGAGCAACGACAGAGATAGTATTGCCACAAACACTATGCCGAACAGTATGGTCCGTGATTTTATTTTGTATTGCATAGATGTATGGTACTTGTTTTTTTGGAAAAATGCTATAAATTCGGATTCCAGCAGCAGACGATGTTCGCTGGTTGTGTGATGCAGAGATTGAGAGCGCAATTTCCGGAATGCGCTGAGCAGTCATTCGCTGATGCTATGCCGCATTGGTTCATATCCTGACACTGCCATGGATGATCAGGATCTTTCTCGGCTTTGTCAGTGACACAGCGCTCGACACATTTATTCTTCGAGCACACTTGTCCATAAGGGCACTCACCGCTCGTACCACAGTTGTTCGGTTTCAAGAGGAATTGACTCTTCGCTCCCACGCTCTGCAGAGCGAATTGAATAATGAGCCATCCTCCCAGAATGAAGATGAGCGAGATGCTGGTGCCGACGATAATATCTTTGCCGTGTTCGATCCGGCTCGAGTTTCCCTGTGAGAAGATCATCCAAACGCCCCCGATGACATACATGAGGAGAGCAACCGATCCGCTGATCGCCACTGCCCAGCGTATGATGCTGTTCGCGAGAAGCAGTATATGTTCGATGCTGCAGTTGCCGGTATTCGTACAGTCAGCGAGCGTGACCGGGTTATTCGCATCCGCGCCGATCCCTGCGGCCGTTCCTTCTCCACGAAGGATGGCATTGGGGTTGGTTTGAGCTTGCGCTGCGGTCAATGCGGCGCTGAGCGCGAAGCTCACGACGATACAACAGAGTAGCATGAGGCGAGTCGATGATTTCATTCGGTCGGTGAATAGGTTTGTCGTATGAGATCAGCGCCAGCACTGAGGAATTGTTGCGGCCCGGCAGCTCCCATAGGGGTCGTAGTGCTGAGGTTATTTATCATATCGAGGAAGTATTTTTTCGCGAGATCATAATTATACCCTTGGTACCAGCTTTGGCTATTCAGTAAACTCTGAGCGAATGGGCCGAGGAAGAGATCGGATTTTTGGGTATCGACCAATGCTCGGAGCGCGGTCGTGCGTGGATGGGTTGGGTTGGTAAGGAACGTATTCACATTATCTTTCGCCGTGCTTTCAAGCAAATATTGCCAGGCAAGCTCGGATTTCTGGGTAGATTCCCCGGCGCGAGGTTTAGTCACCACGGTAACCCAGTAAGACGCATAACTTGGCGGATTTTCGGCCCCTGCTGTCTGGAACATCGGTATGACATCGAAGTCGAGCTGCGGATTAGCTTGTTTAATGAGATTCGCGTGGTAAGGATACCCGATGAAGTAAGCCAATTTCCCTGAGGTAAATTGATCAAAAGCATCAGGGAGATCCTTGTTCCAGGAGTAATTTGAAAGACCTTTTTGGGCAAAGGTCAGGAAAAAATCAATAGCTTTCAGGCTGTCTGGATTGGTATGGAAGAGCGGACCGGAAGCGTCACTGATATGCACGCCTATCTGCATCATGAGGTTGATGATGATCTCAAGGGCGGTTGGTATATTATTCGTCGTTCCCATCGCGATAGCTGACTGCACAATAGTGTCATTGGAATCCAGCTTCGTTATGGCGGGCGCTTGCGCGATCAACTCTTCCCAGCTCTTGGCGGGAAGTGGGATATTCGCGTTTTTCAGCATCTCACGATTATAGTAGACCGAGAGTGTGTCGACGCTATAGGGAAGTCCCCATATCTTGTTGTCAATGACCACGTCATTCGAGACAACATCGAGGAAGGTATTTTTGATATCACTTGGCGTGAGCCCAGGGTAGGCGCGAACTTCATCGACGGTCTCTTTTTTGATGGTACCTTTTTGGTATTGCACCGGAGAGTTCATGGTCGCCGGCATCGGCGTGATGAATTTCATGAATTCGCGGATCTTCGTAGAAGGGATCATGAACATATCCGGCCCCTGACCCAAGGCCCATGCCTCGAGCAATTTCTGCTTATACTCATCCTCACGGAATGTTCGGTAGTTGATGCTGATCTTCGGATGGCGAGCTGTATATGCTTTCGTGAGGAGCGAGATGTCTTCGGGTGTTTCATTGACGCCCCAATACTGGAGGACGACCGGAGGATAGTTTTTCGCTTTCCCGCTGTTGGTGATTTGGACGACCGTAAAGTATACAAGTACCGCGAGGATGAGGCCCCCGATGGCGACAGGAATTAGGATATATTTGGAATCCATGTGTTGTGTTTGTTAGAACTTTTTCTTTTTGAGATAGGCGCGTAACTCTGGATAGTCCATGGCGTACTCGAGATAGGCTTTCATGAAGTTCAGAGGATCTCCGGTGGTTAGCCACTCACCATTGGTAATGGCTTTCGCGAAGAACGCGCCGCCGGCCTTGATATAGCCACGGATCGCGTCGACGATCCACAGTTCACGGCCCTTGCCGAGTCTCGTTTTCTGCAAGACTGAAATGATATCCTGATTCAGGATCATGCGGCCGAAGTCCGCGTATTGTGATGGCGCTTCCTCGATGGATGGTTTTTCGACAATGTCGGCAAGCTGCATGCTGTTCTTATGTAGTTTCACGATGCCATAGCGATGCACATCTTTCTTGGGCACTTTCTGGACTCCGATCATCAGATGGCCGGTTTTGCTATAGTCATCGATCATCTGTTTCGTGAAAGATACTTTCGATCTGACCAGATCATCTCCCCAGGCGAAGACGAAAGGTTCATTGGCGACAAGGCTCGCGGCAGACAACACGGGTGTCCCATTGCCATAGGGACCTTTCTGCCGAATATAGATGAAATTCGCCATTTCAGAGACCCTTTTGACCTTAGTTAAGAGCTCAGTCTTCTTTGCTTTTGCCAGATCCTGTTCGAGCCCCAGGCTGCGGTCGAAGTAATCTTCGAGAGGCTTTTTGTCCCATTTAGTAACGAGTATGATGTCAGTAATGCCTGCCTCGACCAATTCCTCAACGACCAACTGAATAATCGGTCGGTCGACGATCGGAAGCATCTCTTTAGGCATGGATTTTGTCGCTGGCAGGAAGCGAGTCCCAGCTCCAGCAACAGCAATGATAGCTTTCGTGATTTTTTGCATACTGAATGGCTATAGTATAACACGAGGCTTAGTGTTTTGTATAGCTAGCTAGCATATAGAATTAAAACCCTTAATGGGTTGACAGCCTGAGTCAAAGCAGGTAGTATACTGAAACTTCGGTCTTTCGATATACTCATGACAATCCTTTGCTCAGTGGGTACAGTCGAATCATCGGTCGAACCAGAAGTACAACAAGATACATTATTCTTTTCATGCGGCGCGCACTTGATGCAAGTGAAAAGAGAGAATTACCAGTAATAAATTACTATGCTGACAATACGATTTTCTCGTGTCGGTAAACGGAAGAAGCCATTCTTCCGCATCATAGTTTCTGAGAAGCAGAAAGATACCCAAGGCCACTACTTGGAGCTTCTTGGTCACTATAATCCACATACGAAAGAGGCAGTGCTGAAAGCTGATCGCATCAGCCATTGGTTGACGCTGGGCGCAGGCACGTCAGATACGGTCTATAATCTTCTCCTGAAGCATAAGATCATTCAAGCTGATGCTGGACGTAAAGTCGTTCATATTTCGACGAAGCGCAAGGCCAAGTTGGATGAGAAGAAGGCTGAGAAGGAAAAAGCGGATCAGCCCGCAGCTCCTGCTGCTGAGGCGCCAGCCTCAGAAGAAGCTGCCCCGACAGAACAGGCGTCGGCTGCTTAAGCTCGTTTTTTGACAGTGGAGTAGTACTTGCTATACTAAAGTCACCACGCAGTGATGCCCGTACAGGTCATACGGATACTACTGCGCAGTACCTTATACCATAAGTATTAACGTTACGAATCAGATGCCCGAACAAGACAAAGAGTTCCTCGAGTACGTTGTCAAACGGTTGGTTGACAACCCGAATGACGTACAGGTCGAGCGGACGATCGATGAGATGGGTGTTCTCTTAATCCTTAAGGTGAATCCGACCGACATGGGCCAGATCATTGGCCGTGAAGGTCAGACTGCACGAAGCCTCCGAACATTGCTTCGCGTCATTGGCGCCAAGAATAATGCTCGTGTTAATCTGAAGATTTTCGAACCAGAGGGTTCAAAACGAATGGGCGAGCGACGTGAACCACGTGAGCCTCGCGAACCACGACAGGACCGTGCGTCATCCGTCGATGAAGCAGTCGCAGATCTCAAATTGTAAGGTATATAGAGCAGGCCGCCCCGCACAGTAGTGCGGGGCGGCATTGTTTTTGTGTCCGGCCATAGTATACTACACGTATGCGTTTTGATATTATAAGTTTATTTCCGAATGCTCTGGAGACATACTATCAGTCTTCCATCCTTGGTCGCGCTCAGAACAATAAGAAGATCAAGATTACTAACTATGATCTTCGCGCGTGGGCGCAGAACAAACATAATCGCGTCGACGATACGCCCTATGGCGGTGGAGCAGGAATGGTCATTCGCGTGGATGTCGTGCATCGTGCCCTCAAAGCTCTCTATAAACGTAGAGCAAAAGATACGCGCGTTATCTTACTGACGCCACGCGGGAAGACCTTCGATCAACGGGCTGTCAAACGGCTTTCAAAATACAACAGACTTATTCTTATTGCCGGTCGTTATGAGGCCATTGATGCGCGGATCGATCATTTCATTGATGAGAAGCTGTCGCTTGGTAATTTTGTTTTGACCGGCGGTGAATTAGCAGCGGCATGCGTCGTTGATTCGGTAGCGCGCATGCTGCCGGGTGTGGTCGGTAAAGAAGAATCTATCCTGCATGAATCATTCGCTGATTTCCGCCAAGGCGCCACGAATATAGAGCATCCGCACTATACGAAGCCGGAAGTATATCTGAAAAAGTACCGCGTACCGAAGGTATTGGTTTCGGGCGATCATCGGAACATAGCGGCGTGGCGCGCGAAGCATGCTCGGCGTAGAAGTGTTGTAGAGAACTAGTCTTTGTATGTTGAGAAAGATCCGTCTATCTCCAGAAGATTTCAAGGAGTTCATTTTTGCTGGCGTCGCGCTTGTTTTTTTTATTGTGTACTTCGGATTGAGTGGAGCGCGGCCACCTGATCTGCTCCAATTCAAGGTTATCTGCGTCAGCATCGGGATGTTGCTGCTCGTTTTTTTGATACTATATGCGATCATTCGTTCGGCCTTTCGTGGGATGGATCGAGCCGTAACCATTAAGATCAATGTAGGGCGATTGATCGGCTTCAGTGTCGCGTATACAGTGTCATTCTACGCAGCAGTGTATCTGTATATATTGATAGTCGGTTCAGTTTCACGTGATCTGTATACCATGGTGGGAGGAGTGGTCGCCATCATATGCAATGTGTGTATAGTGCATCTGCTCTACCTTTGGCTTACTCTCTTCGCCTATGCGCTCGGTCTGCGGGCCACACGCAGGATCGGTCTGGAATTAGATAGAGCGATGGGATTTTTTGTCACGCTTGGCATCGGCTTGTATATGCTCATACTCCTATATTTTATTCTTTCCCTGTTGCACATACTGTCAATCGCTCCAATCATACTCGCCGTACTCACGCTCTATTTCATCTGGATGGATCGCCTTAGGCTGCAATCGTTACTGTTAAAAATACATACGGTCACTTTGTCATCACAGATAGGAGATGCTCGAGCGCTGTGGTATACAGTAGGATTACTTGCAGTTCTCTTCGGGCCGCTCTTGCTGTTCAGATACTATACCTATCCAAGCCTTTCGCTCGATGATTGGCAGACCTATCTCAATGTGCCGCTGACATTCCTAACGAATGGTGGCTATACGCAGTTTATCTCTCCGGTGAATCAAATCTCCTTTGCCAGCACCTATCTGATACTTCCAATAGCGCAGCTGTATCGTCCGGCCATAGCGATACTCAATAGCTATTTGTTCTTACTTACGACAGCCGTTCTCGCTTGTATCGCGGTCTCGCGTTTGAAACCGCGCGCAGCTTTCTGGTCATGTATCTTGCTCACCATTCTCTTGATGAATGATTTCATGCTCTATAGCGTCCGTCCTGATGCTTTGCTCTTGTTGTTCACCACCGTAGCTCTAGCGCTTGTACTCACTGTGAGTCATGAGCGTTCCAGTCGATCGTTCGCTGTCGCTGGCTTCTTTGTAGGCAGTGCCTTCGCGGTAAAATATAGCGCTCTTCTTCTCATCCCGGCGCTTATAGTGCTCCTACTTTTTCAATCAGACACCATCAAGCAGAAAGTAAGAGGCATTGTTATTATGTGTTTTTTCGCTGCCATAGCTTTCGCACCATGGGGTATATACAATATGCTGCGGTATGGCAGCCCCATGTATCCATTTCTTTCGATCTCGCAGCAAGCCGCCGCGCCTAGCAGTCAGGCGTTCGCGGCTGTAAAGAAGAACTATTACGCTGAATTGCAATCCCTGAATTATCTGACAGTACACATTGATCAGAGTGGGCTGACGCAGCTACTGATGCCGAGCCTGGTCACGCGTAGCTGGCCAGTCGATTATCTGGGGCCGATAGTCTTGCTTATTGGTGCCGCCGCGCTTCTGAAGAAGCGGAATGCTTTTGTTGTACAATTGGCTCTCGCTGCGACAGCATCATATCTTGCATGGCATTTCATGCAGGTGAGCTGGCTGCATTACTTATACTTTCTTTTTCCGCTGCTGGTACTGATGCTTGCTTATTATCTCGACCAGCTCAAGTATAGTGGCCTGGCTTATCTGGTGTTGCTCTTACTACTGATCGCCTATGTCCAGACATTGCACACAGGAACTGTGCGGAATGCCACACTGATGCTCGCGAATGATCAGCAGTATCTGGCGGGCCAACATAACCTAGAGGGATTCAAGGTCGCTCAGACGATTGACGCATTGAAGCGACAAGATTCGAACTATGTGCTTTTCAATATAGCGGCCAATGATAACTATCCTTTCTATCCCGCTATCGATGGGAATGCTCAACATATCTATGTTAATAATTACCTGGATGATCATGATTGGTTTGACTATGCGATGCGCTACTCTACCACAGACAGCCTCATCACTGCTTTGCAGCAGAATGGTATGACGCATATTGCTGTGCCGACTCTGCTTCCTTTTACCTCGGAGATACGGCGATCGCCCGATGCATATCCGGTGTTCAGCTACTTGAACTATAGATTGGCCGAAGTGCTGCAAAAGCTACCCCTCGTCTCGAGTAGCCCGTATATACAGATATACCAGATACCGTCGTCCCGCTGAGTTTCGCTGCGATGGTCTTTAGACACCTTTTTACAGCTCGTGTATACTAATTCCATGATCTATCTTGGCGCTGACCATAATGGTTTTTGGCTCAAAGAAGAGCTAAAGACGTATCTACAGAAGCACAAAATCCCATTCAAGGATTTGGGAGCTTTGCATCATGTCCAAGGTGATGATTATCCTGACTATGCGCTTCGTGTCGCGAGGAAAATAGGGGAGAGCGATCTGGGCATTTTGGTCTGCGGTTCCGGACATGGTATGGCCATCACCGCGAATAAAGTGAAAGGCATCCGCGCGGCTCTCGTGACGACCATCTTCTCTGCGAAAAAATCTCGTGAGGATGATCATGCGAATGTCCTGGTCCTGTCATCATGGGAAACCGCCGTCGAGAAGGCAAAGCGTATCGTCGCCGCATGGCTTTCCACCAAGCCATCGAAAGCATCACGGCATCTCCGGCGTATTAAGAAGATACAACGCATCGAACGATGATCTCCATAGCGCCCTCAGTACTAGCACGCGATAACAAGTCATTCACTGATCGCATCCATGCATTAGCTCCGCATATTCAGCTTGCCCAACTGGATGTGATAGATAATTCGCTCATCGCCGGCGAAAGCATCGCGGATCCTCGATTGATCGAATCGCTGAACACTACACTCAATTTCGAAGTGCATCTGATGGTTGATCTGCAGAAGTATGCTATCGCCCAATGGAACAGGCCATGGGTCGAAAGTATCATCGTCCACTGTGAATCATCAGGGACGCATGACGCATTGGCGCTCATACTGAGTTGGGGTAAGAAGGCTTTCGCCGCGATCAATCCTGACACACCGGTCGAATTCCTCTCGAAGGTCGTTGGTAAATGTTCCGGCGTGATGTTCATGACGGTCGAGCCTGGTGCCAATGGCAGTCCGTTCCGCCATGATGTCGTCGAGCACATCGCGCTCTTTCACGGCGCGCATCCCGAGGTTCAGATAGAGGTCGATGGCGGTGTGACACCGACAAGTATCAAGCAGCTTATGAATGCTGGAGCAAGCCGCTTCGCGGTCGGGAGTTTCATCGACAATGATCATGTGGCCGAACGACTGCAACAGCTGCATGATGCCGTGAAGGCATAGCTCGGCTATGGTCCTCGACAAGCCCACGCGTCCCAAAGTCTATGGGCTGATCGTGCTCATAGCTTTTTTTATTCTGACGCTGAGTATCCGTCTTTGGATCATTACCCAGGTCCCTGCCCTGGACGATGAGTTGGAGTTGATTAAGGAAGCATCGCGTATTCACCTCTCGTATCTTCCAGTACAGTTCGTTGGATTCGGTTGGGGAGAGAATGTGACACTTGCCTATCTTGCATTGCCATTGATCCGCTGGTGCAAAGTGCAGCCGCTCATTGCTATTCGAATGATCGTGTTGCTAGCACAGGTATGTGGCTGGTGGCTGCTCTCTATACTATTAGCTCGCTGGGTCAACCGGACCGTCGCCTGTATCGCAGTCATTAATAGCCTCATCTGGCCATGGAGTGTGATGGCTTCATCGATAGGATTTAACGCTTTTCTTGCGCCAGCGCTCTGCTTGGGGACTTTGGTGCTACTTGAGCAGCATCGTGCGCATCCGAAAGATTGGCAGATCATATGTGTCGGCATCCTGTGCGCCTTGATGCTCTATACCTATGGCGCATCAGTGCTGTGGGTACCGCTCATGTTGCTTGGCTATTGGTGGTCTTTCAGAAAACAAATTTCTATACGATCAGTGTTTGGCATCATAGGTTGCGCGGCTCTGCTCGCAGTACCTATAGTGCTAGTCTATGTTCAGTCACAGGAGCATATACTCCTACTTTCTCATATGGGGGCTCTCGTCATGCCGCAATTGACCAAGAGTAGATTCGACTACCTGAGCGTCTTTACGCTGTATCATACGATGCATGAACGGATCGGTTACTATCTCTTGAATTATTTTTTGCATTTCATAACGCTCTTCCTTACCTATAATCCAGCCGCCGCCGTTTCGAGCGCTCAGGCTTTTCTGGGGTTATCCTTCACGCCATTCGCGTATTTATTCCAATCACATCCCGGAACGCTCTCTCCCGGAGTCTGGCTGAATAATACGACGCTTGCCTATCCATGGGATGTACTCTTCGTGCTCATCGGGATCATTATGCTTCGTCAGTATGTCGGAGATACGGGAGTGAGGCGGTTTTTGTACTTCTGGGTATTCGCCTGGCCACTAGGTCCGAGCTTCATTCATGCTGATTATATCGGCTACACGATCACTCGGGACATCTTCGGGCTCCCAATACTCATGACCCTTTCCGCCATTGGCTGTTATGCGACATACCAAGGATTCGCTGCGCTTTTGGTTAAGAAAAAGGCCTTGAAAGCAAGCTCGCAGGGCCTTGCCGCCCGCTTCATGTAGCGGGCTTGACAGCTTATCCAAAATACTTTAAACTATTGAACGCAATGGTTTCTCTTTAAAAGTTAAGAAAAACGACAGCAGCATACTAAACTACCTTTAGAAGCGTTGTTGTAGAGACAGTACATATTCAATGTAGCGCAAAGTCCGAGTATGTCTGTCGATTTTTTTTCCAGAGAAGAGACCCGTGCCGTTCGTTGACAATTTGACAGCGCAAATCATCAACAATTGACAAGTGACAGGTTTCTATCAGTACAAACTGATTCCATCAATTCTAAGGCTGAAGATATCCTTCGGGATATACTTTGGTAACATGTTCACGCGCTCATTCGTTTCGCCCGCCAGGGCGAGGCGATAGTCCGTATCACTTCGGTGACTCGGCCAAGCACGTGGAATTTCAATGTCCTTCTGGACATTATCATGAGAGTTTGATCCTGGCTCAGGATGAACGCTGGCGGCATGCCTAAG
>CAYOCJ010000001.1:633181-633461 GCA_964402565.1 uncultured Gammaproteobacteria bacterium | reverse complement strand
GAGCACATCCATGGTAAGGATGAGGTCACCAGTTCAATCCTGGTCAACGGCTCCATATCTAATTAACAGCCTTACGTATACGTATGTCACAGGATAACCTGATTAAGCTCGAATGTAGCGAATGCCGACACATTAACTACTACTCGAAGCGGAATAAGAAGACGGTCAAAGAACGCTTGAATATCAAGAAGTTTTGTCCGTGGTGCAAGAAGCACACGATGCATAAAGAAAATAAGTAATCGCAACCGTGCGGTTACTTGTGGGGGAGTAATTCAGTGGT